>JANQLH010000267.1 GCA_028280735.1 SAR324 cluster bacterium | reverse complement strand
AATCGTAGCAGGTGAAAATGCTTGCTATCGATTGATGGCTTTCATCGCATTAAAGATGGAAGTTCACTGGAGATCTACTCCGGTAGGAAAAGTGAGGCAAAACCTCCCGTTTTTCAACAAGTTAGAATCTTGAAGACATTTACACAAAAAAGCTTGCAGTACCAGCTGCGACAATGACATTTAGACAAGAAAAATCAAGTCCCAAATTGTATTAAGAATCAGTCTCCCCAAATGGTTTTTTCCGGCAGTTTTGCGTTGAGAAATTTTCCCTCATATGAATTAACCTTGCCCATTTCCCTATTGAAATATCCAAACAAAAATGATTGACTGCTTTCAAGTGCTCTGTTTCTATTTGTTGTGATATGCATTATACAACATCCAAATGGATAAATTCTATTTAAAACCAAAACTTCACGTTTATGCTTGGACTGCTGTTTTGCTCCTATTTTGTCTCTCAGACAGCTTGGTGCTGGCTGATCCGAAGATAATCAACGGCAATATCGATTTATCTGGCTGGCAATTCGAGGAGAAGGGCATTGTCTCTTTAACAGGTGATTGGAAGCGGCAAAAGAATCCAACTCAAAGTGATTTAAAGACTCAAGGGGCTCAAGGTGCAAAAGCGCAATTTTACACATTGGACATACATTTGCCTTCTGATCCAAAAGTCCTGGCTTTGAAGGTCCATTCCCGGCGCGTTTCATTTCGACTTTGGATAGATGATGAGCTGCTGTTGCATCACGGATTTGATTCTGAAAAAGTCTCCGGTTATTCTCCACTCTACCCCAAACAAACCGCTTTTTTTTTAAACCATGGTGGAACCAGACAGTTAAAAATCCAAGTGTTGTCTCATTACAAATTGGAGGATCGATTTAAAAATGAGGTTTTTATCGGTACGCCCCAGTTATTTAAGAAGCTGGAAGGATCCGAATCAGTTTTGCAGGTGTTCTCGTTTGGCGCCATTTTAATAATGGCTATATACCATTTTTCACTTTTTCTATTCAGAAGGACCAATCAATCGACATTGTATTTCGGCTTGCTGTGTTTTTTTATCGCCTTAAGGTTGATGTTACACAATTCCAGTTTATCTGATGTGTTTTTGTTTTGGTTACCCCAGGAATACTTGTTTAGAGTAACTTATATTGGGTATTTTTTAACTGTTTACTGGTTACTTGCCTTTGGATATCACACTTTCCCGAAAATCGTTTATTTCAGACTGGTTCAAATCTCCAGAGTGGTCACTTACTTTGCAATTGGTTTGACAATCTTTTTTTCCTTAACTTTGATTCGAAAATTCTTGTTCGTTCATGAAATACTCTCGATCGGTATTGGGCTTTACTGGCTATATTTTTTTTACCAGATTATCAAGCAAAGGGAGGAGGGCGCATTTTTGTTCTTAGCGGGATTCTTAGTGATCGTAATTGTTTTTATCAATGACGTATTGGTCGTAAATCATATCATCCAGGGTAAAGAACTGTTTAATTGGGGGCTGTTGTTTTTTATCATGATTCAGTCGTTATTCCTTTCCATGCGATTCTCCAGGGCTTTTACTTCTGTAGAAAAAATGAGCCATGAGCTGCAGGAAAAAAACATCGCGCTGAATGACCTGGATAAGCTAAAAGATGAGTTCCTTGCCAATACTTCCCATGAACTGAGAACGCCCTTAAACGGAATCGTAGGTATAACCGACTCACTTCTCAAAGGTGTAGCGGGAAAATTGCCGAAAAAAGCCATTGAAAATTTATCATTGGTGGTTTCCTCTGCTTCTCGTTTATCCGGATTGATTAATGATATTTTGGATTATTCCAAGCTGGAAAACAAAGACTTGCAGCTAAAACTTAAAGCAGTCGACCTACGAGCGATTGCTGACACGGTTTTGACAGTGTCCAAACAGTTAACGGGAAGCAAAAAAGTACGGATTCTAAATGAGATTCCCAAAGATATAAAATGCGTCTTGGGCGATGAAAACAGGCTTCAACAGATCTTTTACAACCTGGTGGGAAATGCCATTAAGTTTACCAATCAGGGGACTATTTCCGTCTCGGCAGTTGAAAAGGGTGACTTCATTGAAGCATCGGTCAGTGATACGGGCGTTGGAATTCCTCAAGACCGGTTTAAGCTGATTTTCAAATCGTTCGAACAGTATCAGCATACCAAATCAAGGAGTTCGGAAGGAACCGGATTGGGCCTTAGCATAACCCGTAAACTGATTGAATTGCATGAGGGAAAGATCTGGGTTACATCAGAATTAGGTAAAGGATCAACCTTTTACTTTACCTTACCGATCACCGATAAACCGGCTGATGATTTGGATGTAAATGAGATAAAAAGCGTTGAACCTGTTGAGGTCTCCCAGCAGAATGTGACAACTGTACAAAATATCGATGAAAAACAAAACCAAACCAAAGTTTTTGTAGTGGATGATGAACCCGTTAATCTGCAGGTAGTGGCAAATTTCCTGGCCTTGGAAAACATTCCTTTTGAGCTTCTATCCAGCGGAAAAGAGTTGATAGAGAAAATTGAGAAGGGGATAGTTCCTGATATTGTTTTGCTGGACATCATGATGCCAGAAATGACCGGATACGAAGTGTGCCGGGAATTGAGAAAGAAACACACCTCTTCCCAACTCCCCATTATCATGTTAACAGCCAAGAATCGGGTGAGTGATTTGGTGGAGGGATTCACCTTAGGCGCCAACGATTACCTGACCAAACCATTTTCAAGAGACGAACTAATCGCCAGGGTACAATCACAAATAACCATTAAAAAAGCATTTCAGACACTGGAACAAAATATCTACTTAAAAGAAGAGCTGAAAAAAAGAAAGCAAAACGAACAGCATCTGCATATGCTGCAACGGAAGCTAACTGATATTCTGGATTCTGTTCCCGACCCTATGATGGTGATTGAAGAAGAAGGTTCGATCAGTTTCTGCAACCAGTCGTTTCAGGAATTGACAGGATGCAAAGTCCAAGCTGTTTTGGGGCAATCATATAGGTCGTTTTTTGTTGAAGATCAGGTTCTGGAAGAAGTGAATATGGATTTATTTGAAGATAGGATCTCTCCGGGAAGCGATAAAACATACGAGAAGGTTCGATTGACATATTCCGAAGCCAATCAAAATAATAGCCTGGTCATTAAAGCACTTGATTTGGATGATGAAAACCTGTTTGTACTAATTATCAAAGAGAGCGATCCACCTGAAGCAAAACTGGCTCAGGGCCTGTTAGCTACGAACGGGTCGCAGATAATTGATGAGCTAAACCGGAATCGCAGTCGGATCAGAAGTGTTGAAGAGTCATTAAGCCGAGTAACCAATAAAGCGATAATCGATCATCCGGAGTTGGCGGATGATTTGAAGATAATTGATCTAACCTTAAATAAAATCAGCGATTCCATAAATCATGGTGAACCTGCAGAAACGCTGCACCAAAAAGTTGTCAGAACCATGAAATTGACCGTCAGCTATTGGATTGAATCCACCAACTCATCGAAGGTGGATTTAGCAAAAGCTTGCGGATTCTGGAAAGTCAATACCGATGTAAACGGTTGGGAAAGAGCCCGGACATTGGACAAGTATCTTAATATTGAGAAATGCCCCCAACGCCCACGATTAACCCATGTAATCAATACAGCGTATTTTGTGCTGGCCAATTGTAAAACCCACTCAATCCAAAGGGAACAATTGGAAAGCGCCCTATCGGAACTGACGCCGCAATTGAAATAAGCCGACCTACCCTAACCAATAAATATCATCTGTTAAAAATATATACAGCTCCACTTGATGCTGAATCATTGTTATCTGACGATAGTGGTTGCATCGCTGTCTTCAAGCGGAACGCCGATCACCATCCAATCGCTATCGATTGATACAACGTGTCCCCCCTCGTCCGAGTCTTCTGAGTTTGAAGTTTTAACATAAGCATCCTGAGCCCATTCCGTCGAAGCATCTTTCCCTCATTGTTTGTTTAAACTAGTGAGCATGATTTCATCAAATAGATGTTGATTTTTGGCAATAGAAAACTACTGGTAAAAAACTGGAAAAACAGGGGTCTAATATATTGTTTTTAAAAGGAAGTATAAAATAAAAACAGGCGTATCCGGAGAAAAAGGAAATTATTTCAATATTACTAATCAATACAAAAATAGTGGGCTAATTCCTATTGATTATTAAGATTCAGCATCAATCACTTAATTTTAAATATTTGTCGTTTTTGACATTATTCCCAAGTTATTTCAATTAGTTTCCTGGAAGTTTTCCGGAATTTGCCAGTAAAAATGTCTTGCCTTTTTATCGGGCAAAATTGATAAAGTTGTGGAGATTTCAATTTAACAAGCGAATACCTATAGCACTATGTAAAAGAGTAGATAGCTTTTGTTATTCTCAGGAGTGAGGAACGAATGACATGAGAATAACACTGTTCATTGGATAGGGCTTAATACAACCGTAAGTGGCTATAATTTCTGAACGAAGGTAGCTAATACAAGGACACACCCTTGTTACAGCGAAAACGAGACTTCGCGGATGAGCCTGGTTTAAATACTACAAGGTTAAAATCAATAGGGATCCCAACATACACTTATACCGGAGCCAATCATGAAAAAAAAGACGTTTAAAAGAGTTGCCAAATTACTGGGTATTCCAGCGGCCCTATTGGCTTCTCCTTTTGCAAATGCATCTTCTCGATTGAATATTTCTACAATTAGACTCAGAAACACTTTTGTTTCTTCAAGAGTATTATCAAATAGAAAAAGAAGCGCATCCGTTTTTATTCAAGAGCAGAAAGAATCATATCCGGGTATGGGAGCTAAACGACAGGCGTTTGGCGGATTTGGCAATGGAGACATTAAAAAGCCGGAATTCAATAGTGAAAAAAATACATTTAATGTCCTTCGATTTTTAGAAGAAAACCAACTGATGAATGCGGAACAAACACGGCCCAGTGAGATCAGCGGGAATGACTTTGGGAAGCAATTTGCTTATTTGCATCAGACTCAACAAGGTAATAAAAAAGCTGGGATTATAAATAAGAATACTATACAAAATGCGACTACAACGATAACGACAACCACCACAACAACGACAACCACGACAACACCGACAACAACAACGCCGACAACGTGTACGACCTCAGCTCCTGCGCTTTTTGGTGGAGCCAGAAGCGATAAGTCGATAGGAGAAAACAACAGCAATTTTAAACCGTTTTCTGATGTTAGAGTTTTGGAAGGTTGTAACGAAGATATAGATTTAACGATAACTTTAGACGATGCCGGAAAAGGAACGCTGGCAAAATCTACCGGGGGCGCACCTGTATTAACCAACAATGGCAATGGCAGCTATACATTTGCGGCGGCGAAAAAGGCAGTTCTCGAAACTGCGCTTCAGGGACTAGAGCTAACGCCTACAGCTGATCGCTTGACTCCAGGCAGCACTGAAGTCATTACTTTCGATTTATTAATGGAAGATGAAGATAATATCCAGGTGTCAGAGACGATGGAAGTAACAGTTAAAGCTTATCCCGTTGTTTTCGGAACCGTTTCTGGCCAAACCGTAGATGATAAATCCACCATTACTCCTTTCTCTGGTGTGACATTTGATGACGAGACGGATATCAGTGTAAACGTAAAGTTAGATAATAAGGCCAAAGGTTCCTTTTCGGAGCTTTCAGGCTTTACCGATAACGGAGATGGCAGTATATCTTATGCAATCAACACAGTAAGTAATGCAACCAGCGCCATTCAGGGTGTCGTATTTAAGCCTGCTGAAAACAGGGTTAGCGTCGGTAGCCAAGAAACAATTACTTTTACGATTGAAGTTAATAATGGAACAGATATAATCACCAATCAAACCACCACGGTTCTTTCCAAATCAATCAACGATGCCCCTTCCGCTCCCGAGTTAACCTCGCCAAAAGACGGTGAAACTGTTTCTTCCCCTGTCACACTAGGTTGGAACAATGCTACTGATCCGGACGGTGATACAATAACATACCAGATATCCGCTTGTGATGACGTCAGCTTTACTGGATGCTCGTCTTATATTTGGGAATACGCTAATAATCTTTCCAGTTCAGACAAAGACAAATTCAATCCACCTTGGAATCAGGTTGTGTTTGCTCAAGGCGGCAATGAATCTGTAAACCATGAGTGGGATTTCGAAAACTGGTTTCTGCTGTTCTTTTTGCTAGGCGGCTTGCCACTGGCTTCCCTATCCATCAAACACCGGAAAAAATACCTGATTATTATTTATTTGGTA
Source organism: SAR324 cluster bacterium (assembly GCA_028280735.1). Lineage (GTDB taxonomy): Bacteria > SAR324 > SAR324 > XYD2-FULL-50-16 > XYD2-FULL-50-16 > JAHJTV01. The sequence continues at coordinate 4,678 of JANQLH010000267.1, read as the reverse complement.
ATGATCGGCCTGGTCAGCTGTGCCAACAGCGATAGTTCGGGTGGCTCAGAGGATGATGATTCAGGAGAACCTGGCTATATGGAAATTTCAGTCACCGGTCTCACCTCGGGACAAACATACTATTGGAAGGTGACCGCCAAAGATGGAAATGGCGGCGAGACAGATTCGGAAGTTAAAAGTTTTACAGTAGAATAAATTGGAAAACGTTAATCCTTATAAAAACATATGAAAGATATTCAACAAATTGCACCATCTCCTGACTTAGACGAGAGAGTCGATGAGATGGAAGGAAAAGACGAGATCAAACCCTTTGATTTTGGGAGTCGCTATACCAACAATATTCCTGGAATATTAAAGGGCTTGAATATTTCACTCGCTGTTACTAGCTATCAATCACAAGCGTTGTTTCTAATCCGGTCGGACGGTGAGACCATAGACACTAATATTAAACGATTCAGGCGTCCTATGGGGCTGGTGGTCAACGATGAGCAGATCACTTTGGGGACGCACACTGAGATCGTCAAATTTGGTCGTAACGATTCCGTGATCCAGGGTTTGGAGGATTCAAAAAAGGTGGATGGGTGTTTCACCCCAACGGCCAGTCACACTACCGGTATGATCAACATCCATGACATTGCCTATGGGAATGACGGATTATGGATCGTAAACAGTGCCTTTTCCTGTTTAGCGACCATTGAGCCGGATTATAGTTTTGTGCCCAGATGGACGCCTCCTTTCATCACGGAATTGAAGCCTGAAGACCGTTGCCACTTAAATGGCATGGGCATGAAAAACGGGCGACCAAAATATGTGACCACTTTCGACCAGGAAGATCAGGCCAAAGCGTGGTTGGGCGATCGTAAATTAAACGGCACTTTGATTGATGTGGAAACCAATGAGATTCTGTTGGAGAATTTAAGCATGCCGCATTCTCCCAGGTGGTATCAGGGGTATGTGTACTTCTGTAATTCCGGTTACGGCTTAGTCAATCGATTTGACCCGGAAGTTAAAGAGTTAAAGCAAATCGCCAAGGTTCAAGGATTCACCCGAGGAATGGATTTCTGGGGACCGTTGATGTTTGTAGGGCTTTCCAAAACCCGAAAGAGCAAAATGAAGAATAAACCACCCATCGCTGATGAATACGATGAAACCTATTGCGGAATTTGGATCATCAACCTCGATGACAACAGTATTATCGGCGAAATCTGCTTCGAAGGCGATGTCACCCAAATCTACGACATCGCCGTTCTCCCTGATGTCACTTACCCCGAGCTCATCGAGCCCTTAGACAAAAAAGTAAAAAACATCTTCAGCTTCCCGTCATTTTCTCCGGGGGACTGATTAAAGACCTGACCCTATTTCCTCTGCAGGGATTTATTATAATCCGTGAGATAACGCCTCATCATCGGTAGGATGGCCTTTCCTTCGGCAGTTCCGAAAAGGTTTTTGAGCTCTTTAGGATCGTTTTGCAGGTCGAAGAGCCAGGGGGAACGGCCCTTTTCGAATTCGATGTATTTGTAGCGGTCGGTTCTGATTCCTTTATAACTTGGTGTATTTTCCGGATAGTATCGCCAGAATTCCATCAGGAAAGCTTCTCTTCCCTTTGTTTCACTGTTTTTGAGTACAGGTAGCAGACTTTGTCCATCCATCCCTGTTGGGACTGGAACATCGGCTAGATCCAGCAAGGTTGGGGCAATGTCGATATTCAGCGAAAGCTGATCTCTCTGTGAACCGGGGTCATTAACCAGCCAGGGTGCGCGAATAACCAGTGGCAGGCGTGCAGAATCCTCAAACCGACCCTTTCAACCCACAACATTTCTTAAATTTCTTCCCACTACCACACCGACAGGGATCATTTCGCCCAATTTTCCCAGGATTAGATCGATTGTAACTCTGTGGGTTTTGAAACTGCGATTGCTCCAAAGCCCGCTGCTCCTTGATTGAGTCGCTCAACTTAGCAAATCCTTCTTGGGTGTATTCGTAAAACCGCTTCCACCCTTCACAAAGTCTACTAAGATTTTTTGCATCAAATTCAGTAGAAACCCTGTGTTTTAAGCAATCACCAGCACACAAAGATAAAACTTCGCAGGTGGAACATTGAGGATGCCACTCTTTTTTCTGTGATCCAAAGTTTTGATAATCTGACAAATGGAGGAGTTTCTCCCGGGAGTCCTCCATAATGTTGCCAAGCTTATATCGAGCCTCAACAAAAAAATCGCAGGGATAAACATCGACGTTATACTCAACAACAAAATACTGGCAACAGTTATCAGCCATCGTGCAAACAGCTGATGCGCCATCTACCATTTTGCCAAGAATTGCATCAAAATACCTGATAGACACGTTGTAGGCATCGTTCGGATACCACTGCTCATAGAGCTCACAGAGAAAATGCCCCCATTCTTCAGCGTTAATGGCATGTGGCTCAAATTCCCCCTTTTCATCGAATTCCACACAAGGGATGTACTGATGAAACAAGGAGTCTTATCTCAGAGCTGTGGTGAATATCTCAACTCATTGTAATCTACCGCCCCAGCATCTGACTCAGGAGCAGATTCAACAGTATATTGTTTACCTTACAAACGAAAAAAACCTGCACTTCAGTTCTTGCAACGTAGTGATTTGTGCCATGCGCTGTTTTTTTAATCAGTTTTTGAACCACGAAAGACCGAAGTTGGTGCTTCCCCCAAGAAAAACCCCTAAACGCCTCCCTGTCGTATTGAGCAAGGAGGAGGTGTTTAGCCTGATTGAATCCTCAACCAATTTCAAACATCGAATCATATTGATGACGGTATATGCAGCAGGATTGAGACTGGGTGAGGTGATAAACCTAAAGGTCAAGGATATCGACAGTAAGCGGATGACCATCTTTGTCCGGGACGGAAAAGGCAATAAAGACCGTTACACGATCTTGTCTGAAACACTTCTTAAGGAGCTGAAGCATTACTACGCTATCTATCGTCCTACAGACTGGCTTTTTTACAGTACAGACAAGAAAAAATCCATGTGCAGGGATACGGTTTCCAGGATCTACAAAAACGCCAAAACAAAGGCTGGTATCACCAAAGGGGCTGGCATTCACACCTTAAGACATTGCTTCGCCACGCATCTGGTAGAAGATCATGCAGACATCAGGACCGTGCAAAAACTCATGGGGCATGCCCAGGTCAGCACCACGATGATCTATCTTCATGTGACCAGGGTTTTGTGGGACCAAACCCGATCTCCTTTGGATGGGTTGATGGAAGCCATGGCATCGGCTAAACCAGCGGGTCCTTTTTATCAAAGTAAGGGTGAAGAGGAGAGCGATCATGAACCATAAAAAAAGAAAAGCCGGGAACGATGCATTACTCGATCAGAAGAACGCCGCTGGGTCAACCATTGAAGTGGCCGATGTGGTGCGCCTCTATGGTAAAAACTATCATCCGGTCACCTCAACCCAGAAGAAGATCCTATTTAATGTTGAGCATTGCCGAACGGTCGCTATGGGAGGGCATTCCAGTCAATGTGACCGGTGTCACCATGTTGAGATTTCCTATAACTCCTGCCGAGACAGGCATTGTCCCAAGTGTCAGGCTTTGAACAAGGCCAAATGGCTGGCAGCCAGGGAATCCGACTTGCTTCCTGTAGGCTGTTTTCATGTGGTGTTTACCTTGCCGCATGAAGTGAATCCCCTGGTTCTGAACAACAAGAAGGTGTTGCTGAATACCCTCTTCAAGTCGGTCAAGGAGACATTGTTCACGTTTGCCGGAGATTCCAAACACAAGCTGCAGGGACAATTGGGGATCACTGCGGTGTTACATACCTGGGACCAGAAGCTTAATCCGCATTATCACCTGCATTGTCTTATTCCCGGGGGAGTGTTCTCAAAAGAAGACCAGCGTTGGGTCCCGGCTAAAAACACCTTTTTGTTCCCGGTCAAGGCCCTGTCAGAAGTCTTTAAGGGAAAGTATGTCAGTCAATTACGCAAAGCCTACAAAAACCAAGACCTGCTGTTTCCTCACTCTATCAAAGCACTGAAAAAGAAAGAAACCTTCGCGGCTCTTCTCTCTGGTTTGATGGAAAAGAAATGGGTGGTGTATGCCAAAAGACCGTTTAAATCTCCCCGTCATGTCTTTGACTACCTGGGCAGGTATACCCATCGGGTGGCTATCTCAAACCATCGAGTGCTTGCTCTTGAAAAAGGGAAGGTCTTTTTTTCCTATCGGGATCGCAAACAGACTTATGCCCCCAGGGTTTGTGAACTTCCGGCAGAGACCTTTATCAAGCGATTTCTGTATCATGAACTTCCCAGTGGTTTTATGAAGATTCGCCATTTCGGCTTTTTGGGAAATGCTCGAAAAAAGGCGACCCTGGCAGTCATCAGACGCCTACTCAACGATACAACACCCAAGCGAGACAGGAAAAAGCAGAGCACTGCCGAACTGATGGTCGAGTTAACGGGTATCGATATTTTTTCCTGTCCGAACTGTAAAGAGGGAAAGCTTAAATTACTCAACGAATTTGACGGCATTTTCAAAAAAAGCCATCGCCCCTTATTACTAACGCCAGTGTAGGGTAAACAGGAATCATACCAGGGTTTTTGAAGGTACATGGTGAGTCATTCTAACGATAGTGAATCGAGATGGAGTCGTGTGTCCAAAAACCAGGAAACAGCCGGAAATACCACCTGGTATCT
>JANQLH010000264.1 GCA_028280735.1 SAR324 cluster bacterium | reverse complement strand
GGCTGCCTGAAGCCCTGAAAACACCGATTCACAAATCACTTCCGAGCGCTAACCATTTCCTTCATCCACTTTTACACCAAAACACTTCCGACCTGACGGAATTGCGTTTTAGCTCATCTTTTTCAGGTCAGGAGTTTTTCCTTTCCGATCACCTGGTTAATGGAGACAAGGTCTTGCCCGGGGTTGCTTTCCTGGAGATGGCAAGAGCAGCAATTGAACAGGTTGCAAGTAGGATGACTGATGAAACAGTGGGAGTGAAACTAAAAAATGTAGTTTGGTTACGCCCCGTGATAGTGACAAACCAAGCCCTGAAGGTTCACATCGGAATATCCACTGATGATAGCGATCAAATCCAATTTGAGGTCTATACCATCAAAAGCAACGGATCAGAGGACTATATAATACATGCCCAAGGGAGCTGCGAACTGACACCTTTGGCTACTGTACCGCTGATGGCCGTAGATAGCTTGCGTTCCGAAATGAATAAGGGTGTGCTTGGTTCCGATCAATGTTATCAGGAATTTAGTGCGTCAGGGCTTGATTATGGTATCGGGCATCGAGCTGTCGAGGAAGTCTACCTGGGGGAAAATCAAGTGCTGGCTAAACTTGAACTTCCGGCATCCATGACAGAGACCCTGGATCACTATGTATTACATCCTTCCTTGATGGACGCCGCTTTTCAGGGATCTGTAGGTTTGGAAAAGACTTTGGATAATGAAGTGCTGCCTTTGAATCCGACTCTTCCTTTTGCCCTGCAGGAACTTGACGTTTTCAGAAATTGCACGCGGAACATGTATGCCTGGATACGATATTCTAAAAATAAATCGGCATCGGACAGGGTCAAAAAAGTGGATCTGGATCTTGTTGACGATCAGGGAAATGTTTGTGTCCGAATGAAAGGACTTTCGTCAAGAATACTGGAAAGAGAAAGTGTTGAAACAAAACCTGTAAACTCAGTCGGAGTGCTGACCACGCACCCTGTTTGGCAAGCAAAACCCGTTTTAATGGACACAGCTCCAACGGGTTACTCACACCACTTTGTGCTGCTCTGCGGATTAGAAGAAATCTCTCCCGCAATTGTTGAGTCCAGTCTGCAAAGGAGCAGTTGCCATGCTTTACAATCGAAGGAAACAGGCTTGGCAGCCCGATTTCAAGATTATGCACTACAAACCTTCTTGTATATTAAAGAAATTTTGCAACAGAAAGCAAAAGGAAACCAGCTTTTGCAACTGGTTGTCGGCAGCAATGAAGCGGAACAATTTCTTCCTGCACTTTCCGCAATACTCAAAACAGCCAGATTGGAGAATCCCAGGTTTAATGGGCAGGTTATCTTAATCTCTCGAAATGAAACTGCAAAAAGCCTTGTGGAAAAACTCAAATCCAATAGTTTGCAGACCCCGGACACTGAAATTCGCTATCTCAAAGATGAACGGCAAATTCGTTCCTGGCCGGAACTACCTAAAAATGTGGAAGCAACAGGATCTCCTTGGAAAGAAGGAGGCGTATACCTGCTTACAGGAGGAATCGGCGGATTGGGATTGCTCATCGCTCATCAAATCATCGACACCACCAAATCTGCGACCTTGATTCTCTCAGGAAGATCCTCTTTGAATAATGAAACGAAAGCGAAACTTCATAAACTTAGAAAATCCGGTACTAGGGTTGAGTATAGACAGGCGGATGTTGCAAGTGAAGATCAAATTCGCAAGCTGGTTCAAAGCATGGTTGAAGACTTCGGTGTAATAAACGGCATCGTGCATTGTGCCGGTGTTATTTCGGATAATTTTATTATTAGAAAAAACATTGAAGAGTTCAAACAAGTGCTGGTCCCGAAGGTTTCAGGAACAATCAACCTGGATGCAGCGACCAAGGATCTGAAGCTCGATTTTTTTGTTTTATTTTCATCCGGAACTGCTGTGACAGGAAACATAGGACAAGCGGATTACGCGGTTGCCAATGCCTTCATGGATTGGTTTGCCAAACACCGTAATATGCTGGCTGAGGCAAAAAAAAGGAAAGGCAGGACAATATCTATCAACTGGCCTCTTTGGAAAGAAGGCGGAATGAATGTGGATGAAGCCGATGAACAATCCATTGAACAACGATTCGGTACAAAGCCGATGCCAAAGGAAGTTGGATTCAATGCGCTAAAAACTACTTTAGCATGTGACCACGGGCAAGTGGCTGTTACTTACGGAGAATTGGAGCAGATTAGAAAAAAAGCGTTCGACAAACCAGAAGGTCAGTCAACTATCGTCAGGGAAAGTCAAACTGTAGGAGAGCATTCAGTACCGATTGAATCCCTGGATATGCACATCAGTCGTCATTTAAAAACGGTATTGTCCACAGAGTTGAAATTGCCTGAAGAAAAAATAGAGACACATGTAAATTTCGAAAAATATGGAGTCGATTCGATTATGCAAATGCAAATAATAAAACAATTGGAAACGATAATCGGGTCCTCTCCCAAAACACTGCTGTTCGAATACACAAATATAGATGAATTAACAGAGTACTTAATGGAAGAGCATCAAGGGCAATTTGAGACATTTGTTAAACGGCAGGAAAAAGCTGATCATAGCCACATAGCGGAAGCTGCTGAAAATGCAGAGAGCGGTCAGGAGAACATCGCAAAGAATTTAAATAAACCAAACAGCAGAAAAATGCTCCTTGGAAGATGGAAATCATCAAAGGAGTCCATGCAAAGGGATCCGGAAACCACCAAATTGAGTGTAAGGCATGATCCCGTAAAAACCGGTGAGCAGCTTAACAACGCAAAAGAGATCAATAAATATTCTAACGATCCAGTAGCAATTGTCGGATTGGCGGGAAGATATCCCGAATCCCCTAATCTGGACAGATTTTGGGAAAATCTGAAATCAGGTAAAAATTGCATAACTAAAGCACCGCAGGATCGATTTAAAGGGTTGAATAGGGGGTTTGAAACTGATGATCCTATCTACGGCGGATTCATTACAGGAATTGATGAGTTCGATCATGATCGCTTTGAAATTGGTGAAACGGAAGCCGGTCGCATGAGCCCCGAACAGAAGCTGTTTTTGGAAATCGTGGGAGATGCGTTACAGGACAGTGGCTACAGCAAAGATAGCCTGTGGACATATCAGTCTCAACAACAAAAAGGAGTCGGGGTCTATGTGGGAACCATGTATAACCAATCCCAATATAACGAAGAAAACATAGATGCAGCAATATTGGCTTCGAACAGCCATGATTGGGAAATTGCCAATCGTGTCTCTCACTGCTTTAATCTGGTGGGACCGAGCATGTCGTTAAGCACGGCCTGCTCCAGCTCTTTGACCGCTATCTACCTGGCAATCCAGGCATTGCGATCCGGAGAAACAGCAATGGCGATTGCAGGCGGCATCAATCTTACTTTAAGTGCATCTAAGTTCAAAGCGTTAAAAGCCGTCAGTTTTTTGGGAAGCGGTAATCGATCAAAGCCATTTGGAAAGGGAAGCGGCTATATACCGGGAGAAGGTGTAGGGGCGGTTATTCTGAAACCTCTCAAAGAGGCCATCAAAGATAACAATAAAATTTATGGAGTTATCAGAAGCTGTCATATTAATCACGTAGGGGGGCGTCAGGTGTACACCGCGCCGGACCCGGTTTTACAAGCCAATCTAATTAGAAAAACACTGGAGGAAGCTGCAATTGACATAGACAGCATCCAGTATATCGAGGCGGCATCTAATGGCTCTCCGTTGGGAGATCCAATTGAGGTGGTGGCAATAAAACGGGCATTTAAAGGACTGGTTGCTGAAGAGGAATTCTGTTCTATGGGAACGGTAAAATCAAATATCGGGCATCTGGAAGCCGCATCAGGAATTTCACAACTAACAAAGGTACTGCTGCAAATGAAGTATAAACAATTGGTGGCAAGTATCCATGCCGAACCGTTGAACAGTAATATCAAACTAAAAAGCAGCCCCGTTAAGCTACAGGATCGCCTGGAAGAGTGGAAAGAGAACTTCAAAAAAATACCTGATAATAACAGTAAACACGAATCGCTGCCACGACGAGCGTTGCTAAATTCATTTGGTGCCGGCGGATCATGTGCATCTATGGTGATAGAAGAGTATAACGAAGCTTACAGAGTGTCCGGTGAACTCCTCCCGCAACAAAACAGTATTGACGAGTGGGAAGCAGATAATAAAAAAGAAGGAAAAATTCAAGATATCCAGCCATTCAGTGATACCTTTTATTTTGATTTATTTAATAAATTGAAAAATGAAACTATCACAGAAGGTGAAATAGTTGAGAAATACCTATCTATTGATCTTTAAAATTTCAGAAATTTTAAATTTGTCTAAGATAGTTATTAAGCTCTTATCCAAGCATAAATAATTGCTCCATAAACTGATAGCCCCTCCCAAATCTGGATCAGAGAATTTATTTGCCGGGTAAGGAAAGCTAAAGCAAATCCTAAAATATATGACATGAGTTTTGGAAAATTTTGATATAAATAGGATGAAAATGAACAAAGAAATAATAGAAATATTAAGAAAAATCAAAACAAACGAACTGACTGATGTTGAAGGCATGAAGCAATTGGAAGTATTGCGGAAAGAGATGAACCAAAAAAACAAAATCAATCCTCAAGTGTCTGAAAACAAAGATCATGATAGTGAAGTATACTCAAAAACCTTCCACTATGATGATCAGTATTTGAAAGACCATCTGGTAAATAACGAGCAAACCATAATGGGAATCACCCATGGTAGCTTGTTAATAAATAGCTATTTCTCAGAAAACCCGGAAGCAGACTGTGTTCGTGTGAAACGTTTGAGTTTTGTAAAGCCGATTGCAATCAAAAAAAATCAAGAAAGGGTAAAAGTTGGCGTTTTTAGGAGCGGCAAAGAATATCCGCTTCAAATGGAACTGCGTTATACTTTCAAAGGAACAAATGAGCAGGAACTCACTGCTAAGGGCATTCTGGAACATGCTGACAAGGAGAAATTCAACAGCACTGTCCCGTTTGAAAAAGCGATAGAAGGATATGAAAAGATCGATAAAGGTCAGATAGATGGACTGTATAAATCCAGTGTCATTGAAGTGGATGACAGCTATAAAATCATTAACGCAATGTATCAGGGAGAAAAAGATGCACTCTCAAAGTTTGAACTAAAGAATATCGAAGATTTTGAGGATTACGAGGTACATCCGCATGTTAGTAATGTAATATTTTTGGGCTTGTTTCCTTTATTAAAGGATCAAAACCAGTTTGACTCATTGCCTTTTGGTATTAATGAAATCATAGCAAAAAAATCTAAAAAAATCCGTGCAGGCTACGGCAAAGTAAAACTTATCAATCAAACAGATGAAATAGTTATTTTTGATGGTGATATTTATAACGAAGACGGAGAACATTGTATAAAATACAAAGGATGTTCTTTAAAAAGGATAAGAGGAAAACATTCTCATCAAAGTATAAATATAATCGAGAAAGAGACAAATAGTAATAAAAATTTAAAAAATAGTGCTATTCAAAATAAACTGAAAAGTGAAATAGGTCAATATTTAATCGAAAAGTTAAAGCCATTGGTAGGTAGCATTTCGGATATTACACCGGAAAAAAACCTGATGGATATAGGAATTGATTCAGTAGGGTTAACGGGGTTAACGGATGAGATTCAGAAAGAAATAGGATCAGACTTGTATCCAACCTTGTTTTTTGAATATCCGAACATAGAGGAACTGAGCACTTATTTTGCAACTGAGTTAGCAACCGAGTTTAAACAATTGCTTCAATTCAGTGAAATAGATTCAGAGGAGGTTATTAGATCGGATAATACCAGTGAGTCGGCAGTGGAGTTGGAATCAAAGCCCTTAAAAAACCAAAATGAGCGGCATCTTTTTAGTGAGGGGGATAAAAGCAGAAGGGATATCGCAGTAGTGGGAATGCATGGTGTTTTTGCGGAGTCCGAATCTGTAGATGAGTTTTGGTTTCATTTAAAAAACAGAACGGATTTGATGAAAGAGATTCCAAAGGATCATTGGGATTATAAACCTTGGTATGATCCTGAGCCGGGTGTCCCGGATAAAACGTACTGCAAATCAGGAAGTTTTATTAAAGATGTTGATAAATTTGATGCAACATTTTTTAAGATCTCACCCAGGGAAGCCGAATGGATGGATCCGCAAATACGTTTGCTGTTACAAAGCGTGTATGCCTGTACTGAAGATGCCGGTTATAAAATCAGTTCGTTTAAGGGAAGTAACACAGGTGTGTTTATTGGCGTCTGCTTTCGTGATTATCAGGATAAAATTGATGAATTGAGAATTGGAACGGATCCCTATATGGGAACGGGCAACGGCCAGACGGTGATTGCCAATCGAATTTCATTTATCAATGACTTCAGAGGTCCTTCAATTACGATGGATACAGCTTGTTCCTCATCCCTGTTCGCGTTGCATCATGCCTGTAGTGCAATACGAAATGGAGAATGTGATCAAGCCTATGCGGGAGGTGCCAATTTATTGTTAGCCTCGCCGCATTATCGCTATTTTAGCGCAATTGGCGCATTATCAACCAAAAGTGGACGGTGTAACAGTTTCGACGAGTCAGCTGACGGCTATACGCCTGGCGAGGCTATAGCAACGGTATTATTAAAGCCGCTAAAAGACGCGCTGGATGAAAATGATCACATTTACGGGGTAATAAAAGGTTCAGCGGCTCTTCATGGAGGGTATACTCCTTCCCTCACAGCACCCAGTGTTTCAGGAGAACTGAATGTAATAGAAAAAGCCTGGCAGGTTGCAAATGTCCTTCCTGAAGAGATTACCTACCTGGAAGCTCACGGCACAGGAACAAAGCTGGGAGATCCCATTGAAGCAAATGCGTTAACCAAAGCATTTAAAAAATATACGGATAAAAAGGGATTTTGTGTGCTGGGCTCGGTAAAAAGCAATATCGGACATGCGGAAGGAGCCGCCGGAATAGTGGGCGTCGTTAAGGTCCTGCTACAAATGAAGTATCGGCAAATTCCACGAATGCCCTTTTTCAAAAAGCTTAATCCTTTTATTAAACTGGAAAACTCAGCGTTACGAATAAACGAAGAAATTGAAGATTGGAAAGTAGCGGAAGGCAAACGAAGATTTGCCGGAATCAGTAGTTTCGGCTTTTCAGGTGCTTATGCCCATGTTGTAATCAGTGATTTTGACAATAACCGACAAGATGAGTCCATAGATACCGAAAGCAGGCGAAAAAACCACATAATAGTGCTGTCAGCCCAGAATGAAAAGCAATTGCAGAGCTATGTGAAAAACTTGCAAAGCTTCCTTCAATATGATCAGGAAAAAGCCTTATCAGAAACTGAACAAATCCAAAAACTGCAAAACCATAAGATTCCCGAAAACTCAAAGATAAATCTTGAAAATCTTGCTTACACACTTCAGGTGGGCCGTGAAGCGATGGAGCAAAGGCTTGCAATCATTGTTCAGTCAAAACAGGAGCTTATTGATAAGTTGGAGAGGTTTGTTAAGGGAGAAAAAAATGTCAAAGGCCTGCATTTAGGCCGGTTAAAACATAAAAGAGAAAGCGTTGTTCTATTTGCAAACGATGAGGATATGCAAAGTGCCATTGAGGCATGGATCGTTAAAGAAAAATACTCCAACTTATTAGATTTATGGGTGAAAGGATTAGATCTGGATTGGAACAAGTTGTACGGGCAGGTCAAACCAAAACGCATTAGCCTGCCCACCTATCCGTTTGCTAAAGAGCGTTACTGGGTCACCGATCTAGTCAATACTGACTCATCTTCATTAGTTCTTGATTCAGCAACTGTTTCTGTCCTTCACCCGCTGCTGCATCGAAATACCTCTAATTTAGCGGAACAGCGTTTCAGTTCCACCTTTGATGGGAAAGAGTTCTTCCTCAATGATCATCTGGTCAATGACAAGAAAATGCTACCCGGTGTCACATACCTGGAAATGGCAAGAGCAGCTATTGAACAGGCACTGGGAACATTTAATGAGGAATCGGATGAGATTCATTTGAAAAACGTTGTTTGGATACGTCCGATAACCGTCAATAGCCATCCGCAAGAGGTCCACATCGGCTTGTTTGCTGATGAAGATGAACGGATTCAATTTCAAATCTACAGTGACCCCGACCGGGAAGAAGAGGTAATAGTTCACTCTCAGGGGAGTTGTGAGCTAAAACAGGGGTCGTCGGTCCCGATCCTGGATCTGTCTCACCTTAGCTCTGAAATGAACAAGGGAAGCATTGGTGCCGAGCAGTGTTATCAATTTTACAGGTCCCTGGGTGGTGTTTATGGCGCAGGACTTCAGGGTGTTCAGGAGATCCGTCTCGGAGAAAATCAGGCCTTGGCAAAGCTCTCCCTGCCTGAGGTGATTCTCGATACCCAAGATCAGTATACGCTGCATCCTGCCTTAATGGATTCCGCCCTGCAATCTTCCATCGGGCTGATGATGGACGGAAGTGAGACCAACCCCTCCGAAGCCGCAGGGTCCTTAAAACCATCCCTGCCCTTTGCCTTGCAGGAACTTTCCGTTCACCGCAAGTGCTCCGCTCAGATGTACGCCTGGGTGCGATATGCTGAGGGAAGCAGTAAGACGGATCGAGTTAAGAAACTGGATATCGATCTTTGCAACGAACAGGGGGAAATCTGTGTTCAACTGAGAGGTCTGTCTGCAAGGGAGTTTGATGAGACCTTAAGCGAATCGGAGCTCCCCGGAGCGATCGGTACCTTGATGGCCCGTCCTGTCTGGAAGGCGAAACCTGTTGTTACAAAGGAGATTCGGCGTGACTATTCCGCTCACCTGGTAATGTTCTGTGGTTTTGAGAACCTGTCACCCGTTGAGATTGAATCCACCCTCAAGGGATGTTCCTGTCTGTGCTTCCTTTCGGAAGAAAAAACCATGGTAAAACGCTTTCAGGACTATGCGCTTCAGGCGTTCCTAACAATCAAGGAGATGCTTAAGCGCTCACCCAAAAGCGACGAATTGTTGCAACTGGTGATTCCCGAAACCGACCAGGGTCAGCTCCTCTCCGGGCTTTCCGGACTGCTTAAAACAGCCGCACTTGAACATCCAAAGATCAAGCCACAACTGATCTCAATCTCCCCGGATGAGACGAGTAAAGGTCTGGTGGAGATACTTACTACAAACAGTCTGCTTCCCGGTGATACCGAGATTCGCTATCTCAAAAACGAGAGACAGGTTCTCTCCTGGGAAGAACTTTCCCTTTCTGCTGCACCAACCAAACTCCCCTGGCAGGAACAAGGCGTTTACCTGATTACCGGTGGACTGGGTGGATTGGGAGTCCTTTTTGCCCGTGATATCACCCGGGCAACCAAAAGTGCGACGGTGATTCTCACGGGTCGTACTCCTTTAAACGAAGCGAAACAGGAACAGCTCACCGAGCTTGCTCAAGGTGGCCATCAGGTCACTTACCGGCAGATGAATGTATCCCGGGCAACTGAAGTCAGGGATCTGATTAAAGATCTAATTTCCGAATACGGATCACTACAAGGGATTCTGCACAGTGCGGGAGTTATTAACGATAATTATGTGATCAAAAAAAGCGAAACAGAATTCAAACAGGTGTTGGCACCAAAGGTTTCGGGAACGATTCATCTGGATGAAGCCACCAAAGATCTGAAACTGGACTTTTTTGTTTTATTTTCGTCGGTGGCGGGAATTGGCGGAAATCCCGGTCAGTCGGATTATGCGACTGCCAATGCGTTTATGGACCG
>JANQLH010000263.1 GCA_028280735.1 SAR324 cluster bacterium | reverse complement strand
GAACAGCCTAATCAAGAGCCAGTCAGAGAGACTCGCCTTGGCAAGGAAAAACCTTGAGGCAGGAAAACAGGCTATTGCCGCTAATGCATATGAGTCCGCTTCCAGCTTTTTGCAAACAGCAATAGACTATCTTGGACAGAATACTTGGAAAGAGGATTACGAACTCATGCTCGAAGTGTATCTGGAAGCCATCAATGCAGCCTATTATAGTCGGCAGATAGGTCAATTAAATGACCTAACCACCGCTGCTCTTAAAAATGCCAGAACAATTCTGGATAAAGTTAGCATTTACGAGGCAGAGATTAGAGCTTTACAGGCTCAAAACAGACCATTTGATGTCATCAACACAGCTAAAGAGGTTCTGAGCAAGCTAAATGCCGGAATTCCTAAAAAATTCTATCTGCTTCAGTTCTTTCCCATTTTTCTCAATACAAAAAGCAGTCTCAAAAAGTTGGATGATGAAAGTATTCTTGATCTACATGAAATGACAGATCCCAAAATGCTGGCAGCTATGAGAATTCTGTCAGCAACTTCAGTTACTGCTTATGAAAATGCTCCAAATCTGATCATGTCCATCTGCTGCAAATTTGTTCAACTTACTCTAAAGCATGGAATTGCACCGGAGTCAGGATACGGATTCGTTGGGTATGGACTGATTTTAATGGCTTTAGGATCAATAGATGAAGGTTATCGGTATGGCAACCTTGGAATGCAAATACTTAAAAAATCCAAAACAAAGAAAACGGAAGCTCAAACGTTGATGCTTTTTGAGCTTTTTATAGATCATTGGAAAAATCCTGCAAAAAACTCCCTGGATGTCTTTCAAAATGCCCATCGACTTGCAATAGATACCGGGGCAATTGAGTTTGCAGGATCTTTAGCCAATATGTATTGTCAATATGCTTTTTTTGTAGGCGTACCTTTACCCGAGCTAATTGAACAGATGGAAGCATCTGTTAAGTTTTTAACAAAATCGATCAACAGACCTGATTTAAACTACGTGTCTGTATATTACCAATCAGTTTTAAATCTAAGCAAAAAAGATGTCGATACAACACTGGTAGGAAGAGGCTATAACGAGCATGAGATGCTACCTGTGATTTCGGACAAATCAAATTTTGATAAAGTGTCTGTCTTCATGCTCTATTTTCATAAACTGATCTTAAACTACCTGTTTGGCTTCTATGAAAATGCAGAACACTTCCAAAAATTGGCTGTAAAACACATCAAGGTCATCATGGCCATGGTTGAGACACCGGCCTTCTATTTCTATGATTCATTGAACAAGCTTTCACTTGCCGCTAAATATAAGGGAAGAAGGGCAAGAAAACTAATCAGAAAGGTAAATCGTAATCAAAAGAAAATGAAAACCTGGGCCGGCCATGCTCCAATGAATTATCTTCATAAATATCATCTGGTTGAAGCTGAAAAAGCCAGAGTGCTAAATGATAATTCGGCCATCGAATACTATGCTAAAGCGATAGAAGGGGCAAGAGAGAATGAATACATCCAGGAAGAGGCCATAGCAAATGAATTAGCATCACGTTTTTACTTCAGTGAAAATAACATACCAATCGCAGAGACCTACTTTAAAGAAGCAATCTATCTATATGAACGGTGGGGTGCCAAAGCTAAAGTAAATCAATTGAAAGCGGCGTTCCCGCAATTGAATACACCTGATCCCTTTCAAAAAAACCTGGTTGATAAAACCATAACAACCACCATCTCCGGATCAAAGGAAACCACATCCAGTATATTGGATATGCTGACTGTGCTAAAAGCGTCACAGGCAATATCAGGAAATATTGTGCTGGACGACCTCCTGCGGCAAATGATGAAAATTGTTGCAGAAAACGCCGGTGCTCAAAGAGGTATTTTACTCCTCAAAAAAGAAGAACAATGGATGATTGAAGCGGTGGCAAAAATGGATTGCAATGAACTGGAGGTATTGCAATCCATACCTATGGAACATGGGCAGGATGGTGAGAATCCTGCTTTGCCGGTCAATCTGATCAACTACATTCTCACTACCGGCGAAACTATTGTCATTGATGATGCAACCAATGATAAACGATTTATCAAAGATAAATATATCTCCCTCAAACATCCAAAGTCATTGCTGTGTATACCCATCAAATACCAGGGAAACCTGACGGGTATACTCTACCTGGAAAACAACGAAACATCCTACGCTTTCACCCAGGATAGGGCAGAATTGCTACAAATGCTTTCAACCCAGATTGCCATTTCCATCGAAAACGCCACCCTCTACCAACAACTCAACCATTACAGTCACACACTGGAAGATAAGGTGGAGCTTCGGACTTTTGAATTGCGAAAACAAAACTTGTTATTGCAAAAAGCCAGGGAAGAAGCAGAAAAAGCCAACCAGGCCAAATCTGAATTCCTGGCTAATATGAGTCATGAACTGCGCACTCCCATGCATGCTATTCTCGGTTATGCGAAACTAAGTTTAGCCAGAATCAGCTCTCTCAAAAAAGAGGTTCTGGAAGACTACCTTACAGAGATAAAAACTAGTGGAGAAGGACTTTTGAGTTTATTAAACAACCTTTTGGATTTTTCAAAAATGCGAGCTGGAAAACTAAAATATGATTTTGGAGAAAACCCGCTCACTAAAGCTGTCAGTGAAATCACCCGGGAATTGAAAGTTTTGTCCGAAAAGAAGAATATTGATATTATTGTCTCTGAACCAGAATGTGATGATATAACCTATTTTGATTTCGAAAAGATCGGTCAAGTGATCAGAAACCTGCTTTCCAACGCTATCAAATTCTCAAAAAACAATAGCGCTGTAAACTTGGAGATTACCGATCAAAATGGAAGCCTGCTAGTTTCAGTCATAGATTCAGGGATCGGAATTCCCGATGAGGAGCTGGACAAGATATTTGACAAGTTCATGCAAAGCAGCATTAACAATAACAGGGCTGGAGGGACAGGTCTTGGGCTTTCGATCTGCAAGGAGATCATTAAACGTCATGATGGTAAAATCTGGGCCGAAAATAACCCAAATGGCGGGGCTTCATTCCACTTCAGTTTACCCAAAAAACAAAAAGCCGAATTTAGACAGTCTTCATAGAGTCGACTCCTGTTTTTGCCAGACAAGCTATCATAACTTTTCAAGTCCCCATAATTCGTCATGCGGGTTTACCCCTGAACTGAAACGGAAATCAAAAGGCAGGTACTTTCAGATGCTAAACCTGTTACTTCAAGCAAGATTGATAATATGTTAATTTCCTTCCCGGAAAGGGGAAATGATATTGGCCCATGATTATCGTTCTGTAAGGGCCAGCCCGGTCCATCACCCACGACCATATCCGAACGCTGCGGGTGGTCTTCAAAACCCACCTCAAGGTCTGTTCCTGATTCGATTATCACTTCAGGCTAAGATAAAATAAAGAAAAGCCCACCCATAACGCTAAACAAGCATCATGAACAGGCTTCCGTTCAAAGGCATCTTCCGCAGCTTTCCCGGTTAAAGCCGATAACCGCGATTAGGGTTTAAACACCTGTGTCGGCAACCAGGTCACCAGCACCGGAAAGGCTATTACCAATGCCAACCCGACCAGCTGCACGACCACAAAAGGAATAATCCCTCGATAAATATGCTCCGTCTTGATTTCAGGCGGACAGACCGCTTTGAGATAAAACAGAGAAAATCCGAACGGCGGTGTCATGAAAGATGTTTGCAGGTTTACGGCAAAAAGAACGCCGAACCAGAGGGGACTGAATCCGAAATCCGCAATGATAGGAGCTAACACCGGAATGTGAATAAAACAGATTTCAATGAAATCCAGAAAAAAACCAATAATAAAGATGATCAGCATCACTATGGCCAGCACTTGCCATTTGTTGAATTCCAGGTGTTCAATAAATTCACGGATTAATTCATCACCGCCCGTCCCCCTGAATACTAATGCAAAAGCGTTTGCACCCACCAGTATGATAAACACCATACAGGTCAGGTAGGTGGTTCTGCGCATCACATCCGTCAACGTATCCATGTTGAATTTTTTGGAAGCAATTGTCAGGCCTATCGCTCCCATAGCTCCGACAGCAGCGGCTTCAGTCGGTGATGCAATACCCGCGAAAATGGAACCGAGCACGGCGATCATCAATCCCATCGGTGGAACCAGCGCCACACTGACTTTTCGCAACAAAGCCCGGGTTGTTAGTTCCTTCAAGGTATCGTCGGACAGGGGAGGAGCTGTCTTTGGAAAGAACCAGGCAACAATCAAAATGTAAGTACAGTATAATCCGACAAGGACAAGACCCGGAAAAACGGCACCCATAAATAAATCGCCTACGGGAACACCAAGAATATCGCCTAACAACACCAAGATAATGCTGGGCGGGATGATCTGCCCCAAGGTTCCGGATGCTGATACCGTTCCTGTTGCCAGCTCTTTTTGATACCCGTTCCTGAG
>JANQLH010000252.1 GCA_028280735.1 SAR324 cluster bacterium | reverse complement strand
GCAATTATCAATATCTTATATTCATCCTCTTTCATTCTTACCTTTTTGTTTGCCATCCGTTTTGAAATGAGCTTTCTGCTGACCAAGACTTATACACCTCGATTGCATAAAATATTTCTGGTAATTCAAGTCTTTTGGTTGATTCTATTGGCTGTGTTGATTAGCGGCTATATTTTTATTGTCGAAATCATACATATTAGTGGATTAGTCTGCATTCTTCTCATGCTGTCGGGAGCTGTATATGTCCGCTACAAAGGATTTAAACCTGCATCATACTATTTACTGGGCTGGGTTGTATTGTTTATTGTCGCCGCACAGGCACTCTCCACTCTTTGGAAAAGTGGGGCCAACTATGAGGATGTGGAGCTTATTCTGAACATCGGTGTGCTTTTACCCATGTTTTTCTTTGCCTTTGCATTGATCAATCGGGTTGTTGTATTCAGAAAACAACGCGAACAAGAACAACAGCTGGCTTTGCAGCAGGCAAGAGAACATGAAACCATTATGCGCAAAAAGAACATCGAACTGAAACAACTTAATGAAGAGGCTTTACAGGCTAAAGAAGCCGCTGAAGTTGCAAACCTGGCCAAAAGTAATTTCCTCACCAGTATTTCACATGAGTTGCGTACTCCGTTGCATCAGATTATCGC
Organism: SAR324 cluster bacterium; assembly: GCA_028280735.1. Classification (GTDB taxonomy): domain Bacteria; phylum SAR324; class SAR324; order XYD2-FULL-50-16; family XYD2-FULL-50-16; genus JAHJTV01. Next base: position 12,607 of record JANQLH010000252.1, on the reverse strand, counting down.
GAGCTCAGAATTGATCAGTATGGGGTTTCAAGAAAAACTGGAAGAAGACCGGATCGATCTGATTAATACCAATCTGGAGGCAGCCAGGCACCTGCTGAAGATGATTGATGACATTCTGGATATTTCCGATATTGACCAGGGAATCAAGCAGATCAATCCTTCGGAAGTTCATCTCAAAACAATGTTGGAAAGCTTGGCGGTTAATCATGTGAACAAGAACCTGAAATCCGATATCAGTGTCACTGTGACAATTCCTCAGGAGTTGGAGGAAAAGGTCATCTTGACTGATGAACGCATCATGAAACAGATTCTTTTTAACCTGTTTTCCAACGCTATCAAATTCACCAAAGCCGACGGAAAAATAGAATTAAAAGCAGCACAAAACCGGAATATGTTGTGTATCAGTATCTCTGATGATGGAATAGGTATCGACAGGGAACACCTGGAAGCGGTTTTCGAGCCGTTCTTTCAGGTCAAGGGGGGAACAACAGGCAAAACCCCGGGGGTTGGCTTGGGGTTAACCTATTCAAAAAAACTGGTTGGTCTGCTGAAAGGTGAAATCTCCTCTGAAAGCGAAGGAACAGGAAAAGGAAGTTGCTTTACCATCAAAATCCCGTTGATGGCATAGACCTTAGATCTATATGGAAAATCTTAAATCATAAATCAGCAATGCCTTATAAATGGTTGTTCTTTGATTGTATGGAAACCCTGGTGGATTTCGAACCCGTTCCCGGGTCTGCTGATTATGCAGCCTGGGCGTTTCATGGATCGGGAGTGGAGGATTTTTGGAATGGATTCAGCCAGTTCCACTCCTTTTACCTGGAAGCCGACCACCATCTCTCCAAGTCAAACGAACATCATGCGGAATGGTCAACCTTGGAACGTTTTCGCAATATTTGCAATATCACCCTCAGAATAGCGCCAAATCAAATAGAGTCTGTTGCCAGACAACTTGAGACGAACTTTTTTCGGACTTATCGCTTAAAGTGTATTATCCTTGGTGATGTGAAAAAAGCTTTACCCGGGCTATCGAACCATTATCAATTAGCTGTGGTATCCAATTTCAAAATCGAAAACGGTGTTCGGGATATTCTTACGCAATTCGAACTGCTTGACTATTTTGAATGGGTGTTGACTTCATTTGAAGTGGGTTGGCGTAAACCCAATCGGATAATTTATAACAACGCCCTGGAATTAGCATGCGCTAAACCCGAAGAGATCCTGTTTATCGGTGATGATTTGGAAAATGATGTAAAAACGCCGAAGAGCATGGGGATGGACGCTATCTTGCTGAACAGAAGATCGAATCAGATTGATGGTGAAGGAATCACTAAAATATCGACCTTATTGGAACTAAAAGAAATAATCTGAAAGTAAACTCACTATGAAAACAATCGGACTGCTTGGTGGCATGAGTTGGGAATCCACGGTCACGTATTACCGGACCATCAATGAATTGGTTAAACAACAATTGGGAGGATTTCACTCGGCAAAGATTCTGCTTTACAGTGTTGATTTCGATCCAATTGAAAAACTGCAAAACAAGGGAGATTGGGCAGGCACTGCTGAAATCCTGACAGAAGCTGCTAAAAAGCTGGAAAAAGGGGGAGCAGATTTTTTGCTGATTTGCACCAACACGATGCATAGGGTTGCGCCACAAATTGAGGAATCACTAACTATTCCAATTCTTCATATCGCTGATGCTGCGGCTGAAGAACTCAAACTGAACGGCGTCAACAAGGTGGGTCTGCTGGGCACTGCTTTCACAATGGAGCAGGATTTCTACAAAGGCAGATTAATGGACAAACACGGACTAACGGTGATCACGCCTGACCAGGAAGATCGCAAGCTGGTTCATGATGTGATTTACAACGAACTGTGTATGGGAGAGTTCAAAGCAAGCTCGAAGAACGCCTACCTTCAGATCATCGAAAAACTTAGTAAATCGGGCGCGGAAGCAGTGATTTTAGGTTGTACTGAAATAGCTCTCCTGGTGGGTAAGGAGAAACCATCGATCCCCATGTTCGATACTGCAAAAATTCACGCGCAACAGTCAGTCAAGCTGGCGCTTGACTGACATTTTGGATTTTAGATTGATGATGTTAGATTTACAGATCGTACAGGCGAAGTCTGCTGGTTTCAATACTGGTCGGCAGAGCCGACACGAAACAGAAAATCTTACATCTAAGATCTAAGTCCGTTCCGCATAGTTATTTTCGATTTTTGGGAACACATTCGAGTTTTTATAGTGCACAAGAATTTAAACACTCACTCTTCCAAAGGGTAAAGGGACCCTTGAATTAGCCAATTTTTGCTAAGATTGATGATTTTAGATATACAGGTTATGCAGGCGAAGCCTGCTGGTTTCAATACTGGTGGGCAGAGCCGACACGAAACAGAAAATCTTACATCTAAGATCTAAGTCCGCTCCGCATAGTTATTTTCGATTTTTGGGAACACATTCGAGTTTTTATATCGCGCAAGGATTTAAAAACTCACTCTTCCAAAGGGTAAAAGGACCCTTGAATTAGCCAATTTTTGCTAAGATTGATGATTTTAGATATACAGGTAATGCAGGCGAAGCCTGCTAGTTTCAATACTGGTCGGCCGAGCCGACACGAAACAGAAAATCTTACATCTAAAATCTAAAATCGAAAATATCAATACTTCCCCCCGTGGTCTTTTTTGATCTGATCCCGATCTATTTCACCTGAATCTGTCTTGGGAAGGGCATCAACAAAAACTACCTGCTGGGGTTTCTTATAGCGTGCGATTTTTTCGCCGACGAATGCTGTTAATTCCTCCGCACTGACCTGCTGACCGCTCTGCAGCACGCAGATCGCTTTGATGGCTTCTCCCCATTTAGGATCAGGTACTCCAATAACGGAAACTTCAGCAATGGCTTGATGACCCAGAATGGCTTTCTCCACTTCGGCGGGATAGACATTCTCTCCCCCTGGCTTGATAAGCTCTTTTTGGGCTTTTCGTTTCACATACCAGAGGTATCCGTCTTCATCGAATTTTCCTATATCACCCGTATGGTGCCATCCGTTTCTGAACGTATAAGCAGTGTCTTCTTCAAGTCCCCAGTATCCGAGGAATACTGTGGGTGACTGCACGCAAATCTCGCCCGGCGTACCAACAGGGACTTCATTATCATAATCATCAAACAGCTTAACCCTTGTTAAAGCACTGGGTTTGCCGGCACTACCGGGTCGTTCGGTATAAGGTGCCCGACTGACCCCCATGGCTTCGGTTTGGGCAAAGCCGGTATGGAACATGGCTTGTGGTGCATGTTTCATCAGTCGTTCAATATTGTCTCTACTCTCCATGCCTCCAACATATTTCAAACTGGATATGTCGTAAGAACCCGCTTCGAGTTGATCAAGTATGGAGCCCAGAATAGGGGCAAAAGAGAAAAATATGGTGCCTTTTTCCTGTTGCAGCAAATCCAAAGTTTCTCCCGGATCAAAGCGTTCAGTGATGACATGTTTGCCCCCTGCATGCATCAGGGCCAGTGCCTGGGTAAGTCCTGCCACATGGAACAGGGGAAGAAAACCCAAATAGCAGTCTTCTTTAGTAAGATTGAATTGCAGCATGGATAATACATTGGTATAAACGAGGTTTGCCTGGCTGAGCAAAGCCCCCCTGGGATAACCTTCCACGGCGGCTGTGTGAATGATAACGAATCCGTCGTTTGCATCAATAGTGAATACACTGTCTGCTCCCTCCTCGGTATAGAAATCATCAAACCGTGGGATGTCATTCTGCGGAGAACCGGGGCCGATTAATGCACATTTTTTAATTGATGGTACATTCGCCGCTACATCGAGAACTGAAGACTGAAATGATTCGCCGGTAAAAACAATTTTTGGTGTGCAATCCTTAAGGACGAACTCAACTTCGTCCTGTTGAAACCTCCAGTTGACGGTCAATACTATGGCACCTATTTTTGCCGCCGCTCCGTAAAGAACCATGTAATCCGCACTGTTGTGGGCCACTACAGCGATTCTGTCTCCTTTATTGATTCCATTTTTCGTTAACCCGGCAGCAAAATGGTCGACTTTGGTCTTGTAATCGAAAAACCCGATTCGTTTGTCGTTGAAAACCAGGCAGTCCCTGTTTTTGTTGATTTCAGCATTGCGGCAGATAAAATCGTAAATTGTGAAATCGTAAATGCCCATGGAACCTCTTTTGGAAGTATAGATTTTGAATCTAAGGTTGATGATTAGTGCTGACCGATGGCACCTTTAACCAGGAATGAGGGCTGGAAAACCAGACCAGATCGAATTGGTATGCTTTCAGGAAAAGAATACCCTTCCGATCGTAAAAGTATTGATATAAGAATCGGCTTGACATTGCAACTCTTTTGTTGCCGGTATTCAGGAGTTGCGTATCAGGAGACACGGAAAGCAGGATATTATCCTATGCGTTTAGCCAGTTTCGGCCATTCAATTTCCTGCAGAACCTGGACGTATCTGTTTAAAACATTGTTTTTGATAGCATCTCTTCTCTGGTTGCGGCCGGTTATCTTGTGGAACGGCAGCATCTTCAAGGCAGCTTCATCCTTATACTTTTTCAATGGTGTAAGAACATCCTGTCGCCTTGTGTAAAATGCATCTTCTCCTTCTGCACAGGGAGTCCCAAAGACATTAAAATGTCTGCAGGCTTGCGGTCTCATAGGATGAACTCCACAAGCTCCATCAACCAACAAAGGACAGGGTTGCCCAACCTGATGTGTATCACATTGTTTTTTCAGTTTTTCCCGAAGCTCTCCTTCGGTGAGTTCGATGATGTACCAATAAAGCCCCGTAATCTCCAAAGGAAAAATTGGAATGGTGGTGTGGGAACGGCAACAAGCAGAACATCCTTTAAAGCAGGCTAGCTCCCGGCCTTTTCGTGTTTCACGCAGAATTCCCTCGGTAACGCCCCGGTCGGTAATAAAATAGATGTCCAATAACATGGACAGCCAGTCGAGACGGGCTTCATGAACCGGGTAGGATAACCTGGCAGGTTTGGAATACGATTCTTGTGGTGTAAGCTTTTCAATAACCATGAAACATCCAATGCATTGAGGTCGATAGAATATCGACAAGTTATGATAACGCCGACAAAAAATGAGGTGAGGAAAGCTTATTACTAGCTATTTTAGATCTTAGATTTTAGATTTATGATTTTCTGTTCCGTGTCGGCTTTGCCGACCAGGATAAAATGGCAGGCTACGCCTGCACACCCTGTAAATCTAAAATCTAAGATCATACATCTAAAATACTCAAAGTCCTGTTCCGGCGAGCTTTTTGAAGAGGTCTTTTTGCTTGGTGTTGAGTTCTTCGGGAAGTTTGGCCACGAGTTTAACCAATAGATTTCCTGTTTGACCTGCGGACACGGGTACCCCTTTTCCTTTGACCCTGAGAAAGGTGTTGTTTTTGGACAAAGCCGGAATTTTCAGTTCGATTCTTGATCCGTCCAGAGTGGTTACGGCAGTCTTACCACCTAAAACCAAATCCGTTAACTTGACTTCATTTTCGATGATAAGATCGTTACCTTCCCTTTTAAAATCGGGATGAGGGTTGATCATCACCCGGCAGTATAAATCTCCTTTTTTTCCTGTCAGGGGGTCAACGCTGCCTTTTCCTTTAACCTTAAGTTTCTTACCTTCTTCGATACCGGGAGGTATTGAAATCATGATTCGATCTAAACCGCCACCAGCGTTAAATGAGATTGATTTTTTCCCGCCTGTAACAGCCTCTTCGAAGGAGAGTTTTAGTTCCAGCTCCCTGTCTAAATTCTGGTGCTGTGAACCGGAATGTCTGGATTGAGAGGCTCTGCCAAATGGATCAGCACCGCCGCCGAAATTGAAGGAAAAGGGGGAGCCTTGTCCTCCTCTCTGGGCCCCTCCACCGCCAAAAATATTCGAAAATATATCGTCTCCCATTCCAAACTCTTCAAAGATATTTCCAAAATCAAAACCGCGAAAAATATCTTCCTGTGAAAACCGATTGGAAAAGCCTTCGGCGCCAAAGTTGTCATATTGTTTACGCTTGTTATCATCACTTAATACGGCATAGGCTTCATTGATCTTTTTGAATTTTTCTTCGGCTTGCTTGTTCCCCCTGTTTTTATCGGGGTGATACTTCATTGCCAATTTCTTGTATGCCTTTTTGATCTCGTTTTTTGAAGCCGTTTTGCTGACACCCAGCAGTTTGTAATAGTCTTCAGCCATGGTAACCAAAAATCTACATGTTCTTTTTATTTATTATCCAACACGTTAAAAGGAGCGATGTTATCAACCACAATCCCATTTTCTGTTGTCCAAATTACACGATTTCTAAAATGCTTTCAACATAGAAGAGTCAACAGTTATCGGCTGCCCGCTAACCGCTACCAAGATCTAAAATACCAAAGACTGTCAGCCGAGTACAGTGCCAGGGCTATCCAGATGAAGCCGAAACTTGTGATTTGGGCAGGTAACAGATCGTTCCCCCATAACACCACACCAATCAGAAACATGCAGGTAGGAGCCAAATATTGTAAAAATCCAAGGGTTGCCAGCATCAGACGTTTGCCGGCCAGGTTAAATAATAACAAAGGTATGGCTGTAACAAGTGCCGTGCTAATTAAAAAGCTGTTCGTGTAAAACCCGGATTTTCCAAAGGAACCAGTGCCCAGTTGATGCAGGTAAAGTAAGTAGATTGAGGCGGGAATGCACAGGAACATGGTTTCGATTGTCAAACCAGCCAAGGAACTGGCAGCAACCGTTTTTCTGATTAATGCGTAAAACCCGAATGTAAAGGCAAGTGTCAGTGAAACCCAGGGGAAGGAGCTGTAGAAGATGGTAAGATTTAAAACCCCGCAAGCGGCCAACAAAACAGCTATAATCTGTAATCTGCGCAGTCGCTCTCTTAAAAAAACCATCCCCAGCAGTACATTAACCAAGGGGTTGATATAGTACCCCAGGCTTGCCTGCAAGATATAGCCGTTATTGACAGACCAGATGTAAATAAGCCAATTCAAACTTACCAGCACAGAGGTGAATGCCAGGATCAATAGGATTTTGGGCTTCTTTAAAATGCTCAAAAAATCCGGAAGCTGCTTTAAAGCGATTATCAATATCGCTAAAAAACAGAAAGACCAGAATATCCTGTGATTGATGATTTCAAACGCCGGTATATGTTGGAGTTCCTTCCAGTAAACCGGGCTTAATCCCCAAATCAGGTAAGCAGAAATTCCCGATAAAACGCCTGCTAGAGAAACAGAGTCTCTTTTTCCTTTAATGCCGGTTGTCATTAGTCCCCTTCGCTCCTGATTTACATTCAACCAGCCAATCTACTAACTTTGTCGTATTTTGCCAATGTAAGATTATAAAAGGGTGCACCAAAAAAAAACGGAGACGCTTTTTTACTCAACACTATGCCGGGTACTAAAACTTAATCATTTGACTGTTCATGTCGTCCCTCCGGGTCTTTTTGGTGCACCCTTATAAAACTAACATATAAGGATTAATGAAATGCAAAGCGATGAGGAAATGGAAAAAACAAAGAGCAGAAAAGACCGAAGGAAAATCTAGAATATTTCATGTATTTGAGAAAGCGCCGGCGGAGCCGGCACTACCTGAAAATCTTAAATCATCAAGCGAAAATCTAAAATGTTCAAGAGATCCACTTTTTAGAACGATCCAGGGCTTTTTGCCAACCTTTGAGCAGGGTGTCGATCTCTTGTTGATTTTTTTGCGGTGCAAATCTCCTGTCTTCCTGCCACATTTGGGTAATGTGATCCAAATCCTTCCAAACACCGACAGCAAGGCCGGCTAGAAACGCAGCACCCATGGCGGTGGTTTCAATAATCTTTGGCCGGCTTACATCCAATTGCAGTATATCGGCCTGGAACTGACAGAGAAAATTGTTGGCAGTGGCACCACCATCGACACGAAGCACCTTTAGTTCGGTATTGGTGTCATTTTCCATGCATTTCAGAAGGTCATAGGATTGATAAGCGATGGCTTCCAATGCCGCTCGTACAATCTGTTTTTTACCGGTATCACGGGTAATGCCAATCATCAGCCCCCTGGCATAGGAATCCCAGTGAGGAGCACCAAGCCCGACAAAAGCCGGAACGATATAAAGCCCGCCGGTGTCCGAGATTGAATTTGCCATGCTTTCGGTTTCAGCGGCATCGGAAAACAGGTTCAAATTATCTCTTTGCCACTGGATTAAGGCTCCACCCATAAATACCGATCCTTCCAATGCATAAGTCACTTCATCGCCCAGTTTCCAGGCGATTGTGGTCAGTAATCCATGATCAGAAAGCTTTGGCGTGGTACCGGAATTGATCAACATGAAGCAACCCGTCCCATAGGTGTTTTTTGCCATCCCCTTTTCAAAGCAGGCTTGACCAAACAATGCTGCTTGCTGGTCACCCGCAACACCACAAATGGGTATTTCGGATCCCCAGTCGCCCGGATCAGTGTGGCCTATTATTTCACTGCTTCCTTTGACTTCCGGCAAGCATTCAATGGGGACATCCAGGCGATTTAATATCTCCTGATCCCATTGGTTTTCAAAAATATTGTAAATCAGCGTTCTGGAAGCATTTGTCACATCTGTGGCATGAACCTTTCCTCCTGTCAATTTCCAGATCAGCCAGCTGTCCACGGTTCCGAAGACCAGTTTTCCAGCTTTTGCCAGATCTTTCGCATCGGGTACATGATTCAATATCCATCGCATTTTTGTGCCCGAGAAATAGGAATCTGTCACCAGGCCTGTCTTTTCGCGAATAGTCTTGTCAAAACCTTCCTGGATCAGTTCCTGACAGAAATCGGCGGTTCTTCTGCATTGCCAGACAATTGCCTTGCCCACGGGAATACCTGTTTCTTTGTTCCATGCAATGGTGGTTTCCCGTTGGTTGGTGATACCAATCGCCGTAATATCCGACATTTTCAGGCTTGCTTTGGATAACGCCCGCTCAATAGTGTTTTTCTGAGACAACCAGATCTCCTGCGGGTCTTGCTCGACCCAACCGGAATGCGGGAATGACGATTCAAATTCTTGATTGTCCGATGCGATTGCTTCTCCCCGCTCATTAAACAAAACTGTCCTGGAACTGCTGGTTCCCTGGTCTAATGCCATTATTATCTTGTTCATCTTGCCTCCTGGGATAAACCCAACTGATTCATTATTATGTTATTTTTTTCTGTTAGGATATTCCCTCCTGATGATAAAGACTTAACAAACCGACGCCTAATTGGCAATAAGCGCAATTTGGCAAAACAGGGCTTTCCATCATTTGATTGACAGATCCGCTTACATCTAAGATCGTAGATGAAGCATGCAAGTTTCGTTTTCAAAATAAAATGATGCACCACAGGTGTATTTCACAAACTGGTGGCAGTCATCATAAGTTACGAATCAACAAGTTACATAACTTTTTAAAATGACCAAAAGAAATCTGGACACACTATTCAATCCAAAAAGTATCGCCTTGATTGGCGCTTCAGCCACCGTTCGCAAATGGGGTTTTTTGATTTTACTGAATATCTTGAAAGGTGGTTATAAAGGCAAGGTATTTCCAATTAATCCCAAGGTGGAATCGATTTTGGGATTCCCCTGTTTCCCCAATGTGGCAGCTTTACCGGAAGCGGCAGACCTGGCTGTGATTACAACACCGGCTAAGACTGTTTCGGGTCTTATTGACGAATGTGGTGAAGCGGGGATTCAAAACGTGGTTGTTGTTACGGCGGATTTTAGTGAGACCGGTGAAGAAGGGGCAAAGTTGGAAAAAGAGATCGTGGAAAAGGCAGACAAGTATAGTATGAACCTGGTGGGGCCGAACACTATGGGCGTATTCAGTGCAGGTACCAATTTACATGCCTTAATGCCTATGATCATGCCTCTTCACGGAAATGTTTCCATGTTTTCACAAAGCGGAAACGTGGGGGTACAAATGCTGGATTACGGTCAACAGGAAAATGTAGGATTTGAAAAATTTGTGAGCAGTGGTAACGAGGCTGTATTATCCACTGAAGACTATCTGGAATATTTTGCGGATGACAAAAACACGGATGTCATCCTTGGTTATGTGGAAGGACTGGAGGAAAACTCGCGCTTTATGGAAGTGGCTAAACAAGTGACAAAAAAGAAACCGGTTTTGATAATGAAAGGAGGCAGAACAGAAGCGGGCTCCAGTGCTGCCTCTTCTCATAGTGGCGCCATGGCAGGATCAACTGAGGTTTTCAGGGCGTCTTTCCGACAAACAGGGGTATTGGAAGCACTCAGCAGTCAGGAACTGATTGATTGTGCCAAGGCATTCGCCAACTATCCCCTGCCGCAAGGCAATCGAGTGGGGATAATCACTCGTGGCGGTGGTTGGGGAGTGTTGGCAGCTGACGCCTGTGAAGAGGCGGGTTTGGTCGTACCATCGCTGTCATCGGACTTGGTTAAGGAAATGGATAAACTGTTGCCCAAATACTGGAATCGAAAAAATCCCGTCGACCTGGTTGCTACCATCGCCTTTGATCCCCTGCCAAAATGTCTGAGAATGATGGCTGAATGGGATGGTGTAGACGCAGTGATCGCTTTAGGTGCAGGATTCAGGGCATTTTCCTATCAGGCCGCTGATGGTATTGAAGGGCCTAAAGAGTTAGTGGATACTTTGGATTTCATGAAGAAGGTTTTGGAAGAACAGGGCGGACAACCGGACGAAACCCTGGTCGAAGTGGCAAAGCTGGTCAAAGAGACCGGTAAGCCCGTTATTTCAGTTTCTATAGGATCGGATTACGCGCATAAAAAATACTCGGAACGATACGGAATCGTGTCCTACCCAACTCCGGAACGGGCTGTGCGGGTCTTAAAACATATGACAGACTATTGCTATTTTAGATCTTAGATTGATGATTTTAGATTTTCATGTTGTGCAGACTGTTGCTATTTTAGATCTTAGATTGATGATTTTAGATTTTCATGTTGTGCAGGCTGTTGCTATTTAAGATTTTAGATTGATGATTTTAGATTTTCAGTTTGTGCAGGCTACGCCTGCGATTGCGAAATATTAAATAGCCCAATAAATCATAAATCTAAACTCATCAATCTAAAATATCATGAGTTTTATTTCGATCTATAAAACGTACAGTCTCTGCCTGAGGTTTCAGCATTAGCCGGCTAAACCTCAATAGCAACAATTTTGAAATCTAAAATTACAAAATACTAAATAGCCCAATAAATCATAAATCTAAATTCATAAATCTAAAATATAAAAACATAAATCTAAACTCATCAATCTAAAATATAAAAAAGGTTTTTTATGGATATCATTAAGCAAGCAAAAGCTAACGGAAAGACAACTCTTTCTGAATTTGAATCGAAGCAAGTACTGGCAAAATACGGTATCCCTGTCACAAACGAGGTGGTGGTCAGCGAGTTGGGCGAATTGGATAATGCTGTTAAGACTATTGGTTTTCCGTTGGTTATGAAGGGGTCGTCTTCCGAGATCGCTCACAAAACAGAAAAAGGTCTTATTGCCATCGATATTCGGAATCAGGAAGAAGCCAGGACGGCATTCAACGATATCCAATCGAAAATGGATACTGCGGAAAAAGAGGTTCTGGTTCAGGAAATGGTGAAAGGACAAAGGGAATTGGTCGTCGGCATGAATCGTGATCCCCAATTCGGACCTTGTGTTATGTTCGGTTTGGGTGGTATTTTTACTGAAATTCTAAAGGATGTGGCATTTCGAGTCGCGCCTCTTGAAGAAAAAGATGCCAGGGAAATCATGGACGAGATTAAAGGAAAGAAAATCCTGGATGCGGTTCGGGGCCTGGAACCGGTAGATCGCGACATGTTAAAGCAGATTTTGATTGCAGTGGGTAATATTGGATTGGAGAACACGGAAATCCAGGAAATCGATATCAATCCCCTCAAAATCAAAAACGGCAAACCCATCGCTGTAGACGCTTTGATTGTTATTAAGTGAATTTTAGATTTTAGACCTTAGATTTATGATTTTCAGGTTGTGCCGGCTACGCCGGCCTCCATGCCTTTCTTTCATCAAAAGCAATTCCCGGTAGTTAATCCACACATTTTATTCCGGTTTTCCTTAGGTTATCAGTTACCAGTTTGCGGAACAATTACTCAAGTCCGGAAAGGAACTGAATAACAATCGACCTATTCAAAAGCAACATGTACCCTTCTAATCTGTTGTCAAAACAGAGAGCGAAGCTTTCACATTTCATAAATCTGAAATCTGAATCCACTCCGAAAAATGGTTTTATTAGTCATATCAGAATGTGAGATTGATTCGTAATTCCATTTTTTACCATCTTGCGAGAATCCTTACTTTCTGTCATTCCGATCGATGCTGCTAGCTTCGCATCTCATGACCCGGAATCTACTGTGTAACTTGCTGAAATCATGAATAGACTCCGGATCAACAGACTGTGTCGTAATAGTAAAATTTTTTGTTTTTCTATTTTTGTAGACAAAGCATCACACTTGTCACCCCGGACTTGCAGACTGTGTCGTAATGAAAAAATCTATGATTTTTCCATGATCCGTAGGATGGGTAACGTAGTTACCCATCGGGTGGGATGTGATCAAAAGCCATTTATATAAAGAGT
>JANQLH010000236.1 GCA_028280735.1 SAR324 cluster bacterium | reverse complement strand
CTATCGACGAACAGCAGATCATGGCACGCAAACCATGAATTCATTTTACCGGGGCTGTTTATCATGTCATGCTTCGAGGCAATGACGGACAAGCCATCTTTTTCGATGCCAAGGACTACTCCGTTTTTGATCAACTACTAGCCGAAGGAATTCATCGATTCAACCATCAAATCCACGGGTATTGTTGGATGCCAAACCATGTTCACATGGTTGTTGAAGTGTCTGGCATCCCCCTTTCCAAAATCATTCAGAACCTCTCCTTTCGTTACACTCGCTGGATCAACAAACGAAAAAATCGAATGGGTCATTTTTTCCAAGGAAGATATAAAGCAATATTGATCGACACTGATAACGATCTGCTGGAATTGATCCGATATATACATTTAAATCCGGTACGATCCAATCTCGTTCAATCTCCGTCCGACTATCAATGGTGTGGACATAGGGCTTACCTGGGAACAGCCAAGGCTGATCGGCTGTCAGTTGACTGGGTGTTGAGCCGATTTAACAAAAAGAAACAGACAGCAAGGAAAGAGTATCGGCAGTTTATTTCAAGAGGAATTGGAGAAGAGTATAGATACGCACAATCATCGCATTAGAGTTCAGCGGCTATTCCGGCAGCATTTGTCAGGCAGCTGATTACTTTGGTAGGGATCTATCCACCCTCAATCGTCAACTGGTAAATCTTAAGCAAAAGTTAACTATTGTTTAAGATTTGCAGTCAGAAACTCAATTGTTAAGAAAACACTTAACGCAATAACGCAAGCCTGACCCCTTCGTGACCCTTCGTTAATATCCAGATTCTTATTTTTGATCAGTAGAGGATTTATTCGTTAAAATTTGCTGATCAAAACCTTCAGTAAAATTGACAAGCCCCTGTTATTTCCGCCTTTTACTGACGGTGTTCAATCAGTTCCAGACTAGAAAAGGTTAGTTGATTTTTTCGGTAAGCTAATTGCAGAAAGCTGAAACTGTAATTTTTATCTGAAAAACCATTACTCATTCCGGAATGAACTATGAACACTGCGCATCACCATAATCTGTCTCAGATTGGTGCCCTGAATATCAATGAATGGATCGAGAAAAACCTTTTTGAAGTGATACCGATGTCAACCGCTGTTATTGATAAAGATTTCAATATCATAACTGCCAACAAGGCTTTTGAGTCCATGTTTGGGGATTGGCAGGGGCAGAAGTGTTATTCGGTTTATAAGAATCGTGATTCGATGTGTGCCTATTGCAAGGGAGCCGAGACGTTTAAAGACGGTCAACCACGGGTCAGCAAGGAAATCGGTTATAACAAGGAAGGCAGGCTTACTCACTATCTTAAACATACTATCCCTGTATTAGACGAAGGAGGAAAGGTGCCCTTTCTAATAGAAATGGCAACCGATGTTACCGAAACAGAAAAACTTCGGGAAGAGTATAAGCTGCTCTTCGAACAGGTGCCTTGCGACATCTTAATTCTGGATCGTGATTTTAAGATTCATCAGACAAACAGGCGAGCCAAGGAAGTATTCGGAAAGATAGAAGGTGACTATTGTTACCAGATACTCAAGGGTCGAAAAACCAAATGCACGGACTGCACTGCCGGCAGGACTTTTAAAGACGGCAAACTTCATATGGGACGCTCTACCGTGATAAACAAAAAAGGTGAGCGGGTTGAATTTCTGGTTACAACCGTGCCTTTTCAGAAGGAGAATGGAAAATTTGATCTGGTATTGGAAATGGCTGTTGATATTACGGAAACACTGGAATTACAGGAAGAGTTAAAGGTTGCCAACACCTTTATGAAATCGATGATCTCTTCTTCTCTGTACGGAAGTATCGCCATTGATGCCAATGATAAGATCACCATCTTTAATGATGCTGCCAAAGCGATATTCAAGGTAGATGATGAAACCAAACTGAGCAAACAAAAACTGGTAGAGCTTTTACCTAAAGGTTTGATGGAGTTACTCGAATCCAGCGGTGGTACTGTTAATTTGAGTGATGTCAATGCCTGTGCCCTGGACGGAGAAAAAGTCGCTATTCGACTGATTGGAATAAATATGGTGGTGGATGGTCATTATATGGGGAAAGTTTTCTGGATTCAGGATTTAAGCGATATTAAAAACCTGGAATCGGAAAAACTTGAAGCCGAACGCCTGGCTGCGGTGGGCCAGACTGTTGCCGGACTGGCTCACGGAATTAAAAACGTCTTAACCGGGCTGGAAGGCGGAATTTATTTGCTGAATACCGGATTGCAAAAGGGTAAAGCGGATCGCTCCAAAAAAGGCATGGAGATGCTCAATAGGAACACCGCCCGGGTATCGACCTTCGTAAAGGAGTTTTTGAACTTTTCAAAAGGTCAGGAAATACAGACTGTAATGTGTGATCCTGTTGACATTGCCCGGGAAGTTGTGGAGATGTTTTCGGCAAAAATTGAAGAACTGGGGATTGAGATGTCATTTGAACATGAAGATGTCATTCAGCCGGCAGCCTTCGATGAAGAAGGCATGTTGGAATGCCTGTCAAATCTTGTTGGCAATGCTATCGACGCTTGCCGATTAAGCGATGACACGATAAAATCTAAAGTGTTGGTCAAAGCTTATGAAAGAGATGCCACCATCATTTATGAGGTGATAGATAATGGTTGTGGAATGGACTACGAAGTCAAAAGAAAAGTGTTTACAACGTTCTTTACAACTAAAGGGTTAGGGGGAACAGGACTTGGTTTGTTAATGACCAAAAAAATAATTCAGCAGCACGGGGGAAAGGTCGAATTCGACACAAATTCCGGAAAAGGAACAACTTTTAGAATCACATTACCTAGAAAAAGATTACCAGAGCCAAGTATTAACGGCTTTGTAAAACACGTCTAACGGATAACATTTATTGAAGAGCGATTGAACAGACTATGCAAATGAACTCAACTTTTAAACCCTTGCCTCTGGCACCTCAGGAACACCATATTTTATTTATCAGTGACCACGTCTTTAACTTCCACCTCATAGCTGAATGTCTGGCATCCCAAAGATCGCTGGAAGGGCTGATTTTTACCAGCGTTTCCATTGTGAATGGGGGAATTAATCCCTCTGTGGAAAAAGCGATGCGGGATTCCGGATTCAGGATACCCGATAATTCTCCTGCTTCCTTAAAAGACGTTAAGCTTCACCGCTTTGATTTAATCATAACCATTGGAAATGCCCTCCAAATGCAGGGCGTGCAGATCCCTGTCGTTTTGCCTCACATCCATTGGGAATTACCTGAATCTATCCAGTTTGGTAACGGATATAGCGAGCATGAACTCATTAAAAAAGGGACGGAATTTATCGAATACAAACTAAACTCGCTTTTTGATTCCGAATTGTTGCACGGACTTTTTGTTGTTCGTACCAATCTGAAAATGATCTTGGATAACCTGCTGGATGGAGTAATGGCCCACACCAAAAATCGCAGGATTTTCTTTTTCAACAAAGCGGCGGAAAAGATGACCGGCTATAAGCGAGAGCATCTGCTGGGAAGAGACTGTCACAACGTCTTTCCGGGCAGGTTCTGTGGCGGCGACTGTGATTTTTGTAATGGCGATGGAAGCAATCAGCAGCGAATGATTATTGAAAAGAAAATCCAGTTCAATCGTCCCGATAACAAAGAGAAAACGCTGATCATGTCGACCATGCCGCTATCTGACGAAAACGGGAATAATATAGGTGCGTTGCTGTCCTTTAAGGATGAAACGGAACTGGAGATGCTGAAAAGTCGGGTCAAGTTCCATCACTCCCTGGGACGCATGGTGGGTAAGGATCCCAAAATGCTGGATGTGTTTGAGCAGGTCAAGCAGTTGAGTTCAGTGCAAGCCCCGGTATTGATCGGGGGAGAGAGTGGAACAGGCAAGGAACTGGTTGCGAATGCCATCCACAATTTAAGCGCACGTTCCAAAAAGCCCTTTGTAGCTGTTAATTGCGGTGCATTGCCTGAAGGAATCCTGGAAAGTGAGTTGTTCGGTCACCATAAAGGAGCTTTCACAGGCGCTGTAGCCAACAAAAAAGGTCGGTTTGAACTGGCCAATAACGGGACCATCTTCCTGGATGAAATAGGAGAATTGTCTTTGGCCATGCAGGTAAAACTTCTCAGGGTCTTACAAGAACAGCGATTTGAGCCCCTTGGCAGCGAAAAGACCATCAGTGTTAACGTTCGTGTAATTAGTGCCACAAACCAGGATTTAAAGAAGATGATGAAACAAAAGCGGTTTCGTCGCGATCTTTATTACCGGCTGTGTGTGGTTCCAATCAGCATGCCTCCTTTAAGGGAGCGTAGACTTGATATTCCGGTTCTGGTGGATCATTTTTTGGAGCAGGTGGCCCAGGAAATAGAAAGACCTGTGCTGACACCTTCAAACGAAGTGCTGGACATTTTCTCCCGATATTCCTGGCCCGGAAACGTGCGAGAGTTGCAAAACGCAATCGAATACACCTATGTAAAATGTCATAACAGTATTATCAAACCGGAACATCTGCCTCCCGAATTGATCAAATCCACCCAAAAACAGGGCAAAAAGCCTGGTCCTCCCCTCAAACATTCCAAAAAAGAGATCATGATTGCCCTGGAGGAAATGAAAGGCAGTCGGAAAGATACAGCCAAATATCTAGGAATCGGCCGTGCGACCTTGTATCGGTATCTCGATATATACGGACTTAAATGAATAGGGCGGTTATCAGTTATCGGTCTGTTGGATGGGCCGGCGTAGCCTGCCCATCATCTCGACCATAATAAAACCCGCTATTGACCTAAACTTCCGGATGTTGCCGTAAACATAGATTTCCTCCTACACGCCGTTCCGCCCGATGGGCAACCAAGCTGCCCATCCTACCCGGTTGGTAAGTTTTTTATTCCTTCACACAATTTTCAGCCAAAAATTCCGATAACTGATAACCGAAAACCGTGGTTAAAAAATTGATCTAGATCTACTCTTACCTATCCTAGGACACGCCTTCTATCCTCATTTGATCTTGAGACATTTCACCCTGACCTTGCTCAAAAAAACGAATTAGGTTTTCGGGAGTTTTTGCTATTTGTTCCCTATTCGCCGTGTTTAACAAAATTTTAACACTTTTCGTACCTCCATCCGTGTTTCGTGTCTCAAGTTAGTCCAATGTTTCCAACCTTGGATTCGAGAGCCGTGTTTAAGTGGCTGAATATTTTAGAAAATTTTACAGAATGTCTCAAGTTCTCTTTTCCGTGTCTGAAGATCCAAATTATTTGAAGAGTTATGCTTTTTCGTTCAAATCAATTAAACAAAGCTAAGAGGTTGAAAATAAACAGTAAAAATAAAAAAAATTTAGAATTTCCCCGTATGGCATATCGGGTGCAGAATAGCGAATCCTTAATTGTCTCACATTATCACATCTTGGCTTTTTATTATGCAAAACAAGATAGATCCAATAGACAAAAACTTAAAAACCGTGATTGAGCTTTGCTACGAAATGCTGCAGGTGGCAGATCACGGAGATAAGATCCGCAATGATGAAGGCTGCGGTGCCGTTTACGGCATGTTGAGAGATGCTGCCTATAAAATACGACGCATTGCCGAAGAAGAGTTAAAAAACCATGAAGAAATCAATCTTGGCATCGATTGACCTTTGTATTTCAGGAACTGGAGATGAATTACAGCAGTTTAAAAAAGGTACTGATTGTTGATGATGAGGCAGATGTACTTATTTATTTGGAAACACTTCTACAAGACAACGGTTTTGAAACCATCACAGCCAGTGATGGAGTACAGGCCTTAAAAATGGCCGAAAATGAAAAACCGGATCTGATTACCTTGGATATTACCATGCCGGAACAGTCCGGCATTCAGACCTATCGTTACATTAAAAGTGATCAACAATTACGAGCAATTCCCGTGGTCATTATTACTGCTATGGGAGAATCGATCCGCCATGTGTTGAATAAACTGGCTGGTTTTCCGGAGCCGGAAGGTTTTATGAGTAAACCGGTGGTGCAAACTGAGCTCGTTGAATTGATTTCAGACCTGGTTGTGAGTTAACCGATTGACAATCAGATTAAATGAAGAGGAAAGCCGGAAGCTGGGGATTCCATAACCGGCTCGCTTAAAAATCCTCTGGAATGAGCGGTGAATCTACTTATAACCCAATTGCTATCTTCTCTCGCTTAATTAGGTTTACCGCTCTAAATAAAAGATCTTCAATTTAAATCAAGACAGGAGATGTTATGAAAAAAGTGGTCATTTTAGGTTCAGGTGCAGGCGGAACAATGGTTGCTGCCAAGCTGCGAAAAGAACTGAATCCTTCTGAATGGCAAATCACCATCATCGACAACGATGATGTCCACCATTATCAACCCGGCTGGCTCTTTATTCCGTTTGGAATATACAACGGGGAAGATTGTACGAAGCCGAAACGCGATTTTATTCCCAAAGGTGTAGATTTTAAGCTGGATGAAGTCATTGCAGTTGATCCGGGTAAAAAACTGGTGGAATGTAAAAAAGCTAAATACAACTACGATTGGTTGGTAATTGCTACTGGCAGTACGATATTTCCTGAAGAAATTGAAGGTTTGGAAAACTGGAAACCGGATCCTAAAGGCGATGTCCATTCATTCTTCACTTTGGACAGTGCAGAAGCTCTGTTTGAGAGGATGAAGACTTTTGAATCCGGCCGCTTGTTATTTAACGTAGCTGAAATGCCCCATAAATGTCCTGTGGTTCCCATAGAATTTATGCTGATGGCAGATGACTTCTTTAAAAAGAAGGGGTGTCGGGATGACATTGAAATCAGGCTCGTAACTCCCATCACCGGTGTGTTTACCAAACCAATCGCTACAAAAATTCTTTCTGCCAGTGCAGAAGAAAAAGGAATCAAGGTGACGCCGGATTTCTCTATTGCTGCTGTGGATCTTGAGAAAAATACCATTGAAGCGGCAAACGGAGAAACCATGGACTATGATCTAATGGTATCGACCATGCCGAATATGGGTGCCGCTTATGTTGAAGAATCCGGTATGGGCGATGGAATGGGCTACGTGTTTACAGACCATCACACACTGAAAGCCAAGCAACACGATGATATCTATGTGATTGGCGATGCCACCAATGTTCCAACCTCCAAAGCCGGTTCCGTTGCACACTACCAGGCGGAAATTGTTGTGGAAAACATGTTACTGGAAATTGAAGGAAAAGAGCCGAAACCTAGTTTTGATGGTCACTCCACCTGTTTTATCTGTTCCGGGGAAGAAAAAGCCTTCCTGATCGATTTTAACTACAAAACCGAACCTCTGCCGGGCAAGTTCCCGTTCCCGGGATTAGGTCCCTTTGATCTCTTGGGTGAAAGTTATCTCAACTACTGGGGAAAGATGATGTTCAAATGGGTCTACTGGAACCTCCTGCTGACCGGTGAAGAACTTCCATTGGAACCTCAAATGATTATGTCAGGAAAATTTATGCCACGCGCATAACCCGGTATGGAGACTAACATGACAAACGAAGACATCATTCTGCAAAAAATCAAAGAATTCGAAGCTCATCTTAAACCGATTCTTGATTCCAGGGCGAAAACAGAGGAATTGAAAAAAGATCTGACTCCTTTGATGAATCACGGAATTGGGGTATTAATCACCGAGATGCTGGAGGTGGAATCCAGCTTCGAATTGCAGGATCTGTTTGACCTGATCAAGCAGACCCTGAGGTCAACAAAAAATTTAAAGTATTGCCTCAAACAACTCGATAACATCATCGAGTTTATCAAGGATATGGAACCTCTCATGAAATCGGCCGTACCGATCTTGATCGGATACCTGGATGATCTGGAAAAGAGAGGTGTACTCAGGATTATCAAGGCGACACTGGATATCAGGGCGAAGGTTGCTGCTGCTTATGATCATGAAGATATCGACAAAATCGGTGATGGTATGGTTGCCTTGCTGGGATTTGCCAAGCATCTGGCCGAACCGAAAACATCCGAATTTGTGGGCAAGTTACTCAGCGTGCCGGGCAATGTGGATCTGGATGAAGTGAAGAGCGTCGGTCCTACCGGTTTGATTTCCGCCGGATTTAACAAAGATATCAAAAACGGCCTGGGAGTTATGCTGGAACTAACCAAAGCCCTTGGCAAGGTGAAGGCCGCCTGATACTCACTCCCGTCGAAGTTCAGTACGATGGTATCGCCGATGTCCGTGCTGAATGTGAACAATCAACAGGCGGCCTTCAGCTGGTTGGATACGAGATTATTTGAGTTATCTTGATACGAAATAACAAGGAACCTGATTCGATTCACACACGAAAGCCGGTTCCCTTTGTCAGGCTGCTTTTTCATAACCGGAAATGGCATCCTTAGCATGAAAAAGCAGCCTTTCAGCCCTGAAATAGGTGTAAACCAAGATCTAAGGAGTACAAAATGACACTGGCATCTGAAAAGAAAATTCTGGTTGTCGATGACGAACCGGATGTTAGAGAATTCATCAGCGCCTGCCTGGAAGATGCGGGATTTAAAATCAGAACTGCCATCGATGGTGTTGATGCGCTTGAAAAAATCGAAGAGGAAGTTCCGGATCTGATGACATTGGATATGGTAATGCCCAGAAAGTCAGGTTTGAGCCTGATGAGAAAACTGCGAAAAAACGATCTTTGGCAAGACATACCCGTCATCATTATCACGGCCCATGCCAAAGATGAACTGGCTCAGGACGATGTAAAGGAACTCCTGGTTAGTTCAGAAAGTAAACAGAACAATCGGCATCTATTGGAAAAACCCATTGTGCCCTCAAAACTGATCGACCTGGTTTGTGGCATTCTGAATGTTTCGACCGATGAAGACCTGGGAAAGCGGGAAGATCTGATTTCTGCAATCAAACATGCGGACGGGGATACCCTGCATGAAATTCGTAAGGTACTGGACCAATGACATCCACGCTGCCGTTAGAAGTCTCAGAGACCATAAAAAAAGCGGATGAGTTTTTGAGTCAAAAGCCGGATGCAGCATTGCCGGTACCGATTGAAGACTTGAAAATTCTGGTGAATGATTTGATTAAATGTATTTACACAGTTGCGAACGAACCCGGAGACGAAAAAATGGGTTCAAGCAGTCAAAAACATTCGATTAGAGGCAAAATCAGTGTGGATGAGAACGGAATTATTGTGAAAGCCGATTCGAGGATCGCTTCTATTCTGGGTATAGAGCAATGTCGATTGGTAAAGCGCAAAATGCAGTCTTTAATCGATCGCCCGGATAAAAAATTGTTTAATCAACTCAGGTTGGCTGTATTTGAAAACGGAATAGAGCAAGCCTGTCGGCTAAAACTCATCCATACTGATGGCCGCAATATTGAAGTTCAATTAAGTCTAAAGCCGAAATTCAGTCAATCCGGAGAATGTAAGACTGTTGATACTTCCATTCATTTACAACCCGAAAACTAGTTAGTGCCGGAACGAAATCCCCCCTTACATCCTTATTCCGCTTTGATGCTGTCATACAGATTGATCCCGAGATTTGACATGCTTTCAGCTATCAGCATTCAGTTAAAAAAACCTAATGTCAGATAAATAACTGACTGACAGCTGATTGCTGAACGGCGCAACCTTCCGATGGTAAATCTACGCCTTAAGTCTTTTCTTGCAAGAATTTGACAGGTTTCCGTTCAGGCACTGGTTAACGGGCCTTGTTTGTTACAATTTGGTTCAGGGAGTGAACTTATTGATGCGTGCCTGCAAGCGAGCTCTTGCGTCAGCCTCACTCTCATCGTCTTGGATTTTATCCGTGAGTTGCTGAACACCGACAACTTTCATGCCCACAAATACCAAGTGCCCTGTTTTGTCAGTTACCCAACCGAAAGCGTTGACCTTGATGCTGGGGATCTTGAAGGCAACCACTTCACCCCAAGGAACCAATGCACCAACTTCACCGGGTTCGACATGAAGACCGTAGGATTGCGTTGTTGAGCCACTAATTCCCATCGTGTTATTAAGAGAGGCCGTTATGGTGGTGGTATCCGTGGAATTATAGCTGTATCCGAGGCCTGCCGCAACTTTACCGACTTTTACGTTCGCCTCACCTCCGAGGCTCGCATTGAAGCCATGGCTTGACGATGTTGCCTGGCTATAGCTTGTTCCGGTGCTGGCACTTGCTGACCAACCTTGTGAGAAAGATTTAGAGACATCATAATTTGTTTTACGTCCCTTTGAGTTTGTCACAGGTCCGAGAACATCTTTTAGGAATACCTTCCTCTTGGTTCCACTGTTGCATTGATCGGGATGTTTGATATAACTATGCTGATAGGCCTGGAAGGTAACATAGTCTTCAATCCATCCGCTGTGTAGCTGGGCTGCTATGGTGAGATAAGCCAGTCCCTGTTTGGTCGTATCCCGCAAATCGGATGCAGATACACTATCTCCTTCACTCACCACCGTGTGGAAAGAGCCGAACTTCTTAGAACTGCCGTTCTTACCGTAAACACCCTCAAGATACCAACCACCTTGTTTATACGTACTGAGTAATCCCCAGGGAAGAGAAAGTTCACCATCCACATCATACCCCAGGACAACTCCCGGAACGTATATATCCGGAGGATTCCTGGGCTTGGTGAGTCTTATGGAACTGTCACCACGTGACCTAGGAAGACACTGGATCATTTCGGCTCTGGATACCTGATCAGAAGCTTTTACGTTGCTTCCGTTCTGCTGTACCACATGGGTTAATTCGTGGGCCATAAGTCTTTTACCATGACTGCTTTCCGGATCATATTGCCCTGCTCCAAAAAACACATCCCGCCCGATGGTGAAAGCCTTTGCGTTAATACTACGCGACAGATGAGCGGCATTTGAATCCGTGTGCACCTTGACGCCACTGAAATCGGCACCAAACCTGGGTTCAAAGAAAGCACGACTGGACTCGGGCAGCGCTAGACCACCTCCCCTTGAGGAATTGATTCTGTTTTCAATTGACGGCGAAATTGCTGCAGTTCCTCCATCCGTACTTTTGGTCTGAACAAGGTCTTCATCCTTCTCTTGTTTTTGCAGTTCTTTTTCTTCCAAATCGCCTTGTTTTTGCAGTTCTTTTTCTTCCAAATCAGCTTGTTTCCGAACTTCATCGTCTTCCTTGATCTCACTTTGGACGATGGGTGTTATCGTATCGGCCAGAGGCTTTTCCTGAATGTATTCCTCATCTTCCTGGCGACTAATGCCGGGCCCGGACATGTTCATGACTCGATCCGACACCCGGTTTGCTTCCTGTTCGTACCTATCCCCGGGTTGCCCAACGGTCAATGTGGCTTGTAAGATACCGGATTTGTACATCCGCTGCACCGCTTTGTTTCCGTATCTGCTTTGAAGCCTCATAATCCTGGATTTACCGGAAGGACGAATACTACTGTTGGTTTCGGACTTTTTTCTCGGGCTGGTTACCGGACTTTTGGATATTGCTGTTTGTCGACCCATGGTTGGTCTCCTTTTAGCTTGTCATGGATTGGTTAATAGTCGCTACCTTCGATATACTTCAGGATTTATACTCAAAACTTCAGACTAAACAAATCGTCCTTGTGCCTTAACTTTTCATTTTTTTGCAGGTGAACTCCTCACTACCTGCGGCCTTGTATTTGTTGACCGTGTATTGGTAATTCTCCCGATCCGGCTAAGCACGGTATTTTTCAGAATCGGTGTAACCAGGTATGGTCTTCCACTCACAGTACATAATGTTTTTGATAACATACTGTTTTGTCGGTGTGCAACCTTCAACAATTGGCTTCTCATTCAACAAGGTATCATGAGGAATCAATACCTGACCGGTTCCTTGTTACATGTTTTGCTATTGTATAGCATGTACCGGTTCGTGGGCCAACAGTTTTTTCCGCTTGAAGATTTGATGGAATAAAGTCCTGGGTTATAAAGCGGAGCGGCGAAATCCATACCGGTTTAAGATATAATACTAAAACAATCTATTTGTCAGGCTTAGCTATTTGTGTTGATTCCAAACCCGGTAATTTCAAATTTTCATCTTTAATTTTGGGAAAACTTTTTTTATATTCCTCTATCAGCTTTTCAGCATCTTCCTTTTTTAGTTCTATAACGCTTTTTCCATCCGCCTCTATTTTGGAATTGGTTCCTCCTATCATTGCATCTTCACTGAAATGATTTTGGGTTCTTTCCCAAACGACCTGATTCACCGAGGCCGGATATACAAGGTCTCCTTTTTTTTCCGTTTTATATTTAACCTGGTAATACTTCATGGGGTTACTCCCTTTAATTTAAATGACTTTTACAATTTTGCTGGAACTTGAACTTTCGAAATTGGTGGACCAGAGGTAATTCCCGTCAAATGAGAGATTATATGGATTACCTCCTACCGGAACAGTGACGAGTGCTTTATTTTTATTAATATCGAATTTGCTGACGCTGTTATCGGAAATATTTGTCACCCAGATGTGGGTGCCATCGAATATGACACCATGAGGATTGGGGATATTAGTTTTGGTTAAAACTGAGTGATCTTTGATGTTGATTTTACTAATGGATTCTTTGGTAGCATGGGTAACCCAGATTGTCTTGCCATCCGATGCCAACATATAGGGAATGTTCGGAACGGCTATTTTCGCCAGCAATGTGTTGGTTGAAGCAAAAAATTTATAGACTTCTTTTACTCCAAGGTGCGATACCCAAATATTTCTTCCGTCAAAAACAATACCCCAAGGTTCGTTTGCGGTTGAAAACTTCTTAACGGTGTAGTCGGTTACATTTATTTTGTTCACCGTGTGCGACCTGTGACAAGTAACCCACATGCTTGTTCCGTCAAAAGCGAGATATGCCGGCTCTTCGTCGACTTTCACCGTTTTTACAACGGTATTGGAAACAACATCAATCACACTGACAGTGTTTTCATCGTAGTTTGCCACCCAAACATTTGCACCGTCAAAAGCGATACCCCAAGGCCCGGCCCCGGACGTAACTGATTCAACTATTCTATTACTAACAATGTCAATCTTACTAACCCTGCCTTCATTATGGTTAGCGGTCCAAATATGGGTTCCGTCAAATACAACTCCCATGGGTTGCTTTCCTGTCGAGACCGTACGGGACCTGCTATATAACGTCTGTTGCAACAGGGGAACCCTATGAACCCTGTTCACGTCAATCAACAGATTTGAAACACTATCATCCAGTTGATTCAGTCCGACGACATCATCTTTGAGTTGGCCATCCGCCGTTAAAGATTCACTGAGCCGGTCGTTCAGATTGGTTTCGGATCCCCTGGCGGTGGTTACTTCCGCATCAAGATCATTAACGGTATTCTCCAACTCCGGATCAACACCAAAATTAGGTGGAAGGTTGTCCGAAGATATGATCCCGTTAATACTTCCGGCATTGAGATTTGTCAGTTGAGAACCATCCACGCTATCCAGATGAGTTTCGGTCAAACCGGGAATTTTGGGGCTTTTGTCTCCATCATGGGTGTGGTTCAGGGCAGAGGCTATTGCCGCTTTGACTTCTGCATCCCGAGCGATGGTATTGGGAATTCTGGATATGTGAATAGTCCCGCTGGTTAGTTGTGATGCATTCAGATTCGTCAGGGCGGAACCATTCAAATTATTGAAATGGTTGGAGTTTATAGCAGGTATTTTTGCGCTGCTTGCTCCATCGTGGGTGTGTCCGGAAAATCCGCTGATTGAAGCCTGGACCTCACTATCACGTGCGATAGAATCCGGTATAACTGACTCGGGGATTGTACCGTGTGAGATTTGAGAACCGTTCAAATTGGTCAAGGCAGAGCCATCGCCGATAAATCCATTCGCTTTAACGTTGCCGGCCACCTCAAGTTTCTGTGAGATTGGAGTCGATACTCCTCCGATTCCCAGGTTACCGGAAGCAAGGTCTACGTCGATACCGGGACCATAGACTATATTATATTCCGTAGCTCCTGCTTCAGCCTGCCAGCGCCCGCTGAACTCATTCCATACCAACCGGGCATTGTCGGTAGCCAATCTGAATATTTCGATACCGGCCTTGAAATTTGACGAGAGGTTGGATTTCTTATTGAGCAGTAATGTTTCATTATTAAAATTAGCGACATAAACGGAATCATTAAAAGTTGCAGTGCCGCTGACTTCAAGATTTCCACCTACAGTGACAGTTTGTCCTATGTTGGCATTGCCATCAACTTCCAGGTTGTTATCGCCCGGATCTGAATCGCCGCCAACATGGAGACCCCCGTTAACAGAAAGCTTGGCAAACGGAGTGGAACTGCCGATTCCGATATTTCCTTTGTTAAACGGATCAAGCAAAATGTTTCGATCTTCATTGATCGGGGAAATCCAGAGATCGGCTCCCTTCCAACCAATATCCACAGCATCACCATCGGTTCTGAAAGCGATTTCATGGTTTGTGGTTTCTTCTTTTAATCGAATTCTACCTCCACGGACATCCAGTTTTTCTGCAGGTTCTTTGGTACCGATTCCCACGTTACCGGTGGTAATATCCACCTTAAAGTCCTTGCCATAGGCCAAGTCATAAAAAGCACCGGATTTCCCGTCTGAACCGACTTTCCAGCGCTTTTCCTGGTTAGGACCGCTTTCATCGCCTTCATGCCAGAGCAAAACAGCTTCCAAACCGTACGACCCCCTGTCGATTTCAATTCCACTGGTAAATCCCGCAGGCGGATCGGTTTCGCTTTTATTGAGAGTGATGATATCATCCCGGATCATCAGTTCCTTTTCGAACTCTCCTTTTACGTGCAGATCCCCTTCAACCGTGAGGTTTTGGTCGAATGTCGCGGCTTGCTTAACAGACAATTCGTTATTCACCTCCAGGTTTCCTTCCACCAGCATGTTTTCATTGATAACAGCGTTTGAATTGACTTGTATTTCATCCGTGATGATTTGTTTGGCATCCAGTCCGGAGTTTATTCTGCATGTCAAATCGATACTATCTGAAGAATCGGCAATATCTCCATTGGTTAAATTGAGTTTGGCCAAAACAATTTTATCTACATCACCCTGCTGGGATAAGGTCTCCCTGTCTTTGTTTTCATACGGATCATCTGCTTCACAATAGATGACCGGTCTTTCCCAGACGTGAATGGGGGTATCTCCTCCTTTTGACTGAACCGCATTATCCTCGATTTCTTCAATACCGATAGATACCCAGACCGTATTGCTGCCTTGAATGTCTTCATAGGCATCCAAATCAACGATAATGGAGTTATCATCGATTATTTCAACCCTATCCGAATCTAAACTCAGCACTACTTCCAAACCTTTAACCCGGGTTATGTCTTCATCAGTGCTTCGCTCCCTGGTCAGTGCCACCCCGGGGGATATTTTCAGTTTCCGGTTATCGTACCTGGAAACTTCCAGACCATTAACAATTCCAAAGCCGTGAAAATATGCATTGTGATGACGGCGCATTTCCTTGTGATAGGTTTGTTCCGTTCCGAATTCTTCCTGGGTCAGAAACAAGCCATCAAAAAAATTCATTCGTTTAATCTTATAACCACCCATAACTCCCCCTGAATCGTATGTAATTAGATTTCAAATCCTTTAATTAGCGTACTTACTCCGATGTCGCACCAAT
>JANQLH010000172.1 GCA_028280735.1 SAR324 cluster bacterium | reverse complement strand
TGGTTATGTAGCTTATTTGGAAGGTGAAGAGTGGGGAATTGCTGATATTTATGGAAAAACCATTGTAAAACCAGGTTATACGGATATTTCCCATGTGAGTAACAATCTTTTCATCGCCCGTGATGAGGAAGAATATGGCATCCTGGATTTTGAAGAAAATGAACTTGTCGAATTTGATGATCTCAAGATCAGGCATTCAAACGGTTTCTTACATTTTTATGATCGGAAAATCGACGTCATCATTCATGATAGTCCGGAAGGTTTAAGTCTTTACAACAACCAGATTCAAAAGCTGCTAAAAAAAGGATACCTGGAGATTTATGCCACAGAGCAAAAAGTAGCTGTTGTGAAAAATAACAAGGGTAAAATGGGAGCGGTAGATTTTGAAGGGAATGTAATCGTTCCCGTTATTTATAATCAGGTCGAGTACTCTCCGTATTATAAACATTTCCTTGTTAAAGAAGACAGGCCTCTAAAGCAGAATTAATAGACAAACTCCTTAATCTTCGATTCGGCCATCATATTTGGTGGCCGAATTACATGTCTGTCTTCACATAAACAGTGAACGGTTGATTTAGAATTAGTACCGATGGCAGGATACAAAAATACTGCATCTAGGTTGTTCCCTTTACCAACATGCTATTTTGTGTTCCGGATAGATACTTTTAATCATCTGAATCAACTTTTCATACTTTTCAAAGTCCTCCATGTACACATCCTCCAATTCGGCAAAGAGCTTTCCGCGGTCGTTACCTTTCATGAAAAATGAAATTCTTACAGGGAATTCCGATAATTGGTAATGTACGGCCGATTTCTTTTCAAGCTTGCATGAGAAAATCACTTTATCCGGGGTGCTCCTGTTTTGGGGGGGACCAAAAACAAACAGTAAACTCCGTACACAAGTCTCTTCATCTTTTGTACAGTTCCTGTTCCTATATACCAATCGATGCTGTCCGGTATTTCTGGTATATACATTTGTCAGTACATAGTTTTTCTCAAATTCTTCGGGAAATTGCTGAAAATAATCACGCGCAAACCATTTCTCATCGTTCACCCAACTGGAAAAAAAGATTCCATCGTCTTGGTAAACCGAATTTAGCAAAAATGGGGATATCTGGGAAACAGCCTCGATTCTATCCAGGTTTTTAAAGCTATGTTCGACGGGCGTATATTTTGTGGAACACGAAACAAAAATGATGCAGATAATTGCAAAACAAAATAATCTTTTTTTCAACATTAGATCTCCTCGTTAATACTTATCAGTGGATGGTAAGTTAAATAGTTCGCTCAGCAAACCACAGTAAAAGTATAACTTCAAGGTGTCTAAGACGTTCTCTCCCATCAATTCGCGAAAGAGCAGACCCGATTATGATCTTTGACAAACGCAACTACGCAAAGACAAAGACGAAATCACATATCGTCATTTTTTTACCTTATCTTTCAAACACTCTTCCGGAGTTTCTATATTGAAGTATTTTGCAATTTTTCTGACTGAGTCGACACAGCAATCATCCGCTTCTCGTAGGTTGGTTATGACTGCCTCTTCAACACCGCAACGAAGCCCGATTTCGGCAACAGTTTCCGGGGATTCGTCAATTCGCTTTATAATTTCCACGGTAATGGGACAAATAGAGCATTGACCGTAGTATTGACGGAAAAAAGACTCATTGCTCAGTTTTAAATCCAGGTAATCCTTAAAACGTTCCATTGGTCAAAGCACTCAGTTGGTTTTGGGAAATGTTTGCCAGCAGTCTTTCCCGGTATTTAACGGTTTGGGATATCAATTTTTCCGGAACTCGGTCGGTGTTTTTCCAGAATGCCTGGTACAAAACGATGTACTGCTTGTAACAAAAGAAATAGAGGATTCTCGCGTGATTTCCGGAAAGTTTGATGCGCAGTTCGTGGATTTTGTCATGAAGAAGGTCGGCGTAAGGTCTCGGTAATGTTGGACCCATTTCTTCCAGTAGTGCAAGAAACCGGATGATCTTGGCTTGATGTTTCTCAGGGCGGGATTCTATGAAGTCGGTAATGGGGCACATGCGCATGGAGGCATCACAATACAAAATATGCCATTTTTTTTTCGTCATCATGGAAGCAATAGGAGTGCAGTCGTCATTCAATAATTGAAGGATTACGATATAACAATCAAGGCTGAAAGCCAAGACAGTCCGCAACTCCTAACTAGTGTCTGAACGAAAAGTCGCTAAACCTTTATCCAGACTTGTGCCAGATACCGGTAGTCAGCCCGAAGATTAACCTGCTGTCTGCCGTCAGTTTTCAGCATTCAGCTTAAGGCAATACAAAGACAAGCAAAAACTGGCTGAGAACTGATCGCTGAATGCTGAAAATACTGGACCCTGAAGCACCAAGCTGCTATTAAAGCTTTTATTGGTGGGGTTTAATCTGGTTTTTGTTCAGACACTAACTATATTAGGTTTTACTTCCAGGTAGGATGGGCAATGTTTGCGTGCCCGTCTAGTCCTGCCACCTTTTAGCTTTTATTTCCTTACAAACAACATTAAGAATTGGCACCCAACCTGCAGAAGAGTGAGATGGTTAAATATCGATTTGCATTTATTCAATCCCTAACGGAGAATCACCAATGGCACAAATTACTTTAAAAGGTAATCCTGTTGAAACAGTCGGCGAACTTCCAGCAGTTAACAGCAAAGCTTCCGATTTTTCGCTTACTGGTTCAGACCTCTCAGACGTCACTCTGGCGACTTACAACGGTAAGACGGTCGTACTCAATATTTTCCCCAGTGTAGACACACCAACCTGCGCCGCTTCGGCACGAAGATTCAATGAAGAAGCATCAAAGTTTTCTGATACGGTTGTCTTAAATGTATCAGCTGACCTGCCTTTTGCTCATGGTCGATTCTGTGAGGTGGAAGGACTGAAAAATGTTGTTCCGGTATCGGTATTCAGATCCCCCAACTTCGGCAAAGACTATGGTGTCACCATTACCACCGGCCCCCTGACCGGACTGCTATCCAGGGCTGTTGTCGTGATCAATGGTAACGGCAACGTGGTATACACCCAACAAGTTTCCGAAATTGCCGATGAACCCGACTATGATTCAGCTCTAAAAGCCGTCGGTACGGCATAAACGAAGAAACTAATACCCTCCTGCAAGAAACAAACACCCTGGTGTAGAGGTGACAGGAACAAATCCGGTCACCTCTACCTTGAAATAGGGGACGTAGTTGAAATGTTGACATTTGGAAAGGGATCAGGATTGCTTTTTGTAGATTTTGACTATTTGAAAAAGAACCGACTCAAGATCGGAAACCCAGGATTAAAAGGATCGCCCTTCTGGCAATGACAAAATGAAACACCTGACCCCCGGATTTCTCGAAAATAATATCTCAAGAGCGCATGTCTGACCTTTTTAGAAGGTAAACGACCTGATGTTAGCTTATCTTGTAGTAATGAGATTTCTGAAAGTATGATATGGGATCAGTGACATACAACCGGTTGTGATTGTAGCTTCGTTTCAGATTCTTGACAATTTGGGTTGCTCTCAAAGGCTGGAGTTTTTCGGCGTAGTATCGCAGGGACTTTGAGACCTCATCGTCTGATAGCTTCACTTCTATCAATTCTTCAAGGATTCCATCCTTCAAAATGACAAAATCAACCTCTCTTCCTTCTTTGTCCCTTATAAACCGCAATTCATATTGATATCCGTCTCGATCCGCCAAGAACTGAATTCGTTTAAGCAGGGTAGTGGCAACTAAATTTTCAAAACGAGTTCCTTCGTCCCCGATCACATCCGCGTTGTCGTAAAAATACACCTTAGGTGGCTTAAGTATTGCCCTGGATATTGTTGAAGTATACGGCTTCAAAGAAAAAACCAGATACATTCTTTCTAAAACTTCCAACCAGTTCTTGACAGTTTTATGAGCTACTTGCAGATTTTGAGCAAGATTGGAATGAATGACCAGCCCGCCGACCCTTGTCCGCAATTGATTCAGCAACAAACCGATTAGCTGGATATTACGCAATGGCTCCAAATCCCGAATGTCTTCCTTAATAATGCGATCGAACCTTTCTCTCCGCCATCTTCTTGCTTCCCTTTCATCGCCGTCTAAAAAAGGTTCGGGAAAGCCACCGATCGTCAAGAGACGTTCAAGGGCAACTTTAGGCGGTATTTTTTCCGGAAGTTCATCGATTGTAAATGGATGCAGTCGCCAGTAGTGATAACGCCCTAATAGAGAGTCACCCCCTTGTTTATAGACATCCAGTCTGGCCGATCCTGTCACAATTATCCGATGGTTTTCCTGCTCTGTGTCCCAGATTCCTTTTATCCAATTTTTCCAGCGAGGAAACTTGTGGAGTTCATCGAATATTAATAAACGATCGTTATCACTCCATTTCTTGGCAAGTAAATCCCGCTGATCATCATCATTATCCCAATTAAAATAAGCACCTTCGAAGTTCAATTTCTGCAGGAGATGCCGTGCTAGAGTTGTTTTACCAACCTGCCTTGGTCCACCGATAAAGACCATTTTTCTCTTGAGATCGTCCTGGATGGGATTGAGTAAATAGCGTACCTGCTTTTTATTCATAGTTGATTATGTTTTCGTCAGTGTTTTGAGCAGCGCAACAAGCAAGAATATGGCTATTTTAAACCGAACTCCAAAACAGTCAAGGCTAAAATGGAATAAAGGTTAAAATAGCCATATTGTTGAAAAAACAAACCACTTTCCTGTGAAAATTTCACTGTTTAAGGAGTAAGGGACGTAGTTGAAATGTTGACATTTGGAAAGGGATCAGGATTGCTTTTGGTAAATTTTGAATATTTGAAAACGAGCTGACTTAAAATCTGAAAACCAGGGTTAAAACACGATCGGTCTTCTTGCAGTGCCAATCAGAAAAGTCAAAATGAAAGACCTAATACCTTGGTTTGCTGGGGGCTTGCGTATGGGCAATGGATAAGCCCCCGGGGCGCTGTCATTCTTGCGGAGTTTAGGTTATGGCAGATAAGGCGTTTTTGTTAGGTATTAATATTCATAGTCCGTGAAATCATATCCGGTTTCCAAGGCTGCTCGAGTGAAACTGCAGAGAGCTTCAAGTACACCAGCCGCAATCTTAATACCATTGAGAACTATTTCCACTTCGGGCTGTTCAGCTTTTTTGAATTCATTGGCAGGAAACGTGAGAATCTCGTTCGCTGCCAAGGACAAGTTCTGAACGAGTTTACTACTCAATGCGACATACCATCCAACCCGGCCGGCATCGCCATCCTCTTTGAGTTCGGATGGAGGATCTTCGCCTAATTCAATTGCAAACGAAACTATTGTGCCAAAAACTCTAAGCACTCCGATGAAGGCTCCAATTGCATCCGCGACTGATTCAGCTTGTCCGAATCCTGCCATATCCGGTGCATTGTCACTCGGACGAGAGCTGAGGAGGATAAAATCTTTAACAACGTAAAGACCTTTTGCACATGTAAGACTAAAATCGATAATCTTCCTTAGATCTAGATCCCAATTCTTTGCGTTGTTTTTTACAAGGGCGCTAGACATGGATAGAGAGATTGTAAGAAGGTCTACGCAAAACTTTATTCCTTTTACCCCCCCTTTAGCGGAGCTGCTAATCTCCTTTCCTAATGTCAAGGAAAACGCTAAAGTTGAGATTGTCCTAGTAATTGAGGTTATCCACTTAATAACAACAACGGCCATTTTATTATCTCCTCTGCCGTTGCTGCTTGAACTAAGAGTCCTCTTCTGAACCGGCAAGAACTGTTTTACCTCATAGTCGGGTAGAATAGGAGCTTCAACATCGTTAAATACTATTAGCACTTCATTAAAAGTAGTTGCAGCCAATATTTTCTCTTTTTGTTTCTCAGTAAGAAAGGCCTTTTTCATGGCAGCTCTATAGGTTGTACACAACGGAGCTGCCACTAAAAGAGCAACAAGATTTGCTATTGTCAATTTTTCTTTTTCTTGGCAAATCACTTCCTCGAACAGGCACGTGAGTACTGGTATATCCACAGGCGTCGAAATAGTAGTGCGAATTCCCTCCACTATTTCCTCCAGGTATTCTATGAGCCCAAGCATAACGTTTTCTACACTGTCTACTACAGTGTTTTCGAGAACGGGAAGCAAAGCGGTTACAAACTGCTTTCTGGTCTTTGGGCCTTCATTGGTTGCCATTTTTTTTGCAAGAGCTTGGATTTTTTTTGCAGTATTCGCGATTATCAGGCCCTCGTCTATGAATACTTCTTCCAATATGTGTTCACAGCCGTTCTCTTTGTATTCAATTGATTGTCCTCCACCAAATTGTAAAAACCCGATTTGAAGATGATCCTGCAACCAGTGAAGCTCGGGAGAATCGAGCATGCTGGGAAGTTCAGAAGGCTTTTCGTTTATTCTTTTTTGAAATATCTCGTTTGACATATCGATATCTTCTTCGGGAATCTTCAACAACTCTTTGAACGAGTGCACAGCTTTATCGATATATTTTTCGCAAGTAGAAATGTTATCCTCAACGGATTTTAGGGCCAAATCCATTATCCTGACCAAGGCTTTTTGAGTATACATTATCTCATCCCAATGAAAGACATGTCCCAACCAGGTCATTAGATCATTAAAATCAAAGTTGAAGATCTTTTTTAAGACAAAGTTCACCACACCTATTATCTCTGAAAGCGCTTTCAGTTCTATCTTAATTAAAAAATCCCGAACTTCCACCATTGCATGGTATACCCCATCAACAATTCCTATTACTATGCGCTTTAGTTCCTGGTCTACGGTTAGGACTGCTTCAATGAACTCGCCAACGGTTGTCGATACAGCATTGAGCATGTCTTCCAGTGTAATATCTCTTTTTCTGCTGCCACTAATGTTTAAATCATACACTATTTCTTGCTGAAGGTTTCTTTTCTGTTGTGTCGCTATATCCTGTCTCACCGCAGTCATTGTTTTCAGGAAGTATACCGCTTCTTCACAACTTGAATCATTAGCTTTGTCCGTAAAAAGAGGTGTTCCATCCGGACGCAAGGTGTTGGCAAGGTCTCTTGCAAGCTTTTCTTTCGTGTCGTACAACTCGAGTTTCTGCTGCACCTTCCCAGCGGGGCTCTCAACTGCTTTCTCGCCATTGGTTAACTCAAATGTAAAATCGGGTGCAGACAGGGTATGGGTCGCCATTATAACATTCAACACACCAGTTGGACTTGTTGTTGCCTCTTTTGTTTCTCCTTTACTAAGTTTAAAAAGGTTACCGTTTATAAACACCGTACAGTCATCTTCCGAAGTTATGTAAACCGTTTCGTCTCCTTGCGGAGCCCCGTCTTTTTCCACAACAGCTCTAAGTGTATATGAATCAATGGGATGGGCTTCTTTTTTCTGCCCCACATGAACAGGAAGTCTATGCCAGTGGCTATCCTCTTTGCCAAGCATCATGAGTCCGAATGTTCCGTCACTTTTCCCAAAGGCGATTGATTCACCTTTCTTGTGGGATGCAATGGTTGTGACCTCTGATTCACAGGGAAGTGGGGGAGTCCATTCCCAGTCAGACCCTGTGGCCTTGCCGGTTGTATGCACAAGCTGATCGATATGGTTAATTCCCCATAGCTCAAATCGATTATTTCCTCTTTTGCTTACCAAAAGGTGTTTTAGATTGCTGAGATATTCGGTTGGCGCTTCCCCAACCAGTTCACCCTGTAAATATGATTCCAGATGATGCTCTGCCCTAAAGTGCAAAACGCCCTTTCCTCCAACAAACAACTCTGTTACACCTTTCTCGTTGCTGTAGGTAGCTAAACAATTCGGATCAAAATCTTCCGGGATGTCAAACTCAATAGAGGGGCTCGATACATTGTGTCTGCCAAATTTTTCCTCAAGTGGCATAAACAATACCGATTTGTAGGGTCCTAATTGACATATGGTGTAGTATCCTCTTCCTTTTCCTTCTACATACCCAGGCGAGGCGGCGATGCACGAGTCCGCGTTCTGGGGCATTGTTAACCGTTTCACCCGCCATTCATTTTTTCCAATGGGATCGGCTTGCCAATGTTCGGTTTTTTCTCTTCGTGTACCAGAGCAGGCAACATGAACCGACTCCTCGCCTTCCGCTGGACAGCTAAGAGACAGTTTGTTTACCACCATCCCTTCCATAACTTGTACGCACAGCGTGTTGTCTCCAATTCCTCCCCAGTTCCAGGTGTCAAGGAACAGAGCGGGTATAGTCGAAATGTATAATTCTGAGTCTTGCCGGCCTTTCACATGCTTGGAGTTTACAATCGTCACAAATGCCACCCATAAATCGCCCTTCTCATTCATAACCGCATCGAAGCACTCTATATGAGGCAGGTGAGGAAACTTTGTCTTAGTGAGATCAATCTGTCTCAAGTAATCAAATTTGTTCCATTCTCCATACCCGGTCGCTTTTTGAAGCAGTAATGAAAGGCTGCGATTTTCAGAGAGACCAAAAAGAATCGGGTCCCCTTGTCTGGTTTGCACCATTTTTGTATCGGTTATCTTGCTCAGCGGTGTACCGGCAATATAATTTCTCATCAATCGTGAGGAAGTCTTTATTTTCATACCTTTCTCCTTGTTTGGATTCTTGCGGTTGCGGATTTTTTACATTCCTCGCTATGCCGTGTACTGAACACCAACCAGTATATCTTTATGATGGCTACACCTGGGATTCTTCATAAATAATTGTCGGCCACCGGGAAAAACAAAGGGATGTCGGTTTAACGCTCTTTGTAACACTCGGTCGATGCTGGGAATAGCTCCAGTGGGAACCGCAATCTCGCAGAACTCTCTTACCACTCCAAAAAATCGCTCATAGACATCTTGTGCTCCCCCAAGATCTCCTTCTTCAGCTGTTATTAGCCATGGATAGCGATCGGCGCTCTCGTCATACACGGTGTTTGGGTCTTGTTCTTTAGTTTTGGAAGAGACCTTTACAATAAGTCTCCCTTGAGACACACCGGCAAGCTCAATTACAATTTCGAGCGGTACTTTGTAACAAGCCTGATAATGGGTTGCCCGAACGGGGCCAATCCAGTGATTTAGCTCAATCTCCAAAAAGGTGTCCCGATTAATTACAATTTTATTTTTGTGTACCGAGAGCTCCACATTGACTTCATACCCGTAGTGTGCTTCATCCTCACTACCTAAGCGGCTCTGTTTCGAAGTCGATCGATATTTTTTTGATTGAAATACTCCCCCCGGGTCTTTCGGATCCAAAGAGCCAACCTTATTGTAATATTTTAGATCCAGGCCGCTGTTATTGTCTTCCAAGCGCATATATTGACAGACGAACTCTTCGGTTGTTTGCAAAAGATAGCTCACAAATTTCTCTCCTAATACCGCCATAGTTCCATAACAACCATTCTGTTCTTCCCCAATTCCGATAATGTTGCCCAGCTTGTCCGGAAAAGATGAGGCCGGAGAACCGGACCCTGCAGTTGTAAGGTACAAAAGCGAGTTATAATCCGGCCTGGGTAACAGATTCTCCGCCTTGTAACGATGGGTTGCGAGGGAAAGGTTTTTTGCAGATATCGATGAAACGGGGTCAATCTTGTTTCCCGGAGTTTTTATTATGACCCTGTTGCCAAGAACATATCCTCCAATTAGTTTTTGTTGCCGGAGGTACTGGGTAATGCACTCTTGAAAGCACTGCTTTGCCTGATCGGTCATTCCGATGGGATGTTCTGTGGCCGGCGGGTGATACTCCAATAGAGCGGATTGCTGCAAAATCATGTACAGCTTTTCAATGGTGAATGCACCAGATGAAAGGTAGGCGATCTCTTTTTCGAGCTTCTGTTTTATGTTGTCCGGAATGGTTGTATCTTTCTGGAGACTCTTCAATGAAATGTCTGCAACGAAACCAAACTTTAGACCTTTAATATCCGTCTGTTCCTTCAATTTGATAAAACCGGATTCAAAGGTGATCAAGAAGATTATCTTTTCCGGTACCGTGACCGGAGCGATCAGTACCTCCATAGATAAAAGAGTCCCCTCCACAGATGTCCCCTCATGTGAAAACGACACTTTTTTTATCGGCTTGCCTTCTTCAGTTTTTCCACTTTCTAAAAACTCTTTAAGGGTATGGTTTATATACCACTGGGGCAGAGCAAGAACAGCATCTACCCCTTGCATGTTGAGAAGATTGAGGATTCCGGCA
>JANQLH010000169.1 GCA_028280735.1 SAR324 cluster bacterium | reverse complement strand
GTCCGATTTCTATATAGTGAAAAGCCCCGATGGCAACAAAACCGCCACCGGCCCCGGTTATCCAGTTATAGGCCCTGGTAATGGGCTGATGAGCCGTGGTGTTGATCCGAACCTTCCAGTAGGGGATAAATCCGCCATAAACAATTCTGGCAGCCGCTATCTCTGCTGCATTGAGTTTGCGGGTATAAATATTAAACAATTGAAAGATGAAACCAATGATTTCGCCGATGCCGACAACATCCAGCGCTTTTGTAAACAATTGCCCCAACCATGTCGCTCCCGAAGCCATTCCCCTTAACAACCATTGGGCAAATGTTTCATTCCTGACCCGGATCAGGTTTAAAAAGCCCTGCCAGAGCCATTTAAATAATTTGAGGGATTTTAGGATATGCCAGATCAGTTGTGGAATTCTGCGCAGGTTGGAAATGATCCAGCCGTGGGGTAAAGCTAGTAAAGCCGTTCCCACACTTTTAAGATAATCCCAGAATGATCCTTGAATCACTCCTCCGTCATGTTCGCATCCTTCAGTTTTTTGGATGCCCTTTTCTTCTGATTTTTGACCGACTGGTGACTGTTCATGTTCGACATTCTTAGGCTTAGAAATGTCATTTAATAGACTATCAGCCTTGAGATCCGCCTCCTGCTCCAGGGATTTGTCATCATTGATCGGCACTCCATCATGTTCTGTCGTGGGTTTAACCCGGCCTTGTCTTTGCTGGATAACATGCGTCAACTCATGACCCAGCAATTTCAATCCTCCTGAAGTATGAGGATTAAACTGACCGGGTGCAAAATGAATATCGTTCCCTTTGGTATAGGCAAGGGCATCCATATCTTTAGCTTTTTGCGAGCTTTGATGGATGTTTACAGCGGAAAAATCAGTCTGAAAGGAAGATTCCATTTTCGTTCGGATATTCCGGGATAGGTTCGAAGATTTCAATTGTCCCGGCAATTGTTTTTGGTCTTTTTCTTCATCTCCGCCTTTTTTTAATTTTCCCTGGATAATTTGACCCAGCGCTCGATTACCAACCAGTTGATTGAGCTGCTTTACACTGGTAATTGAAGCATGATCCTGATTATTCATGACGGATGGATCAGCAGTCTTTCTCACTGCTCCTGACGTTGATTTCTCAGTCTCAAATAACCGGCTGTGATGTTTGGTTTGCATCTTATTCTTGCCATAAAGAAGGTTGGTCAAATGGTGTATTGTTAAACATGTTTTTGTCTTGTCAGTTTAATCATTCGCTCTTCTTATTTGGTTCATCACCCGGCGAACAAAAACCCAAAGATTGTCAGGTGTTAAATTTAAATCCTCTCGAATCATGCGATATTCAAGTGCGATTACCTTCTCTTGTCCTTCCCGTATAAAATTATTCCTACCGGCAACGGGTTCGTAGATTCTTTGGCTTTTTGCATGTCTTTCCGGATCAATCTGGGTACAAGCCTCCAATTGGTCTTCGCTAAACTCGTCTTCAGAGCCATCTAAAACACCGGGTAACCAATCGTTGATTTGACTTCGAAACTCATCCAGATTTATCGGTAAATCTTTATAATAACGGCTTCTAAACGGAAAAATACCGAACAATCGATTCAATTCATTTGTGATCTGGGTACTCAGCTCGTTTTTTAATGTTGTTCGATCTTCTCCAGACCACTGATCCGGTCTTACACGAGTATCCATAGCTTGCTGGACTTGA
Organism: SAR324 cluster bacterium; assembly: GCA_028280735.1. Lineage (GTDB taxonomy): Bacteria > SAR324 > SAR324 > XYD2-FULL-50-16 > XYD2-FULL-50-16 > JAHJTV01. The sequence continues at coordinate 3,758 of JANQLH010000169.1, read as the reverse complement.
TTTAAAGGCAATTTTGAGAAGAAAGGAACGATATTCTTATGAACCGTTCCTACACGACTTTTTACAACCGTGTGCCCTAAAATATATGATGTTATTAAGCTTAAATATCCTTGTAATGATGCAAGTAAGCGATCTTGTCCCCGGAGTTGGTACAAACGATCCAAACCACTAGATTTTTTGAGCTCATTGATCACGTTCTCAGCAATTTCAGCAGATTGGATTGTAACAAGTCTCCTTGCTTTCACGTGATCTTCTTCTGAACGACCTATTCCCAGTGTTTCAACCTGACCAACAAGAGGGCTGTCTCTATCTGCTTCTCTTTGAAGCTTTGCAATACCTGCCGGTAGTATTCCTGCGGTTATTTGAACATAGAGTCTGTTTGTGATTTGATCCAAGATTTGTTGTCGCCAAGCGAGCAAATTGTCAACGTTCACACCGGTTTGTTGGGCAAAGTACCGCCAATCAGCTACAGACGGCACACCATAATTATACTCTCCCTGTCGACGTATTCCCGCTCTGGCATGACCTAGTTTCCTATTCATATCGCCGGTCATCGTATTGATCGTGTTTTCCAATCCTTCCCGACCTTCTGTTGTTTCTTCGTCAAACGGATTTGTTACAAACTCCATATTGGCGACGGGTCCCTGATCTCTTGGTATCAGTTGGTGTTCATCCCAGTTTTCGGGACCAAGTATCCAAGACATTATGCTTCCAAATCGACCCCGGTTATCCCTGGTGTTTTTGTTAATCTGAACCAGTGCCATGTTAACTCTATCCCTTACTTGAGCCACAGTTCGTGCAATCGGGTCCTTGTCCGTATCGATGTGATAACCATGGGCGGTTGGCTGAAAAACGTTATTGTATCCTACTCCCAGACCAAGAAAACTTCTGACACGACCTTCACCATTATTGGACCCCTCATTGCGAGTGATAGGAACGGTGAGTTCCGCTTCTACTCCCATTCGCCTTTGAGCAACTTTGTTTTGAGAGCAGCCGGAATTGTCTGTTTTGGCTTGGATTGACCGGCTGATGGATTTGCTTTGCCCGGTTTTGTCAGCCCAGGCATCCGCTTCTTGTTCCAAAGCCGGATTGTCATTCACCGGCATGCCCCCTATTTCCGTGGTTTGTTTTACCCGTCCCTGGCGCTGTTGAACGACATGAGCCAATTCATGACCGATGAGGTGTTTCCCCGCCGAGGTATTTGGATTAAATTGGCCGGGGGCAAAATGGATGTTGTGCCCCTGGGTAAATGCCAAGGCATTCACTTTGACCGCGTTGCTGGAATTGGTGTGGATTTTCACCCCGGAGAAATCTGCCTGAAAAGCTGATTCCATTTTGCCTTTCAATCCATCGGAAAGACCCGTGGTATTGCTTTTTTTGGAAATGCATTTTTTATTGTCTATTCCGCCGGTTTTTGACTGAAGGGGGGAAGTAGATTTAGCCTGCTCATCATCCTCTTCCGGACGTTTTTCTTGCATAATCGACTGCAAGGCAGCCTGTGTTAACCTGTTACCAAAAGCTTTTTGGTGTTGTATTACGTAATTATGTGACAGCATTCTTGAATTCTTGAGAGCTTGATTGAATTGTATGCCTAAACCGGCCGGATCATTCTTAAACTGATTTGCTTTATTAGAGTGTGACGGTCCTGATGTTTCTTTAATGTTCTCCGGATAGGTTAAATAGGATGCTTGCATAGTATTTATATGGATTGATTTATTAAGTTTTTTCTGTATGCTTTTAAAGGGGGCTTTTGCCCATCCTTTAGTTTATAAATATTCAATACGCCGGACACCTCATCAAACTCCCAAACTTCTCTATCCGAATTCAACTGTCGGCATTTCAACTACATCCCTTTCTACCATGAGGGGAGAAGACCCCAACCCCAATTTGCTGCTGATCTCAGACCTTGTAAGGCTCGCCCCGCATAATATGAAGCTGCCTCAGTTCGTGAGGTATCCGCCCACCACAAGGTGTTCTGTCGTTGGGCTAAAGTCATATGCCGCATGTTTAATTCGCGGGATTCTTCCACCAAAGGCCAAAGGGCATCAAGCAATCCCGCCGCATTTGGTCGGATGTTAAGACGTCGGTATTCAAGAGGAATTCCACTCTGATTGTCGGAAGCATTACGTATTGCGGCAATCATTCGATCCGGACCGGCAAATCGTTGCCCTCGATGATCGAAGGCTTGATTATTAAGCATCCCGGCAATGAGCTGATTGGTGCTGGTGCTATTCAACATAGTTGAGTCTGCCGCCAGAGCAGTTCCGCTCAATTTATGGGTTCTTAAGTTGACATGCATACTTTGCCGAACTCTATCAGGATTATAGAGAGGATGTCTTCGAATAGTATTCGTTAGAGTCTGAATCATTGGATCTGTCAATTGCTGCTTCAAGCTGGGCGCACTGTTGATAACAGTATGCAGCCAAATTTTACTCATCAGAGGTACTGCATTTTTGACGGTTTTGTAGTCCTCAAAGCCGGAACTCCGGTAATAGGCTTCGCCAATGATATAATTGGTGATGAGAGTAACCAATCCCTTGAGTTCATCCCACGCGATTCGATTTTGTTGTTTTAGATTTGAAAAGGCTTGATTCCTTTCAATTAGTTCCATGACATCCACCGTGTAATCGATCGAGAGCCGCAAGGCATCTGTACCCGAGATTGCGGCGTCATCCCGGTCGGTGGTCATTCGGCTTTCCGTTAAAAGTTTTTGGTGTGCTTTGAAAATAGAGGACGGGATGATACCGACCGTCGCCTGAGGAGCGATTCGATCTTGGATCGCATTTTCAATGCGGGTCAATATAGGATTAAGCTGTGTCTTATCCTTATGGTGCCGATCATAGTAGTCTTTGAAATCCTGACTGGGGACTCCGACATAAAATCCATTGGCCCCGGGAAAAGCACCCAAACCGTTTTGAGCAGCAGCAAAGGCCAGCTGCATATTTGCTGAAATTGCAGTCAAGGTACTCCGAATCGTATTGGTGGAATAGGCACCCATTTCGTCGAATGCGTCGGTCACATATTCAGGAATCGCAATCATGTTATGGTCTGCACGACGCCAGGCCCCCATCATCCGGTCGTTCATCAGACGAGTGACGAGTTGAACGTGTGCTCGTTGCAATTCCAATTCGTGGTCAATATGAACTTTATATTTAGATCCGGATGCGATATGGCGATCATTGTCATAGGAGGGACCTCCTGTGAGGTAGGTACACATGTTGCGTTTGGCCCGATTAGTAGCGGTATCATACGATAGAATATTAAGGTCTGCCTCGCTAGGAGTAGAGAGGGGGATTGCGTACTCCATTTCGAACCCGATTTTCCTCTGGATTGATGCTGACGATGGAGAATTAAGCCTTGCTTTTTTTTGTGAATGCCCAGCTGCCATACCCGAGAGTTGTGGTGCATTTGTTACCCCTATCTTTTCTTGATCCCCGGATGGCACCTGAGGAATTGAAGCCATTTCAGATTTTTTACTTTCCGGTTTATTTATTGATTCCTTCGATCCTTGCTGATTTTCCAAAGAAATTCTTTTTGTCTGATATTGCAAAGAATTTGTATTCTTGCCTACAGCAAGGTTTTCTCCATCGTGTTTTGCTTTATAAAATTGCCCCCCTGTATTTGGCTTATGCTTTAAAGCCTCTGCTGACTGTTGATCCGCTTCCCTTTCCAATGCAGGATTATCATTAACAGGCATGCCCGAGACATCCGAAGTTGGTAAGACCCGTCCCTGGCTTTGCTGTACGACATGAGCCAAT
>JANQLH010000092.1 GCA_028280735.1 SAR324 cluster bacterium | reverse complement strand
ATGAGTTCGACCATAGATACCCCTTAAAATCGATTCTGACCAGTATAATATGAAAAAACCTGTATTAATCGTTTACCCAGGGGAAGAACAAATTAGCCCTGTTTATAAGGCAGCACAAAAAATTTCCGGAATGTCCGGCAGCCGTACTTTATTGATGTTTTGTGTCGTCCCTACGGGACTTAAATACCCTGGGTTTGAATACCAGCGGTTAACCGCTGACTAATATGATGCCACCCCTTCGGGGTTTAATTGAATATTCCACAATGTTTCAAAACTGTTAGATGATTTCGACCAAGTTATCCTTGGAAGTAGTTTGTTCAACCTTAACAAGTTGGAGACTTTGCAATAAAAGAGTACATTCCAGAGCTCCATAGGAGCGGTATATAGTAGCCAGTGGTTTTAACCACTAGTCTCAAGGCTCCACCATACAGAAAGTCCCGGAGAGACGACATGGAAATTCAAATGATTAGATTTTATGCCCGGAATAGTGTTGAGTTAAAATAGCGCCCCCGAATGTTTTTGGCGCACCCCTTTAAAAGAAAACTCCAAAAGATCTCGGGGGAACGGCTGAGAGAGAGAAAACAGCTGGAAGTATGCAGTGAAAGCCCTGATTGATTGTTTAATCCGGTCTTCTTATGCCAATTCGAGTTGACAGTTTTTATTAGAATGGGTTGAATACCTTCGTAGTTTCCGGTGTGTTATACTTAATAGGGAAGACCGGTGAAAATCCGGCGCGCCCCCAGGCACTGTAATGAGTTAGATCTAACTTAACCACTGTCTTTTATAGATGGGAAGGGAGTAAGATCGTTGGAACTCTAAGTCAGGAGACCTACCCGAAATTATACTTTATTGGTTCATTATTCTCTGGGTGCGGGGTAATGGGACCGGCGGGAAGTCTCCTTTGTGTTAGCCGACCCAGTCAGCACACTCCCCCTTTCTCATCACCTCCTCCGCTATTGTTATATGCGAGGAGCACAAATGATTTTCAAATCGAAAATAGTTCAAACGTTCTGGCTCTCTATTCTTCTGTTCAGCTTTGTAACCTGTGTGTCATACAACCAACAGGCTTTCGCCAATCAGAAAGAACTGGTCATCGTCGCCTGGGAAATCCCCTACGGGTTGGACCCAACCCACGAATACACACCGGGTTATCTGCATAGTGTCGGCGCTCTTGAGTATCTGATGCGATTAACACCGGATACCAAGATCGAACCGGAGCTGGCCCGGTCACTGCGATCACTTGATAAAAACACCTGGGAACTAAAGCTCAGACCCAACATCACCTTCTGGAGCGGCAGGAAAGTAGATGCCAAGGCAATCAAAGCCTCGCTTGAACGTTCCAAAAGGCTGGCACCTCAAGCAGGGCCCCTATTAAAGGGAATTGAAATCAAAATAATCAATCCCATGACTATTCATCTGATCACCCAAAAACCTCATCCTACCCTGCCTTTAAATCTAACCAATCAATGGCTGGGAATTCACAATGCCGAATCCTATGGTCCGGAAAAGAATCCATTTAACCTGGCTGTCATGGACCTGACCGGTTATTTTAAAGTTGTGGACTTCAAACCAAAACAGGTGATCACCCTGGAACGCTGGGAAGGCTATAGCCGGCAGAAGCCGATCATAGAGCGTATTGTATACAAGCAGATTTCAGAACCCCAGGCACGTGTCATGGCGATGTTGACGGGAGAGGTTCATATAGCCAGGAATATTTCTGCTTCTTCGGCGATGTTACTCAAGGCGAATGATGATGTGGAACTAGTGGAAATCCCCCGTCCCAGTATCGGCAGTGTGTACTTGAATCTGCAAGCCCCCGTAATGAAGGACGTGAGAGTCAGACAAGCACTGGCCTGGTCGATCGATCGACAGGAAATCATCAGGCTGGCCCGTGGCGGATATGGAAAACCTGCCTATTCCTATTACGCGACTAATCCAGCCTATCCGAAAGCAAAAAACGTGGGTTATCTGAAACTCGATATGGAAAAAGCCGGCCAGTTATTGGATCAAGCCGGTTGGAAACGATCAGGTAGCAAATTTCGGCAAAAGGACGGTAAGTTATTCAAAATTCGACTGCTTTCCTATGGTGGAAACAAACCGGCTTCCGAACTGTTGCAACACTACTGGGGAAAAATCGGAATTGATGTGGACGTGCAACATTCGCCTGATTATGGTATTGCCCAATCCAAACGATCTGAGGGCGCATGGGAAGCGGTTATCGAAGGTTGGGGAAATTTTCCGACTCATCAACAGATGTGGAGACATTTCGCACCGGAAGGAGATATCAACTACGGTCCGATCAACGATCCCAGAATTAACACAATTCTGGACGAGCTGGCTGTAACTATCGATCAAAAGCGTCATAATGAACTGGTTTATCAGGCCAATCAATGGATTGTTGACACCGTACCCATTATTCCGCTTTATTCGAATGTAGCTCTTAAGGCCAGGCATAAGTCCGTGAAAGGTTTCATATCCCACTTCTTTCATTGGCAGTATGAAGTGGATCAGAATACGACACTTTCACCTTAGCAATTGAATCTGGCGGATTAAAGTGATGCTTCGTCAGATCGGTTTTTTTATATCCCAATAAAGATCCGGGCCCCGAGGATTTGGTTTTATTGGATGTATTAACATTTCGACTCTTCGTCTATGATTGTTTTTCTCATCAGGAGGCTGTTAGGAGCCCTGTTAGTGCTCTTGGCTGCATCCTTTTTAATTTTCAGCTTGATACGTTTGGCCCCTGGTGATCCTGTAGACTTGATGTTCGGCCCTTCGCAGGGTATTGACAGTCGAGAGCAGGTTAGCCGGAAAACAAGAGATACAATCAGGAAAAAGCTGGGATTGGATCGACCTTTTTTGATCCAATATGGCATGTGGCTCAAACGGGTCATTCAACTGGATATGGGATATTCGTTTCGTTCTCAACAGCCTGTATTCAGGGAACTCTTAACCTACCTGCCGGCTACCGTTTTTCTTGCTTTAACAGCCTTTGTTATAGAAGTCCTGTTCGCGGTTGTCTTTGGTGTGATCTCAGCTCTCAAGGCAGGAACTGTGACCGATCAAATAATCCGTATTGGTGCTGTCTGTTTTAGTGCGATTCCCGGGTTTTGGCTGGGATTGCTTTTGATCTATCTATTTGCCGTTAAACTAAAGTGGATCTCCATCGGTGGGGAGATCAGTTTCCGTCAGGTGCTGATTCCGGCTTTGACCTTGGGAATACTGATCGCTCCCAGGGCAATGCGGGTTTTGCGAGCTAATATGTTGGTCGAATTAAATCAGCTATACATGGTATTTGGCCGGGCAAAAGGACTAAAAAAACTGCGGTTGGTTTATGGGCACGCTCTCCGTAATGCACTGCTGCCAACTATAACCCTGTTTGGTATGAGCCTTGGTGGATTGCTGAGTGGTTCAGCGATTATCGAAATGGTTTTCTCCTGGCCGGGTATTGGCAAGTTCCTGGTAGATTCAATATACGCAAGGGATTATCCCGTTGTGCAGGCTTTTGTGCTTTTGGCCACCTTTATTGTGGTTGTCACCAATTTACTGGTGGATCTTTCATACACAATCCTGGACCCACGGATCAGGCTGGTTCAGGAACGATCCTAACAATTCAATGAAAGTTACAACACTAGGAACAACGGTTGTGAAGAGACGATGGCAGGTTGTTGAAAACAGATCATTATTATTCACCCTGGGAAGTGTCTTACTGGGATTACTAATCATAGCGATCACTTTGATACCTCCATTGCTTGCTCACGATCCTACAGCTTTTAATACGGATGCCGTTTTGCAGAAGCCCGGTCTTAATCATTGGTTCGGTACCGACCATTTTGGCAGGGATATTTTTGCTCGTATTTTACACGGTGGTCGGATCACCTTGACTGCCGGCAGCATAGCCCTGCTGCTGGTCGTGACAATCGGATTGACGGTGGGAATAACGGCAGGATACCTGGGAGGCTGGTTTGGATCAATTGCCATGCGAATCGTCGATATTTTGCTTGCATTTCCCTCGATTGTCATTGGTTTGGTGATCGCCGGATTATTCGGACCAGGTCTGGTAAACGTTTTAGTGGCGGTGATCAGCGTTTGGTGGGTGTCATTTGCACGACTTGCCTATAGCATCACCCTGAAAACCAAAGAAGAACCGTTTATTGATGCCGCCATTGCCCTTGGTGCGCATCCTTTGATCATCATGTTGAGGGAAATACTGCCCAAGGTGGCCGGACCGATACTGGTACTGGCAACCCTTGAATTGGGATCGCTGATTATCTGGATTTCCGGATTGTCATTTCTGGGACTGGGAGCCCAACCCCCAAGTCCTGAATGGGGAACCATGCTGGCAGACGGACGAGATTTTCTTTTGGTATTTCCCCATCTGATGGTCTTTCCCGGACTAATGATTTTTATTACAGTCTTTGCACTAGTCATGATCGGAGAAGGACTGCGGGATATACTGGATCCGGACTACATTGCCGTAAGGAGAAGTATACTATGACTTCGCCAGTTTTACGTATTTCAGACCTTTCGGTTGCCTACCCCACTAAAAACGGGATAGTAAATGCGATTCAAGGGATCAGTCTGGAATTAAAAGTCGGCAAGACACTGGCTTTGTTGGGTGAGAGCGGTTGTGGCAAATCCACTCTAGGGCGGGCACTACTGGGACTATTGACACCTCCGGGGAAAATCGTTTCCGGCAGCATCTCATTATTATTGAAAGGTGACCGGGAATTAACCGGTCTAAACGAAGCAGATTGGCAAAAGATTCGGGGCAGGCAGATCAGCATGATTTTTCAGGATCCTGTTCAAGCCCTCAATCCTATCCTAAAAGTCGGTAAGCAGATAACCGAAGCTATTCTTTCCCATCAGCAAAAATCGCGCAGGAAAGCAAAATCATTAGCTGTTAACATGCTGGAGTTACTCGATTTCAGTGATGCAGATCGCGTGTTTAACAGCTACCCTTTTCAGCTGAGCGGAGGCATGTGTCAACGGGTAGCAATAGCAACCGCCCTAATCAACAACGCCAAAATTCTGATAGCTGATGAGCCCACTACCGCCCTGGATGTTCGTGTCCAGGCAGTCATTCTTAACCTTGTCAAAAATCTGAAGCGGGAGCTGGGGATCAGCCTGTTGCTGATCACACATGATGTAGGTGTTACCGCAGAGTTGGCAGATGAAACTGCAGTCATGTATGCAGGACGTCTTGTGGAAAAAGGTTCGGCAGACCAAGTCCTGCAGGCTCCGGTTCATCCTTATACTCAAGCACTTTTATCTTGTGCTCCTGATGTAAGAGGAAATGTAATCAACGCCATGGCCGGGCAACCACCGGATCTGATTGAACCACCAGACCGCTGTTTGTTTTTACCAAGATGCCGCTTCGCCAGTGAGTATTGCCGGCAGTCCCCTTTCCCACCATTGCTCTCCATTGATCAAAACAATATCAAACAGCACCAATTTGCCTGTTATCATGCAACACAGACCTGCCATACAGATCATGATACCCGCTATAGATCATCAGATGTCATATCGGTGAACTCTTTTGAAAAAGACATGATCGATGAAGATGTTTCAAAGCCCGATCTGTTGCTCAGGGTGAATCGTCTCGGCAAACATTTCTCAAGGAAAAGCTTCTTTCAACGAGAAAGTCAAAGGATCACAGCACTTAACAACGTTTCACTTTCGATCAAGCCGGGAGAGATTCTTGGCCTGGTTGGAGAGAGTGGATGCGGAAAAACAACCCTGGCGAAATGTATTTTAGGTTTGGAAAAACCCGATTCCGGAGAGATTTATCTGAACAGTATCCCCTTTCAGCATTTAAAAGGAGAAAAACAGAGACAACTGCGACAATTCATGCAGCCTGTCTTTCAATCCCCCCGGGGATCACTGAATACAGGGAGAACTGCTTTGGAGTTGGTTCAGGAACCGCTTCGCTATTTTCAGGTTGGATCTCCCAAAGAGC
>JANQLH010000019.1 GCA_028280735.1 SAR324 cluster bacterium | reverse complement strand
AACTCCCTTTTGAGATAGAGATCTTCAGGGATATAAACGGAGCTCGGGCGATCCTTGACAATGAACTTGGTGCCTCCGATTCTCTCCATGGCTGTCAACAACAATTCAAAGTAGATGTGATCATAAAACGCCATGGTATTGCCCTCTATCTTGCGTTTGCGATTGTTGCGCTTGATTTCGGGTATATCCTTTTTGTTTAAGGGGCGATAATCATACTCAGCCAAAACATCGTTGATCTCTCCGATGGAGTAATTAAGAGACAGCAATATCGATGCTATTTTATCCTTTCCCGGGTAATTGATGTTGCCCTTGATAAGCTTTGTGAGGTAGGTGTGTGAAATACCGGAGTTTTTACAAATAGTGTGGAGCTTTTGTCCACTTTCCTCAATGATATCAGATATTTTGTTGGGAAAATCTCGCATCTGAAAACATGCGGGTCAAAGGTTTGAAGACTATTATCGAATCGAATTCCAACAAGCCTAATGAGATTTATTTATTTATGTCAATAAATATAACTTTGGTTTAAATTAAAATAGAACTAATACAAACATGTCAATTAATGACAGCTTTCAACGCTACATTGTGATTAAATCAGCCTACCCGGTGTAATACCCACAAACTCGATTCCTCTAGCTTGAAAAAAAACATCTTTTCCAGGGCAGGATGCATGGCGCGGAATAAGCAGGATGAACAAAAGCCAAGGAACCAAATGGAACAACATAACCGTCTTTGAAAAGGTTTATCTCTTAAAGACTGGAAAATCGAGTTAATAACCTTATTTAGTTTCCGAACGAAAAACCGCTAAACCCTTGCCCGGTCTTGTGTCAGATATCGGAACTCAAACTGAAGATTACCATGCCGTCAGCCTGCTTTCAGGATTCAACATGAGGCATTACAAAGCCAAGCAATATCCGGCTGAGAGCTGATCGCTGAATGTTGAAAGCTCTAAACTTAGAAGTGCCAAGCTGCTCATAAAGCTTTTATTGCTATGGAGCAGACTGGTTTTCGCTCAGACACTATTTGGGAACTGTGAGTTAATCACTATGATGTTCAAAAGTAATAATATGGACAAAGAAGTATATAAAAAAATATACTTTCCATCGGATTTTTGCTATAAAGAAGTAATATGCTTTGTTTAAAAGTGAACTCTATAGCTTTAGCAACAGTAGTTAAATCTGGATTCTAAAGAAACTGGTAAAAAGGATAGAACATGCTGAGAAATATTAATTTAGCTCCAAAACTCATTGTCATCGGAGGTTTGTTGATTATCGTCCCCTTGCTAATTGTCGGGGCGATCTCAATAAATAGAGCCGGCAGTGGTATAACGAAAGTTACAAATGAAGAAATGGCGACAAGAGCCAGGGGCATTGCCAAGCTTGTGAATAGTATTCTGGAGGAACAAATAAAATTTGTAAACAATATGGCAATCATGCAAAACGCCATTGAAGCAGCGCTTATAGTTGATGAAAAAGGTAAGCAGGCTGCCCGGTTAGAGTTGAATTCACTAACGGAACATCTGGTCAAGATGAAAAATACTGAAAGTGTCGGGAACCATATGCAGGTTGCTGCGCTGGTAAGCATGGATGGTAATATCATCGCTGCAAATGAAGAACAATATATCGATGTGAACATTAATGAACGCAAGTATTTTCAAACAGCTAAAGCGGGAAATAGCAATATCGGTGAATCAGCTTTAAATAAAGTAACCAACCAGCCTTACTTGTCCTTTGCCGCACCTGTGAAATCTTATTCTGACGAAATAGTTGGGGTTGTGATCTATCTCTACGAGATTGGATTCTTGAATGACCTAGTAAAAGACGAAACTATTGGAGAAACAGGTTATTCTTTCATAATTGATGAAAGAGGTTTAGTGCTTGCTCATCCCGATAAAAGTCTGATCATGGAGACAAATATGAGTGACTTGAAAGGTGCAAAAATCCTGGCTAAAAAAATGATGGCCGGCAAAGCCGGAGTTGAAGGATACCAGTTTGAGGGGGAATCCAAAACTATGGGTTACGCTCCTATTACTGCTTCAGGTTGGAGTGTGGCATTGACCTTGAGTGATAGTGAGTATCTGGCTCCGGTTAACCAAATCAGGATATTTGTTATTGTCGTTGGATTCGTCGCCACCCTGGTCGCAGTAACGATATTTCTACTTTTTTCAATGTCTGTTTCTAAAAACATAAAAAAAGGTGTGGACTTTGCCAGCAAAATCGCTCAAGGCGATTTAAGTGCAACCATTGATATTGACCAGAAAGATGAAATTGGTGAACTGGCAACTGCCTTAAAAAAGATGGCGGGAGAACTGCAGTTTGCAATGACTGATATTAATTCTGTAATGAATGCAGTGAAAAGCGGAGATCTTTCCCAAACTATCACGGCTGATTTGTCCGGGGATTTAAACATGCTGAAAGAAAGCATTAATGATTCGATTGCCATGTTGAGTCAAACAATTATTCAGGTTGCCGGAAACAGCAAACAGGTGAATCTTGGAGCACTGGAGTTATCTTCCTCGGCTCAAAGTCTTGCTGCCGGCACGACGGAACAAGCTGCCAGTTTAGAGGAAATCGCTTCATCAATGAGTGAAGTGGATGCAAAAACCACGGCAAACGATGAAAATGCCAAGCAGTCCCAGCTACTGATTAAACACACCATGGAGGTCATGGAAAACGCCAATAACCAAATGGGATCGATGATGGGATCGATCAATCAGATGAAATCGACCAGTGAAAAAGTGACCAAAATTATCAAGGATATTGATGAAATTGCTTTTCAAACCAACCTGCTGGCTTTAAACGCTGCAGTGGAGGCAGCCAGGGCAGGGAAATATGGAAAAGGTTTTGCGGTGGTTGCAGACGAGGTGCGCAACTTAGCTGTCAGAAGCGCTGATGCTGCGAAGAGAACTGCCGAGCTGATTAATAGTTCCGTAACTGATACGGAAAAAGGGGTGTCTGAAGCTGAACAAACTTCAAAAACACTTGTTGCAATCAATGAAAGCATATCAAAAGTAAGTGGTATTATTGAAGAGATCGCAGTCTCGTCGCAAGATCAAAAAGCAGGAATTAAGGAGATTAATTCCGGTTTGACTCAAGTGAACAAAGTAATCCAAACCAACTCCTCAATCTCTGAAGAAACCGCGTCAGCCTCTAACGAACTTTCAGCCCAGGCAACAAACCTGGAGAACTTGATGAGGGAGTTCATCTTAAAAAAGCAAGAGAATGATTTCCAGCAAGAATCTGCTGAATCGGAAGATGAAGTAGTGGAGCACTTGGAAATCACTAATCAGATTGGTTTTAAAGGGTTTCCAGATCTAAGCGGCTAAAACCCGGCGATGCGTAAGGTGAATGCTTTTCTTTGTAATAACCCCTCCTGACGCTTAAATACAATAACTGCATTAATTGGTAAGATTGAAACCGCAAAGTCGTACCTCTACATAATCAGTCTTGCCAAAATAACTATCGAACAATTGGAAAAGTTTATCGTTAGGGTCGCCGCCGATATGGAGAAGAAGCATACCTGCGGCCGACGGTGCGATGATCCTTTCATTGACGATTGTTTCATCGCAAACCATAGAAGGTTTTGAAGCGATCCCTTCATTCACTGTGTTCTCTTACCTGACAATGGAAATACCATGACATTGCGACAAGTAGATAACGTCATTTTTTAAATCACAGGTAAAATTTCCCGATGATGAATGTTGCAGTCAACTTTATCCTGTTCAGAATTTGACCACTTGGTATAGATTTGGCTTTGTGATCGCAAATTGCCTGTGAATCTAATCAGGACAAAGCAAAGGTACTCTGCCGAACCCAAAAAACCACCAGGCGGACGAAAGATAATTAAGGCTGTTAATCAAGCGAAACAAAGGATTTGTTTATGAAAACAAGAATAACGGAACTATTTGGTATTAAATATCCCATTCAATGCGGAGGAATGCTATGGATAGCGACTCCTGAACTGGCAGCTGCTATCAGTAATACAGGGGCAATGGGAAACCTGACCTCCGGTAACTACAACTCCGGTGATGAATTGAGAACAGCTATCGACCGGACCAATGCCCTGACGTCGAATCCGTTTATTGTGAACATCACAACCATGCCTTCGATTCGGCTGTCTGTTGAGTTGTTGAGAGAATTTTTTGAAATCTGTTGTGAAAAAAAGGTTACCGCCATCGAAATTGCAGGAGCACCGGTGGATACCTTTTTGGGAGAAGACCTTATTCCAAAGGCCAAACAGGCCGGTGTCAAGGTTCTGCATAAAGTCGGAGCAGTCAAGCACGCTGTCCACGCTCAGAAAGTCGGATATGATGCGGTCACCATAGCCGGGTTTGAAGAAGGCGGATTCCCCCATAAGGATAATGTGTCCACCCTGGTGCTGGTTCCCAGGGTTGTTGAATCCGTGGATATTCCGGTACTGGCCGCCGGTGGTATGGCAGATGGGAAAAGTCTTGCTGCGGCTCTATCGTTGGGGGCAGATGGGATTATGATGGCTACGCGCTTTCTGGCTACAAAAGAAAGCGGCGTGCATGAGAACATATTTCAAACGCTGTTGGATAAGAAAGAAAACGACACCTCTTTAAATCTGCAATCCCTTTTAGGGGATTTTGGTTTGCAAGTCCGCGCTTTAAGAAACGATATCATCCGTCGGGTGGAAGAAATTGAAAAACAAGGCGGGGCCTTGGAAGAACTGTTTCCCTTGATCTCCGGTCAAAGAGCAAAAAAGGTGTGGCAGGAAGGCAATGTCGAGGAAGCCATGTTGACCATTGGTCAGTCCGTGGGCAGGATTGACGATATCCCCTCGGTCAGTACTCTGGTTCCGAGGATCATCGAAGAGGCGAAGGCATCCTTGGTTAGTAGTTTGGATCAATTGAGTTGATCATCTGCAGACAAGGGGCGTCTTTTCGACGCCGCTTGTTGAGTTCTATTCTCCGAAAGCAACCCAGACAGATTTTTCCTTGGTGTAGGATGCGAGGGAATGGATTGCCATTTCCTTGCCCCAGCCGCTTTCCTTGAAACCTCCGAAAGGACTGCTCAGTCCGTAACATCCATAGCGATTGATGAATACCATTCCGGCATCGATTTTTTCCGCCATCCGATGAGCCCTGCTGATGTCGTTTGTGTAGATGCCGGCAGCCAGTCCGTAGACTGTGTCATTAGCCAAACGTACGGCTTCTTCTTCACTGGAAAATGGGGTGCAGCATAATACCGGACCGAAAATCTCTTCTTTGGCAATTCGGCAGTTGGAATCGACATTGGAGAAGATAGTTGGTCTGATATAATAGCCGTCTTTGTTAGCCCCTGTAGTATCAGCCTCGCCGCCACTAACACATTCCGCCTCGGAACGACCAATGTCGATATACTTCATGATGCTTTCAAAATGTGATTGATTACACTGGGCACCCTGGGTGCTGTCTTCGGCAAATGGATTACCGCATTTCACTGCTTCGGCCTTTGAGATCAAACCGGCCATGACTTTGTCATAAATCTTTTCATGAATAAGAAACCTGGTCGGTTCCGAACACTTTTCTCCCTTATGGGAAAACATGACTGTAAAAGCCCTGTCTATTGCTCCCTGTAAGTTCGGAGTATCGTCAAAAAAGATACACGGGGATTTGCCGCCCAGCTCCAGGGTAACAGCCTTGAGATTGGATTCAGCAGAGTTATGAACAAGCATGCGTCCAATATCAGTGCTGCCGGTAAAGGAAATCTTATGAACATCATGGCTGGTTGTCAGGGTGTTGGCTGTTTTTCCGTCAGTAACAAGCAAATTGAGCACACCCTTGGGCAGATCCAGGTGTTCAGCCATCAGTTCTGTTAGATACAACGCACTATATGGCGTGGCTTGAGAGGGCTTGTTGATGACCGTATTTCCCATGGCCAGGGCTGGGGCTATTTTAAGCGCTGCCTGGTACAGGGGAAAATTCCAGGGGGCGATCAGTCCGCAAACCCCCACCGGCTCTTTCAAGGTATAGTTGAGGAATCCCTGTTCCACGGGACTGGTCACACCATAATATTTATCAACCCAGCCGGCATAATAATCAAAGATGTCGGCACAGGTAGGTATGTCGTCAACCAGTGATTCCTGGTAGAGTTTTCCGTTCGCCAGCGTCTCAAGAGTCGCCAGTTTTTCCAGGTTTTTCCGAATCAAGTCGGCTGTTTTGTGCAGAATTTCGGCACGATACCCCCTGCTTGCAGTGGCCCAGGGACTATTTTCAAACGCTTGGTTGGCACACCGTATTGTATGTTCAGTCTGTCCAACCGAAGCAAACGGATAAACCGCCAGTTGTGAACCATCAGCAGGGTTGATTGAGATTAAATCCCTGCCCTCGCCAGGTACCCATTCACCGTCAATGTATTGTTTTTTAGGTTTTGCCAGCCATTGTTCGGCCCATTGAAGTTGTGCAGTCATATTGATCTCCCGGTTTGTAAATCTAGTGAATTCTCCCTTGGTTAATCCTTTATAACCGATCGAAGACGTTTTTGGTTTCTTGTTTATAAGCAGTCCGACGGTTTGAAGTCAAATGATCTTACTGCATGGAAGCCATGCAAAAAGATCATTTTACAAACTCTAATGAAGCAAATTATAAAATCACAAATTTACGATTATTTAACATTCGGAGATTTCAATGGAATATAAAAGACTGGGAAATTCAGGGCTGAAGGTCTCCCGTGTATGCCTGGGTACCATGAATATGGGCAGCAAGGAATGGAAACCCTGGATTTTCGATGAATCGGAAAGTGAACCAATCATCCGTCATGCCATAGATAACGGAATCAATTTTATCGATCTGGCAGATTTTTACTCCAGTGGTGCCAATGAAGAAGTTGTCTGTAATGTGATTCACAAACTGGGGTTGCGCAATGAACTGGTGTTGGCAACCAAGGTCGGGTATCCCATAGGCAAAGGACGGAATAACGAGGGACATTCCAGGGTTCACATTATCAACGCCCTAAATAATTCCTTGCAGAGGATGAAAACCGATTATGTCGACCTTTACATGCTGCACTACTTCGACGTTCATACACCGGTGGAAGAAACCTGGTCGACCCTGAACGGGTTGGTTAACGATGGAAAAGTGCGTTATCTGGCTTGCTCCACCATGTATTCATGGCAGTTCGCAAAAATCATTTATACTTGCGAGAAAAACGGGTGGGTAAAACCGGTCAATATGCAACTACAATATTCTGCCGCATACAGGGAAGAGGAAAGAGAGATGATTCCCTTATGCGCGGATTCTGGTGTCGGGGTGTCGGCTTTTAGTCCGCTGGCCAGGGGATTATTGACTTCGGATTTCAACTCTGTTCGTAACCAAACCGATTTTTTCACCCATGAAATGTTTAACGATACCGTTTCCAGAGAAATTGCAGTATCCGTGGCCCGTGTAGCCGAGAAACGAGGGGTGAGCCCTTCGCAGGTCGCGCAGGCCTATGTACTCCAAAAACCAAATATCGATGTCATGCTGGCCGGAGCTGATACCCCGGATCAGCTCGATACTGCTTTGATGGCGCTGAAGATGGATACCTTAACAGGAGAAGAG
Source organism: SAR324 cluster bacterium (assembly GCA_028280735.1). Classification (GTDB taxonomy): domain Bacteria; phylum SAR324; class SAR324; order XYD2-FULL-50-16; family XYD2-FULL-50-16; genus JAHJTV01. The sequence goes on along the minus strand of JANQLH010000019.1, from coordinate 1,739 downwards.
ATCCATGAAATCGAACGAAATTATACGCCAAGGGATCATATCAACGATTACAATGCGGATTTCAGAATACCGCGGGAGCCCAGGCCTGTAAAACCGCCTTTTAGCGATTGAATAATTTCACACCCTGTCAGCAGGTATCGTTACTCAATACCTTTTAATTAATAAGAGATTCAGGAAATTAGCGGAAAATGAAAACTCGGGAGCAGAGCTATCGAATTGAAAAAGATCTCTTGGGAGAAGTGAGCATCCCAACGGGTGCCGTCTACGGAGTTCAAACACAGCGGGCACTGGATAGTTTTCCGCTGGCCGGTGAAAAATCATTCTCCGATTATCCGGAGCTGCTGAGAGCCTTCATGCTTATTAAAAAAGCATGTGTAAAAGCCAATGTTCAGGCCGGTCAGGTCGAAGATGAATATGCAGACGCCATAAACAAGGCGATCAGTGCTCTGGAAACCGGAGATTTCAATGACCAGTTTCCGGTGCATTCTTTCCATGGCGGTGGCGGTGTATCCTTCAACATGAATGTCAATGAAGTGATCGCTAACCTGGCTAACCACCTGGCTTACAACAAAGCTTTCGGGTCCTATGACCCGGTTCATCCCAATAACCACGTTAATCTGAATCAATCGACCAGCGATGTGTTTTGCACAGCCATACACATCGCTGTGATCGAAAAATGGCAATCGCTTGCGACTGAACTGCTGAGTCTGGCCCGCGCATTTTCCGGACTTGGAAAAAAGTGGCAGGGAGTAAAAAAAATTGCCAGGACTTGTCTGCAGGATGCCGTGGAGATCTCTTTCAACGACTTTTTCGGAGGCTACCGGAATCTGCTGGCCAGGGAACACCAACGATTGGATAATGCCGTTGCCGAATTATACCGCATCAACCTGGGCGGCTCTATTGTGGGTCGACCCGAGGATGCAAACGAGGATTACAGGCGACATATTATTGAATCGTTTAGACAGACTATTGACAATTCACAGTATTCACAGCGTTCCAATCTTTTCGACAGTGCCCAAAATCTGGATGATATCGTTCATGTTTCTTCTCACTTGAATCAACTGGCCAGATCACTGGTGAAGATTTGCCGGGATCTGCGCTTGATATCATCAGGCCCTCAAACAGGGTTCGGTGAGATCAGGTTGCCTGCGGTTCAGCCGGGCTCTTCGGCCATGCCGGGGAAGATTAATCCGGCAGTTCCGGAGTTTTTGATGCAATGCTGCTTTCAAGTCTCCGGTAAACATGCTGCGACTGATATGGTGCTGGATCACGGGGAACTTGATTTGAATATTTGGGGTGCTGTGGTTGTGGTGAATATTCTCGATTCAATGTCCTGCCTTGAAAACGGTGTCAGGGTGTTTCGGACACGTTGCGTTGAAGGCATTGAAGTAAATGAAGAAAAGAATAATGAGAATATTCACACCATTATTCCCCTGGTCAATCGACTCAAACTGGAGAAAGGCTATTCATTTGCCACAAAAGTCTTTAAAGACAGCCAGGGTGATCCGATGAAGATCAGACGATACCTGGAATAATGGTCCGAAGGCTCTAATGTTTACGAAAACTGTTTGTTGGTTATGAACTGTTTCCATTAAGAATTGGAGTTCGAAATGTTAAAAAACATGCCCAACACAAAGGTTTTGCAAACCTTTGAGTCGGCTGCCAGGCTGGGAAGCTTTACCTTAGCTGCACGGGAACTGTATGTAACCCAATCGGCAATAAGCAGGCAAATAAAAGGG
>JANQLH010000003.1 GCA_028280735.1 SAR324 cluster bacterium | reverse complement strand
AGGTCAGATAACCCCTCGGTTTCAGAACGCTGAAGGCGTTCATTATAGAAGGTTTCGGAAAACTCAACATGAACTCCTTCAGAGTTCTTATCCATTTTTCAACCATACCTAGGGTGACGTTCGCAAGCTCACTTACCCTAGGTTGTTATAATCTTCCCCTACAGGGAAGTGCGTAATTTTATATTATCAACTTAGCGCTTATGGGGCTTGACCCGGAATCCGGATAATATATGGACCCGAAAGCGAAGCTTTCACACAATAAAAAATCTTAAATCATAATTCTGAACTCTAAAATATCCCAGTGCCTTTCACTTAAGGAGCAACCAAAATGAAACTTCACCTTCTCTCAATCATTCTGATCATAACCGTGATTTTCCTCCAAATGGGCTGCGGCGGCGGCAGCGGAGAATCAGCCAATACGAGCGACTCGGACCCCGGTACGGATACCTTTTCAATTTCCGACTTATCCTTTCCCTCAACGGTTAAATCGGGAGATCGGATAACAGTCTCTGCGAATGTCAGTGGTAAGGAATCCGAAATAGTTTTATTCCAGTTCCTCTCCAACAACGGGAAATCTGACATAACCCCTCATTCGGGAATAGTTGCCACCAAGGCAGGAACAGGGTTGCTTAACTTAAGCTATCAGGCCCCGGCTTATCCCAGGGAGTATTACTACCACCTCAAGGTCCTCAACAGCGATGGAGAGGAGATCATCAAACAATTCACCGTCAATGTGGTTAATTAAGATGAAAAAAACATATGTGGCTATTCTCGCCCTCCTGGTAGTCGGGGCAGGTATTGGATCTTATGGTGTTTTGCGGAAATCGGACGTCCGGGGCCGGCTGGATTTAAAAGCCTTCACCTCGAAACAAAGCCTGGAACAGGCGGTGATTTCGGTTAATCAGGCTCCCATCAGCCTTGGTATGCTGCTGGAAGAGGTCAAGAAAAAAGGCGGACACATCCCCGGTCGTTTTGCTTCCGATGAACAGCGCCAAAGAGTCATCGATGAGCTGGTTCATTTTGAACTGCTGGCCCAGGAAGCAAAAAAGCTTAATTATCATAATGATCCCGAAATCCAACTGGCCTACAAAAAAATGCTGGTCGCTAAATTCAAACGGGAACAGATCCAAACCCAACTCTCGGAAATTGTTATCAATGATGAGATGGTCAAAGAGTATTACAACGACCACTTGGATACCTACAAAGAACCGGCCATGCATCGTATTGCCATGATCATGCTTAAAAAACCGCTGATCAGCGATAAAAACAAGACAAAAGCACTCAAGAAAAAAGCGGGACAAGTCAGGCAAATGGCGAAACAGGAAGATATCGCCGGTTTTGGGAAACTGGCCGCCAAATATTCCGACGACCTTCAAACCAAATACAAAGGGGGAGCGCTCCCCTGGTTAAGCAAATCCGCCAGGCATTTCAGACTTGAACCGGCTATCGTGAAAGCAGCCTTCAACATGGAGAAAAAAGGAGAAATCAGCAGGATCATCGAAACCGGGAACGGATTCTATATTCTGAAGCTGATTGATCACAGGCCGCAAAAAACGAAACCCTTGGAAGCGGTAAAACTGCAAATCCAGGCGGATCTTAAGACCGGACTTAAACAAAAATGGCTGGATGATTTTCATAAAAAACTGAAAGCAAACGCGGAAATCGTCACCAACGATAAAATACTGGGCGAAGATGTAATCTGGAAAAGCCGGGCAATCGTACACAGCAGCGTCCCAACCTTTCCAACTCGTTAGCTCCTGGCAACTGGCGGTTAGCAGTTAGCTAATAAGGTATAAATATCCATATGTTAGGATGGGTAACTCGTTACCCATCAACTCACAAAAACATATAATTCACCACGAAGACACGAAGAGCACGAAGAAAAAACAAAACTCTGTGCCCTCTGTGTCTCCGTGGTGAATTAAATAAAATGTAAAAATGGCGAAGCCACAACCCGAAAATTTAAAATCATAAATCCAAACTCAAAAATGCCAAGTGTCTTCGTGGTGAGAAAAATGAAAATAAAATTACTGCTAATTCCCATTCTATCCATTCTACTCTGCACAAATACAAACGCAGCCACCCAACAAATCGACCTGCGTTATGGCTGGAATTTCATCTCCCTCTCGGTGACCCCGGTAGATCCGACTGTAGGAGCTATATTCCTGCCCATCCAAGACAAATTCGAAGCCATCTGGAAAATCGACCCCATTGAGCAGGAATGGTTCTCTTTTCCGCCGCCGATAGAGGGTATGACTTCGGTAGACACAATGGAAGTAGGCAGGGGCTATTGGGTTAAGGTCACCAATTCGGTCACTCTTCACATCGAAGGACTGGACGCACCACCCAGCGGATCATTACAGCTTTACCCCGGTTGGAACGCTGTCGGTTTCCCCGTCACCCAGCCAACGGACTACAAAAACCTGCTGACAGGCGCCCCCTATTCCCAGGTCTGGACATATGATGTCAACTCCGGAGAATTCAAAGGCATCGAACTGATTCCGGGCACCCAGACAGTCACCAGGGAAGACTTCACCCAAATCCAGCCCGGACAGAGTTATTGGGTATATGTTTCAGAGCAAACCACCCTGGGACCTGTCCTGGCAACAGCTTTACCGGAAGATGTGGACCAGCCGCCCTTGCTGCCATCCGGCGCCTACGGAGAAAAAATCCTTTGGGATCTATTTACTTCAGGAGATGAAGATATCGGGGAAGACGGTTACTATGACAGACCAAATACCCAACGCGCCATTACCTTTCGAGATAATCTCAACGAGCAAAAAATAACCATCTACAACAAAGGAACCGGTGTCCTGCGCTGGAATGCTGAAATCATTGACCCTGTTAACGCCCCCTGGCTAAAGATTAAAACCACGGATAGCGAAGGAAATACCTGGCTGGTCACTTCCACATCCGGTGAACAAGCCCAGAATACCAACTACATACATCTCCGGGCCGATCGCACCCGATTGGCGCCAATCAAGTCCGGTTACCAGGCTACCATTAAACTGACCAGTAACGGAACGTCCGGTGCAGAACAACAGGAACGTTTCATCCGGGTCTATATGCATGTGGCGAATATCGTGGGCGACTACAATGTGTTGGTGAAGATCCACACCATTAACGGCAAAAAAGCCGATATGCACAATCCCCGCTATTACGTCAGCCTTTATGAAGACAGGGACGGTGTTAAGGGAATCATCGATCACAGCCGCTCCCTGCTGATGTCCAGACGTTTCTACCTGGCCGGCGTTTATGTGGAGGATGATGCCAACCAGTTCACCCTTTCAGGAACCATCGTGCTGCCACCAAAGGATTCGGGGCTTGAAGGTTCGGAACTCAATCCTTACAAGGTGGACCTGCAGAGAGAAATCACCCTGATCGGAACCCGTAGCGAGCCTACAGACCCTAACTTGGGACCGTTAGACCTCAAAGGCGATTACCGGGAAACCATCCGCAACATCCTGCCGGAACCGGTCTACCTGGAAGGAACCTTTGAGGCTGTCCGCACCGAGAAAAAGCCATTGGTAACCGACCAGGTCACTGTCAACGAAACCGGGGCTGCCATTCCCGATGGCACCGGCATACTGGAAAAGAATCTTGTGGTTAGCGACAATATCCTTATTACCGAGGTGGATCTTACCGTTAATCTCACCCACACCCGCAAGGAAGATCTCAAAGTCAAGCTGGTCTCCCCTTTTAATACCCCCGTGAGATTAAGAGAGCACAGCTCCCATGAAATCGGCCAGGTGACTTACGACACCACCGCCGTTCCCATCGACTCCATGGATAATTTTGTAGGAGAGCTTTCCGCCGGAACCTGGAAATTGATCGTGGAAGATGATGTACCCGGCGAAACAGGTTCATTGATCGCCTGTTCATTGGATATCAAGGGAACCAAGGTGTTTTCGGTGGAAGGAACCGTCACCGGGGTACCCGATGGAGCAACTATCATGCTGACGGGTTGCGGAATCGTTAAAACCACTACTGTGCAGGGCGGTAAATACAAATTCGACAACCTGATCGATTGTAAATATCAAATCAAGGTCATCCACCCGGGTTATGAGCAAGAAGAGGAGTACGTCCTGCTTAGCGGTGGCGACATGAGCGAAGTGAACCTAACCCCGAATAAAGTAGTGACGGGTACCAACGACTTTCTGGTCAGCCCCTTGACGGGACAAACACCGCTCAAGCTCCATCTGATCGATCTCAGCGACCTTGATCCGGCCACCAACTGGAATCACAAATGGACCATCTCCGACCTCTCGGGTGATACCGTGTTATCCGAGCACATCATTGACGGACAGGGTTCCGAAATTACTTACACCATCAACAAAGCAGGAATCTACCAGGCAAAACTGGAAATCACCAACCTGGATGATCCGCCAAGTAGTCCGGCACCCATAGAAAAACCATCCCTGTATATCCTGGCAGGCAATCCCAACTACGGAGCGATTGAAACCCTCCCCCCCAACCAGCAACGGGCGGTGGAATATGTCAATCTCTTCGGTTTTTCAGGCAGCACCTTGACCAACTACTCCATCTACCATTGGGATTCGGCCACTTTCGATATCGATCGCCTACCGCTGGCTGTTGGCGGAGTTCCTGGATTAGAAGATACCGATGCTTTTTTGAATGAAGTCGATATTGATACCGGAACCAACAAACTGGCAATCAATCCCAATGGAACCATAGATCCATACATCGGCCTCAACGCCGTCAAAGCCGAAATCAGCATCGGCCAGCAAATCATAGGCACCAGCGTCTCCGGCCATATGAAGCTGCACATTGGCACCATACAGCCTTAATATGAATAGATTTAACCACAGAGACACAGAGCACACAGAGAAAAAACAAAACTTCGTGCCCTTCGTGTCTTCGTGGTGCAACAAAAGCGAAAAACAAAACCAGGAATATGATACTTGCCCTCACAAAGAAACAAGGTAGCGGAGTGATGATCCAATTTTAAAAACTCTGTGCCCTCTGTGTCTCTGTGGTTAATTAAATGAAATATAAATATGGCGAAGCCACAACCCGAAAATCTAAAATCATAAATCTTAACTCTAAAATGCCAAGTGTCTTCGTGGTGAAACAAAAGCGAAAAACAAAACCAGGATTATGATACTTGCCCTCACAAAGAAACAAGGTAACGGAGTGATGATCCAATTTTAAAAACTCTGTGCCCTCTGTGTCTCTGTGGTTTAAAAAGCAAAACAAAACTGAATAAAAATCGAACTTAAAAAAACCTTAGTGTTCTTCGTGTCTTCGTGGTGAAAAAAATGAAAAAACAATTACTATTCATTCTACTTTCAATAATCATCGCCTCAACAACCTGGGCTCTCCCCAACAAACGCACGTCCCCGTTACTGATCGACCCCTGGGCCAAGCTCGACACCGCCCGCACCTAGCGGGAAGATTGGCGCGGAACGATGCCCAAAACCCACTCGGAAATGATCGCCGCTTACAAGGATCAGACCGTGGAAATCAACCTGGTAGCCAAAACACCCCAACAATGGTTTTTGGAGTCCATTGCCGAATTCCGCTCCTGGCTGGACACTACCGCCGACGCCCAGACTATTACCGAAGCCGGTTGGGGACTGCAGGAATCCATCAATGAGTACATGGCTGGTCAATCCCTGATTGGAAACGACTATTTGATCAAAGGACTGCGTGTCCGTTTTCCCGGGGAAGGAGATCCCGCCGACGCCAGTCAGCTCAGCCTCCTTAGCTGGAGCGAAGAAACCCTGGCCGCCGGTATCGATGCAGTTATCGAAGACCTGCGTAAAAACCCGGATCTGATCAGAAGTGGTGACCCGGGACACCCCTTTGCCTTTTTCGTGGAAAACAGCACCCCTGGTGATGGCAATGGCCCCATCGTGGAAAGCGAAGCCTATCGTTTCACCAACCTGATCGATCGCTATGGCATGGCTTCCAACTCCAAGGGAAAACGACTGTTCTTTTTTGGCAATGTGAAGGATACGGACAATTTCCCCTACAACAATTTCCCGGGAACAGAAGACCTTGATCTGAATGGAGACGGATTTAAAAATGAAGCTGGTCGACAAGTTGCCTCCGATCAGGTCAAAAAATCAGCCCACGCCACCTACCTGCATACGGCGATACTCACGGCTATTCAGTCCGAGCAATCCTTCCAGGACAGCAACGGTTACCGTCTGAAACGACAAATCAATGACGCTGAGCAAGTGTTTAACGATATTAAGCAGGGTTTCAACCCTCTCAAACTGCAAGGAGATTTCGTTCCTTACCAACCCGTGGAAAACTTTCTCAGCCTGGCCCGAGCCAGGGTCCGTGATGCTGTTGTAGCAGAAGACGCCGCTGCTGCGGCCGAAAGAACCTACGATACCGATAAAACCACTTTAGAAAATACTTTGGAATCCCAACAGCTCACCTACATCAACCGCATTGAGCAGATTTCCGGACTAAGTATTGATGGTTACAACCTATTTGCGGAACCTAGCGATGTAAAGAAGTTTCTGGATGATGCGGAACTTAACTCTTTGAACGGAATAGGAGAGTTGGGGTTGCAGCAAGTAACTATTGACGAGGCGTTGCTTGCAATCGAACAACAGATTTTGGCTTTAAATCAGATCCCTGAACGAATTCAGATTGAACAAGACAGGCACAATTCATATGCAAGGCTAGTAACAAACAACGGGTATCGACTCTCTGCTCTGTCAGTTGCTCAAGGGATGGCAACTTTTGTTGCAAAGTCTCTGACAACCCAACAGCCCGTGTTTAGTCCAGGTGACGTTATTGCTGGTATGATACAAGGTCATAAAGACGTTTTACATGCAATGCAACAGGCTAGTGTAGATGGAATTCAAAGTGCTGCAACTATTAAGCAGATGCTTTTAGAACAGGCTACGATCGTTTTAAGCATTGAAAGAGCAGATAAAGCTCTTGAGCGCGAAAAAGCGCGAAAAAGAGAACTTGAAAACGAACTCACCAGAACCATCAACAACTACAAAGCCGCCCAAACAGATTTCCTGGATGCCTATTACAACAATCCGGCTTATCGCCTGGATCGGGACCAGCTGATTGAAGCAGCCGAAATTAGCTTCGCCACGGCCATGACAGAGAGCTACTACGCTGCCAAAGCATTGGAATATCTCTGGTCTGAGAAATTCAACAATCCTGTCATGAGACTGGATGGCGGTTTACCGGAAGCCCTTTCCAATTCCTTTGATCCGTATATCCGCGCGGAATCTGTTTTTTCAGTCCATTTTGCCAAGGTAAAATCTCCTAACCTGGATGATTACCTGGACGCCCTGCAGGCCTGGGATTTAAAAATGCGACAACTCCGACACCCGTTTGGTCAAAGTGAAAGTGTGTTTCTATCCCTGCGCAAGGATATCCTGGGATTTACAGGCAGTGACGAGGCGTTGAATATCCGTTTGTTTAAAGACTTTATAGAAAAAAACCGGGTCAAGGGACAGAATGTCGATAATAAAAACCTGCTATTTGAGTTTTCCATCGGAATCGGCGATCAGAAACTCCTGCCGGCACATCCCAACATCAAACTGGAACAGATCTCAATTAACCTGGTCAGTGATATAACCGGATCAGTTCGTGGAGAAGGTGGTGTACAACCTGCGCTGGTTGACTTAATCCAGTTGGATGAAGCCCATGTAAGGTCCTTCTTCACCAACTACCCCACGGATGATGATATCATGATCTACCACCTGGAGCAGGGCAGGACCTTGGATAAATCACCCTTTAAAGCGACAGTGGAATCCCTGGTAGACAATTACAGCTACCCGGCACCAAAACCGAACACCCAACTCAAAGATCACAGCCCCGCGGTATCACGCTGGGCCTTACGCATCGACACCAGTATTGGAAAGAACAGGCTGTTGGAGTTGGAGCATTTGGAGGATATAGAAATTATTTTCAATTATCACTATGGCAAACCGCGAAATGTTGGGTTTGTTCAGTAGGCATAGGCGAAGCCGAAGCCAGTTAACAATTGGTTATTGATAATTGTTTTTTGAAGGCAAGGGGCAAATGGCACTAGGCATAAGTAAATAAAGAAACGACGACGAAGGAGTCACAGCCTGAAAATCTAAAATCTAAACTCATAAATCTAAAATGTTTGTTAGTCGTTAGGGATTAGGTTTTAGATAATAATTCACCACGAAGACACGAAGCAAACGAAGAAAAAATGGAAACTGACCACTTTGAAAATCAAGAATACCTGTCACCCCGGACTTGATCCGGGGTCTAGTATTGTACAGAAATGTTGCGCAGCAACTCTATTTAGGCCAGATGCAAATCGCTAATCGCTGAAAGCTAATTGTGAAAATCTAAAATCATAAATCTAAATTCTCAAATGTAGAAGTGTCTTCGTGGTGAAACAAAAAAACGTTTACTTTACCATCCATAAATCACTAATGGAGCAAACCATGTTCAAGAAACTGTTTGTCATCTCAATCCTCTTTTTCCTGGTCGCCTCAAGCGTCCAAGCAGCAGCTAATAGATTCATCCCCTTCCAGGCAAGATTAACCGACGGCGACGGCATCGTCCTTAACGGCGTCTACAAACTGATTTTCATCATCTACGACGAACCCACCGGCGGAACAGCCAAG
>JANQLH010000500.1 GCA_028280735.1 SAR324 cluster bacterium | reverse complement strand
TTTCAGTTACGTCCCTGGCTATTGCATACGCAACCCCGTCCTCCAGAATGGAATGGCTTGTCCAATCTAACCAGCGATATTCACCTTCTTTGGTTCGATAACGGTTTTGAAAACTGGAAACGTTTTTACCAGATTTCAGATCATTTTCGATTGTCGCTTGGGTAGCCTCGATATCATCCGGATGAATAAACTCCAAAAAGGGTCGCTCCAGGAGTTCCTGTTCGCTATAGCCAAGGACGATGGAAAACGCCGGATTTACCCTGACAAAGGTGGCTGTGTTGATATCCGCGATGCACATCATATAAGTAGCGGTTCGGTAGATTGTTTCGACCTGGTATTGGGTCAGTATTTGATCTGTCATATCCCTGATAATCCCCATAATCGAAACAACCTTTCCCCGCTTAACACCCAGGGGAGTTAGGATACTGCTTAAAAACCTGGTTTCATTATCAATGATGACCTTTATGGTCTCGTTTACCGTTTCACCCGCGAATGCCCTGTCGTCAAGCTCTTTAATGACCAGCTCCTGTTTCGCTTCCAGATCCTCCGCAGTTGTCCTACCCAGCGCCTCTGGCTCACTATATCCCATATATGACGCCATGGCGTTATTTACAAATGTGTACCTGCGGTTTCTGTCTTTAATAAAGATCAGGTCACTGGCATTTTGAGCTATCGATCTGAACTTGTTCTCGCTCTCGATTAACGCCAAATCAGATTCGTATTGTTCGGTAATATCTCTGACAATTGCCAGTACCAAACGTTTATCCTCCAGATTTACGGGGTAGGCGCTTATCTCCGCCAAGAACCGGGAGCCATCCTTTTTTACCAGCTCAACCTCTCTTTGCCCGGGCCGGTTTTTTAATACTTTCTGAAAAAGTTTTAATTTTGTTTTAGGAAGCAGGAGGTCCGAAATACCCATCGATAGCAGCTCCGATTCGGTATAACCGGTCATAAAGCACAAAGCCGGATTGGCAACAATACAATTTCCCTGTTCATCAGCGACACCAATACCTTCCCCGGATTGTTCAATAATGGCCCGAAAGAGCGTTTCACTCCTGTTTAAGGCATCTTCAGCCCGTTTTCTTTCGGTAATATCATTCCCGGAACTCAAAGAGCCGGCAATCTTGCCGGCATCGTCATAGAGCACAGTATTGTGCCAGGCTATGACGCGTTCATCACCATTTTGGTTCACCACACTGTTTTCAAAATATTCAGGCATCTCCGCATCCCCATTCATTGCCTGCCCAAACATTCTTTTTACATCTTCCCTGTATTCCTTGGGTAAGAATGTATCAAACCAGTTTCTTCCAATGATTTCCGATTCCTTACTCCCCAGGATTTCTTGTCCCTTGCGATTTATCAGATTGACAATCCCTTTTTTATCGATGGCAACAAATATAACTCCGGCAATATCCAGGTACTTCTGCAGCTGATCTTTTTCTTCCTGCACAGCCTCTTCGGCCAGCTTTCTTTTTGTTGTATTTTGAAAAATTGCCTGAACCAGTTTTTTGTCTTCGGCTTCAAGGATGCTGGAAGTGATTTCACCCTGAAGTCTGTTTCCCTGCTTGGTTACAAAATCAGCTTCAAAACGCACAACTCCTTCGCTGTTTAACCTTTCTTGGGCGTTTTTAACGACTGCCAGGTTTTCACTTTCGGGTGCAACCAGTTTCTTAAAATCAAGCCCGACAGCCTCTTTCCTGGTATAGCCAAACAGATCCAGAAAGTTTTGGTCGGCATCGATAAGATTACCTTCCAAGCAACGAATGAGGAAACCATCCCCTGCCGAGTTCAACAGGTCGTTGATTTGTGGTTCATAGTCAGGATTCTTAACACGGGTTTCATTGTGCTCCGTCATGTCACGAAAAACCAGCACTGCTCCTGATATTTCCCCGGAGTCTCCCCGAATAGGAGCACTGCAGTAGTTGATCTGATGTTCGGTTCCGTTCTTATTGATTAATATACTATTGCCGGCAACTTCCTGCTCACCACCGGCAAGTAAGGCTTCTTTTAGGGAATCTTCAACTGATAGAGGGATCTTTGTATCAACAACATTGAAAACACTCGCCAACGGTTTTTCTATTGCCTCTGCCATGCTCCAACCTGTAAGGGTTTCAGCAACAGAGTTCATTCTGATGATACATCCTTTTAAATCGGTCGTAATGACTGCATCACTAATAGAGTTTAAAGTGGCGCTCAAATGAAGTCGCTGGGTTTCGGATTTTTGTCTTTCCTCAAACAGCTTGAAAGCCATTTTGATCGAAGCATCAAGTACCGCTATGCCTGTGTTTTTAACTACATAACCATATGATGTAATTTTTTCAGTTTTTTTTACGATGTTTTTCTCAGTATGAGACGATAGAAAGACAATGGGGAGATTAACAAGGGAAAGGATCTTCCGGGCTGTTTCGGTGCCATCGATGCCCGAGCCCAGGTTGATATCCATTAAAACCAAATCAAATGATTCTTTTTGAATGGTTTTGATGGCTTTCTCGCCTGTGTGAGCTGTTTTGACATGATAGTTACATTCCTCCAGAGCCTTTTGCTCTGCCATTGCAATCAGGGCATCATTTTCAACCAACAGGATTTTTTTCTTTTTTGCGTGGCCCATAGAGGTATTATCAATTGGTTTTTTTGGTCACCTTTCAAAAAAAATTACATACCCGATCACAAGATGGCTCTTATCAAACTCTACTATTACATACGATTAGCGATATTTCTATTTCTTTTTAGAAATTGAAACTTGAATTCAGTTATCGCGGCCTTCCTTTACTATTTTTAAAACGGACTGCAGCTGACAAGGGTTTTTTTTGAAACCTGTAAAAAATATGATTGAAGGACTCAAAGACGGCGTGCACTGGGAGTATAGAGGTTTACGAGGGGAAGAGGGCTCACTTGAACGGCTCTCTTCCACTTTGAACGATTCAGTGTTGCGGTGTTTTCCAAATACCAACGGGTTCAATTTTAATAAGACCAGGTGCTTTTTCTTACTTGTCTTTTTCACGAACCGTTATCAGGGGTACGGGACACCTTCTGAAAAGCTTTAAGGCTGTGGAACCGACAATAACATCGGCCAGCTCTCCCCGACCTTTCACTCCCAGAACTGCCATATCTGCTTTTTCCTCTTTGATTACATCCAATATTTCCTTGTAGGGAACTCCCGTTCTCATCACAAAAGAAATGTTCACACCTGAAAAATCTACTTTTTCTTTTAGTTTTTCAAACTCGGCAGTCCGTTCCTCTTTGAGCTGCTCTACACAATCATGGACAGAAACACGGTGAAAATCCCTTTTTTGCATTCGATTGACAGCAGTATAGATTGTATCTATCTCCTTTTGGTTAAGGACGTTAACTAGGGTCAACTCGGCATTTAATGCCTTGGCAAGAGTCACGGAATGCGTGGCCACGCTTTTTGTATATCCGGAAAAATCAATTGCCGCTAAAATTCGCTTATATTGTTCCATCATTTCCTCTTTGCAAGTAACATAAAATTACGATCAATTAAGTGATCATAATGTCAAATTTCCCGACTTGTCAAAAAATCGCTCTTTCCTAGCTCCCAATTGCTTGTTTCAATCATAAAGAATCGAGCTAAGTTAACCACTCATGCACGTTTATTTGTAATCAACCGACTTGAATGCCGGGAGCCCGCCTCTTTTGTATTTTACCAGTGAAAAAAGTCATGGATCAGTACTAATAAGAAAAAGCCGGTTAACCAAGGGTTAATACTTTCCAAAATCACCGTCATCCAAAACGATTTTTCTCTTCGTCCCGCTTTCCAGCGGTATCTGCCGGGTATTGACCTTAGCGGTGACCTGCGGATGTTTAATACCGTCCGGTTCTGCTTCCCGGGGAGCAATCGGTGCTCCACCCGGCAATGTTAAACCGGCTTCTCCGTTTAAGGTAAAATTTTTCATTAAATTCATGAGAAAATCAGCCTGGGTCGACAGCTCCTGGGAAGCTGAAGCAGTTTGCTCGGAAATGGATGAATTTTGCTGAACAACGTTGTTCAACTGACTCAACCCGTTATTCACTTCAACAGCGCCTTTTGCCTGTTCCTGGGAGGCGGCTGATATTTCTCCGACAAAATCGGTTACTTTGTTGATACTGTCTACAAATCCCTTTAGAATTTCAGCTGTTTGGTCAGCATTCTTGACACCGTTTTCCACTTCTGCCAGGGAGGTTTCGATCAATTCTGTCGTATCTTTGGCGGCTTCAGCGCTTCTGCTCGCCAGGTTTCTGACTTCCTCGGCAACCACCGCAAAGCCTTTTCCGTATTTACCGGCACGTGCTGCTTCCACAGCCGCGTTTAATGCCAGTAAATTGGTTTGAAATGCAATTTCGTCGATCACCTTAATGACCTTCGATACATTATCACTGGTCGATTTTATCTTGTTCATGGAGTCCAGCATGGCTTCCATCTGCTTGTTTCCCGAGTCGATTTCGTTAGATGTAACCCGGGTTAATGACTGGGCTTGCTGGGCACTTTCACTATTGGTTTTTGCCTTGGCGCCGATTTCATCCATGGACGACGATATTTCTTCCAGACCGGCAGCCTGTTCAGTTGCGCCTCCTGCCAGCGATTGGGCGGCACTGGACAATTGTGAGGTGCCCGAATCAATTTGTTCAGCAGCCCCTAAAACCTGGTTGATCGTTTGACTCAGCATCTTGATCGCCGAATTGATACTGGCTTTCACATTCTCCAGGTTTTCATTCAGATTCACATTGATTTGGCGGGATAGGTCTCCTTTTGAAACATTTTCCATCACCTTTTCGACTTCCAAAAAAAGTGCCTGCAGCTCTTTTGCTGATTTATCGGACTTTGCTTTTTCGCTGGAAAAATTCTTGAGGTTATTTAAACTGGAGTATTCATAGATGAACGCCATTAAACCGGTTACCGAGACAATCACCAAGAGGTTTAAAAACGCGCTGTCTTCCTGTTGCGGAGGAAAATCGAATCCGCTGTCAGCCAGGGTTTTATAGACAGAGGAAATGCCGATTGCGAGTATTAGCCAGATTGTTCCGGCTTTTCTGCCGCATAGCAGGTATCCCGTTATGACTAACACCGCGTAATTATACGGAATATGGGAAACAGCTCCTCCATCCCTGTAAGTGGCGAATGCAACTATAAAAGTGTAAATGCCTACAAACAGGTTGCAGGAAAGATACACATAACCGGTGTATTTAACAAGAAATACGGTTCCCAACATTAAAAAACCGCATAATCCCACTACGACCCCTGAAAATGGATCTCCTCCCATGAATCCACGAGAAGCGTTTGTGATCATAACAAACCAGAAAAATATCCCAATCCCTGCAAGAATCCTGGCCCTGGTTTGTCGAATAACGTTACCTGACAGATCTTCATGAACAAACCCGTCTAGAAATGACCCTGCACTCATCTCCTCCTCCCTTTCCAATATTAATTCTGCTTTTGTAATAAGTGTCTGAGCGAAAACTAGTTTAAACCATACCAATAAGGTCTTTAAGGACAACTTGATGCTTCGAAGTTCAGTGCATTCAGCATTCAGCAATCAGCTCTCAGCTATTTTTTTATTCGAGTTTTCAATACTTTATGCTGAATGCTGAGGGCTGATAGCACCTTAATCTTCAGGTTGAATTCCGGTATCTAGCACAAGGCTGGATTAGGATATAGCCATTTTCCGGTCAGACACTAATTAATTTTATCTGCTTTGAACAACTATCGACGATTCCATTTCAAACAATTTTTTTTTTAACTTCCCTCTATATTTTTCGACCCCGGGGAACAACGCGCAGAATTTAAGCGTTTTTATCGATTAAACCCATTTTTAACCATGTTGCGATGTTTGAAGTTATCTTATTTACTGCGAAACATCCAACTTTTGAGTTGATTTTTTTACATTTCATCCACGGGTAATCCTTTAACGTCACATGTCGAATTAGAACTCAAGGGATGTGTGCCGTAAAACAACAGCTTTTCTGCTGCTTTTGCCGGTATTGTGTTTGTTTCGGGATTATCCCCGGGCTGGATGTATCAGAGACAACAATCCATTATCAGCGAATGTGTCTCCTACGCCGTGATTGGCTTGGTTGCTTACTATGTAATTGGATTTAACAGTTTGATGTGAAGCGCCTGTCCGGAGCGGTATAAGTGTCTCGGTTTATTTCAGGACACAATTGTCTACTATTGCACACATTTTAGGATTAGAATCAAGCCCGTGACAAGGCGAAACAATCGGAAAAACTTGCGGGTGAAAACCTTCCCAAGCTGCGATTACCTGTGTAGAAACCGACTCATTGGTTGCTCCGGTATCACAAACTCTGCAATTGCTTGATACCTGGTTGCTTGGTTGAAGTTCTTGATACCTGGTTGCTTGGTTGAAGTTATAGTGCTCCCCAGGGATAATCGATAAACAGCGTTGTGACCGGACCTTCATCTCCATAGGCCACATCAAAACGATAAATAAACCCTGATCCCGTCACCAACCTGGCACCGATACCTGTTGAACTTTTACTGCTTTTCCATAAATCCTTTCTTTGATCAGCCACACTTCCGATTTCATGAAAAAAAGCCAACTGAATCCCTGTTCGCAAATCCCTCATAATCCAGATATCAAAAGGAGTGTTTTCATCAGTCAGGTTCCAGCGGAATTCTGCACCATAAAACTCTGTATGAGCTGCGCTAAAGCGGCCTTCAACATAGGAACGCAAACGGGAACGCCCGCCAAGGGAGGAAGCGGTTCCGTAGGTATTTTGCTCCACTTGACTTTGAATTACTTCCTGGACTGATTTTTCGCAAAGGCTGACAGACACTTCATCACACCCGAAGTCACTCTTCAGCTTTTCCGGATCTGTTTGCCCTTTTCGAGCAACAACTGCATCCGACCTAAAGGCATTCAATGCCAGCGTACTATAGCTCAACATGGGAATATAGCCGGTGAAGCTATAATTCATGGTATAATAGTCCACCGAGTCTTCATCTGAAGGAGGAGAGTCAGATCGTTCAACGAGCAGACGAACACCTTTTTTAGGATCGGTACGATCATCGGTATAGTCTATCAAAGTGCCGTATGTCGTTGTTTGAAACTCGGTTGTATCAGGATCATCAACTTCGCTAACCAGCTCTCCCTCGTCATCACGGACGGCACTGATTTTAAAATTGATGAGGTATGAAATGGCATAGAACTCCAGCATTCGTTCCCAAAAAGTCAATATCATGCGACCGCCTCTCAAACGTGAATCGGACAATTCAACAATATTGAAATCGTCGGGTTCGCTGTCCATGCCCCTGACCAAATATCGATTCTGCTGCCCCTTGCTGAACTCAACCGTGGTAAGATCCAACAGCAATGTCTCAGGTACCAGGTGGATATCGGTTACGGCAATGATACCGCCTTCCACATCGCCTCCTATCAAAACAAGATACAGATCTACAGGTGATTCATAAATATTATTCAATCCTCCCAATAAACCTATTCCGGTTCCAACCCCGGGTACTATAAAAGGAAGTGGAGTCACGATATACCCAAATTCGTTTTGAAATTGTGACCGTCTTCGTTCAATGCCTGCCAATTCTGACGTTATATAGAATGTCAACAGTAGAACTAAACAGGTTCCGCGGACTGTTTTTATCATGTTAAATTCATTTAATTGAGTTATAAAAAATCAATCAGTTACCGAGAAGCATATACGTTTACATTATTCTTTGGGAAGCATACACAACCTGCTGATTGCACCATTACTAATCATCAAAGCCTGTGCATAACAAACCAGGTTCCCTTCGTATTGATCGAGCTTTAGCGATTAATGCCGGTTACATACAGCAATGCTCTGCAATTGGTATTCCCCTGCAAGGGCACACTGTCTGCAGATCATTTTCTGAATAATCTGTAGTGTTGAGTTTTTTTAATGTCATGACTCGTCGAATAACGACAATAACAACGCTTGGGAATCGAAATGAGAGGATTGATAATTATTGCGCACGGAAGCCGTGTAACAGAAGCCAATGAGGAAGTGGCTCGTTTGTCGGGCGAGGTCTCGGGGTTATTAAAAGAATCCGGGTTGCTCGTCAGTTTCGCTTTTTTGGGAAACGCTTCTCCGGCACCGATGGAAAGAATCGATGAAATGATTCAAAACGGTATTCGGGAAATCGTCCTGTTTCCTTATTTTTTAAGCAATGGCCGACATGTAAAAAACGATTTACCGGAATTAAAAGCGAAAGCGGAAAAAAAGTATCCCAAGGCAGGATTTGTTTTGACCACCCATCTGGGTGGTCTTGAAGATGTTGGTAAACTGATTGAAAGGGAACTGGACGAAATGGGTTTAATGAATTAACAAGGGCAGCCGGATGATTAAAAAAGATTATTCTTTAAACTCACCTTCATCGAGTATAATTGTCCGATTTGACGCTAATACCGGTGGGTCGGTATTCTCCGCATCACCCCATTCCGCCGATTCTGCCTGGGGTAAATACTTCTGGTTATCGAGCAATTGAATATCGGAAGCTGATTCTGCAACTGAATCGGAACTCTCGGCCAGTTTAAACTGGGAGACCAGGCTGCTCAAATGGCCGGCCTGCTTTTTAAATATTTCCGAGGTTGAAGCAGTCTCTTGTGCATTGGCCGCATTTTGCTGGGTGACTTTATCAACCTGGTTTAATCCTTGGTTAATCTGGGACAGTCCTTCAGCCTGTTCATTGGAAGCTGCTGTGATCTCTCCTACCAAATCAGTCGCCTTGTTGATTTTCAGTACAATTTCGCCTAAGGCTTCAGCTGTCTCATTGACGATACGAGTACCGTTTTCTGTTTTCTTGACCGCCGCTTCAATCATTTCTGCGGTCTCGTGGGCAGCTTTGGCACTTCTGCTGGCAAGACTTCTTACCTCATCAGCAACCACGGCAAAACCCTTTCCATATTTACCTGCCCTGGCAGCTTCAACAGCCGCGTTTAATGCCAGGAGGTTGGTTTGAAAAGCGATCTCATCTATTACTTTGATAATCTTTGCAATCTGACCGCCCGAAGCGTTAATATCGTCCATGGCAGAGATCAACTCCGACATTTTATTGTTACCATAATCAGCGGCAGAGCTGGCCTCACCGGAGAGAGCATTGGCCTGGGTCGCGTTTTCAGCATTGGTTTTTGTGCGGGATACCAGTTCAGTTACTGAGCTGCCGATTTCCTCCAGGGAAGCCGCCTGCTCAGTTGCACCTTGTGAAAGCAAAAGACTGGAATCCGAGAGTTGCTGAGCCCCCCCGTCTACATATTCAACGGAAGTATTAACTTGCGAAAGCAACATATTGAGATCGACAACCATTTTCTCCAATGCTTGTCCCAGTGCATCCTTGTCGGAAGCCAAATCCACATGTTTGGAAAGGTCACCTTCAGCCACTTTGGATGCGAAAGCGGCCTTATGCTGCAGACTGTCGGCCATCTCATTAAACGATTCCGACAATTGGCCCATCTCGTTTTGAGCTTTCAATTGGATTCGACTGGACAGATCACCTTTCTTGATCCTGGAAGCAAATTCAATTACTTCCGCCAAAGGTTTGATAATCGAGATGGCAAGATAGTAACTGAAGACGATAAACAAAATACAAAGAACAAGCGTGACCCCGTATTGCAGCAGTTTTATTAATAGCAACCTGCTCTCGCTGGCAGCAATTTCTTCATTGATCAGAGAGTTTGTGGCGTTCTGAATGTCTTCCCTTAAGGCATTAACAGTTTTGTAGGCAACGATTCGATCTGACCAAAGATTCGTTATTTGGTTTGATAGATTGCTCAAGGGTACAATTCTATCATATATTTCGGTACCTCTATTCGAAAATTCTTCATAATTGCGTCGCAACAAGACCTTGTTGACAACTCGAAAGTTTCTGAGTTGGGAATTGAGCTCCACCGAGTTTATTTCCGCGAACTCTTTATAACCTTCGACATCATCCTGCAACAAAATCCTGTTTTGAATGGTCATGAAGTCACGAGTGACTAAGAGGTTGACGTTGCGAAGCACGTCCGCCTGGGACACGACAAACTTGTCTACCACCCGGGCTAAACTGCTTTCCTGGCCAATATGGTCCCTGAGATCAGACAATAAGCTTGATACCAGTTCATCTATCTCACTTAACTCCTGACGATATTGGTCATTTGTTTGTTTTCCTTCAATCACGACAGCGGAGACAGCTTCAAAAGTAGTCAACAGCTCCTCAAGCTGGCTTCTTAGCTGGGCTGTTCTTTCACTGTCAAGGGATGTGGATTCAAGCTTGGCAACTTCCTCCAATGCCTGTTTACCGTGCTCAATAACTTTGTCCTTATCCGCTTCAGCTGCTCCGGACAAGAATCTTAATTCGGCTGAAATAGCATTTACCAGGTTATTCTGAACACCTTGTAGTTTATTTTGAATCTCTTCGTAGCTGTCCTTGCTATAGCCGGCAATTTCATTTGAAATTAACAGGATAATGGACATGGAAAGTCCCAACAAAACCATGAGCAGTATTTTGTGTGTGACCTTAAGATTCTGTAATCTGTTTTCATTCATAATATTACTTAAGCTTAGCATTCAACTCATCTGCCGATACAGAAGGACTGTAAATACCGGCCGAAACTTGATAAGGAGTTCCTTTTACCTGCAAGGTGTAAGCAACTTTGCGAACAGGTTGCGATTCGCCTTTTTTTGGCCACCAATATTCGATCCATGAGCCTT
This sequence comes from SAR324 cluster bacterium, assembly GCA_028280735.1. Taxonomy (GTDB): domain Bacteria; phylum SAR324; class SAR324; order XYD2-FULL-50-16; family XYD2-FULL-50-16; genus JAHJTV01. Next base: position 6,814 of record JANQLH010000500.1, on the reverse strand, counting down.
TTTCCTGGAATCTTTCCGCATCATCACACATTTGCATAAAGAAGTAGTTACCTTTTTTATCTACCAGATCGGAATTGTCCCGACCCACAAACTTGGGGGAAAAAGCGTGTGCAGCTGCCGTATATGATTCGCACTTTAAAACCCAGATGTATGAATCCTTCCAGACCCATTTGCTCTTTTTCGTGTTAAACTGGGACAGGGCTTTGTCACCTTTTTGAGAAAGCATTTGTGCTGCTTCCCTGACTTTCGCCACCACTTCATCTGCTGAAGCTGATTGTGCAAACACCTGTGTTGGCAATATCCAGAAAACGACCAGCAAGGGGATCAATAACTTAATTAACCGTTTCATCACATTTACCTCCGTTGAATGTTGACAAACTCTTGTTGAGTTGATGGTTACCGGGATGACATCCTGGTGTTTAATTTGTGATCATGAAAGCCAAATCAATTTCCATCAGTTATTTCCGGCAGAATAGCGATCAGCAGTTGGTAACTACGGGATTCCCGAATACATAAGCACAAATTTACAATAATTTTAGCATAGGCTGAGGTATTATCCAAATTCTAATTTGCAATTATTGTGAAGGAAAGCCGTAACTTCAAGTCAAGACGCATCAGGCAAAACCAGGTCGCGGAGATTTTCGTTCCATATTTTTGCCTTTGTCTTTCAAACGGCACGGTATTTCATCTTGAAGATCAACGTGCTGTCAGCGTTTAGCTTAAGGCATTACAGAGATAAGCAAAAATCGGCTGAATGCTGATAGCTAAAAGCATGTCAAACCTCAAGATGAATCTGTCTGATTGTATTAAGGCAGAATAAGGAATTAAGAGGTTTTCGTTCAGACATTAATTAATGTTCGAAGCGAAAAGAGAGAAGGTGGTTTTAAGTATTGAAAGAAAACGTTATTCCGCCCCACCCGTGGGTAAAAATGCTGCCATTGATGTTCATGTTTACAGACTGGACAGAGAAGAAGATTTGAAAGTTTTTTATGTACAGTGCGAAACCGGCGACTGTCATCCCGGCCAAAGTATTTCGCTCGATTTCATGTTCATCTGAAGAATCGAGGACATGGGAATAGGTAACAGCATTGAGATACGCCCCAATACTGGCGGACCAGCCGAATGAGCGATTTTCCGTATTCAATGCCAGGCGGCTGTTAAGACCGGAATTGATCGACCCGAAAACCGGTGCCTGGTTAGTCGGGTAATTATCGCCGAAACGAAAACTCAAGCCACCGAATATTCCTGTTATAAAGTTTCCCAGTTCCAGTCCATAGGATGGAATCCAATCACTATGCATTCCGTTTTGGTAATAATGATGCCATACGTTGAAAGCATTGCTATAACCAACTCCAAAGGTAGGATAATCCTTAAGCTGATGCTCCCACCCTCGGGGTTCATCATTTCCGACAAGTCGATGAAAAACTTTCTGGGTACTTTCCGCACCTGATGAAGGGCCAAGAACTCCGATTTTAAAAAAGGTTTCTTCTACTTCATTTTCACGCCACTCAAACAAGGAGTACTTGGTATACAGGTGACCGGCATAAGGAATATCATCCTCGATTAACTCTTTCTTCTTGGTGTCGTGCGGAGTATAAATATCCTGGGCTATTTTAAAGCCAACGGTAACGTACTCTGCTTTAATACTGACCAGGGGGAAAAGTGAGATTGAGGAGATGACAAAATCTACATAAAGGCTGTCGGAATCTTCCAAATCCTGATCGTTCAGGACGTCGCTCATCCAATCGAGACTGATACCGCTTGTGTAGCGCTCATCAGTACCCACGATAATGTCATTTTGAGTGGATATGGACCATACATCCGCCTGAATATCATTCCGGGAGAACAATAAAAAAAAGATAAAAACAATGTAAATCGCTTTCCTAATGAATAGAGGGGGTGGATATGCAGTCATAAATCCGGAAAAATGCTACGAATACCAATAAGGGTTAACAAACTGCATATCAGGCAGGAGGAGTGCTACCAAGCCGGTATGTCCAAGTTTGTAATATTAACGTTCACCTCTCGATCGTTAAAAATTTCAGTATCGATTTGAAATTTCAAATAAAGAAGCATAAATTTTCTATTCACTCCGGTTGTTTGTCAATGAAATTCAATAATGAAAGCAGCTCCCGGTTTATTTTGTCTCGGAAATCATTTTGGTTCTACAGGTAAACACTAGTTTTATGTTTTGTTTTTACTTCAAATACCATGTTTGTGATTGTGCTCAAGCCCCCTTTGCTATCGATCTCCATGATAAGTCAGGGCAAAAGCACAACAATCACTATTGCTAAAACGAGTATTTCACTTCAGCCTGCCAATCGACGAAAGTGCTTTCCATATAATTCACATACATGGGACTGCACAAAACTTCCAAACCATCCGCAAGCTTATACTTGAATGTCATTTTATAGATCGACTGAACCGGCTCCCCCTCTTCATCCCAATAACCGGCAGCCATCAAAACCAGATTTAAGGCATTGCCGGTGAGAAAATCGGCATTGATATGGCCCGAAACAAAATCTGTTCGCTCCCGCAGCTGGCCTAGGAGGAGATTTTTGGATTGCGCAGCTTCTGAGTCATCATAGTTTTCAATAACTTCCTGACCTGCATACAAATTTATGGTGGAGCCGCTGACACTGAACTCAACCCCTGCTGCGTATTTACCCCAGTGGTTTTTTGTATTCGGATCATCACCTTCAGTATCTTCCGTGTAATAGTAGGCTCCGGAGAATTTTGCCAGAAAGCTTCCAAAATTAACCTGCAGATCCAAGCCCGGACTTCTCACTCGGTTATAAACTTTAGCGTCACCAGATACATTAAGGTCGGGATCATTATCCAATCCCTCGATAAAACTCAGGGTTGCATCCAGATTTCCGACAGTTGCAACAAACCTGGTTGCCCATTTGGAATTGTCAGGTTTTTTTTCCGGGTCTTCATCTGTGCCGGTATAAAGATAGTTTGTGAATTCGGGCGCAACATTGGGTTTTGTGACTGGAATATAGATCAGTTCCAATTGCTGATTACCGATAGCCTGGGTCAGAAATATACCTGTACTGGCAAGTTTGCTGTCTTCGTATTCCGTGCTTTTATACGATTCATCCCTGGCGTTCAATCTATCTGTGGGTACCTCAAATCCTTCCATATACCCCCAGGTAACAATTTGTGATCCGATCTTCCAGGTCCTGCTGTTATCATAAATCTCTACAAAGCTTTCGATCATGCGTATTTCGGACTTATCCTCTTCATCATTGGAGGTACTGTCCTCATGAAGGGATTGGGCCAGGTTATAATTTAGGTTGAAGGCACTGAATAAGCGGGCTTTATCGGCCAGATACCCTTCCACTTTCAACTGCATTCGGGTTCCGACATTGTTAAATCCGCTCAGCTTTTGCTCCTGCGGCACCTCATGCCCGCCCATGGCCAATCCTTGATAATACTCCCAAAGTGAATCGGAATACTTTTCTTCATTCCAGTACCCCAGTATTTTCAAGTAACCGCCGAAAGACAGTGATATTCCGGAGGTATCATCTGTTTCAGCGCCGAGCTCTTCTGAAAAATCCGGATCCGGATCACCGGCGCCGGCCAAACCATCCAATCCGGAATCAGTGTCTTCCACCGGATGGTCATCCGAAAGACCGGCCAGATCATCAAAATCATCCGCAATAGCAGGAAGGTATACTCCAAACATTAGAAACACGATGAGTGTTATGTTTATTAAATGTTTCATTGCAAGCTTGCCTTTTAATATTTATAGAAAATCAAAAGAAGAACCGATGGGAAAACCAATTGAGGTCTTTACCACCACTTGCGGGTTAAATATGAGGTTGTGAAAACCGCCGGACTGATTTTTTTAGTCTGCTGTTCAACCCTGATATTTTGGGTCTCCATGATTGTTTTCGTACCTTTGAGGACGTTTTTCATTTCCATGCCGGTCACCAGAAACACCTTTTTGCCATCTCGGTTGTTCTTTATGGTAAAGGAATTCATACTCATGACTTTTTGCAATTGACCGTTGAGATTATACATTTCGCCCCTAAAAACAAGACCCGTCTTGGGATGAACCCAGGCGACGGCTTTGCTGTAGCCGTAGTCCTCTCTCATTTTTTTATCCTTATAGACCGATTGGATCTTCTCCACCTTGATTTTTTTCCCTTTGAAAGTGATAGCTTCGCTGCCGAGCCAGAGGTAATTGCTGTCTTCAAGGTCACGTGCCGACACATCACCATTTGAAAAATCAGATCCCATGAACGATGAGCTTTTGTCTGATCCAATCACTCGTTTGGGTTTGCGAAGTCCCTTAAGATAAATCCACTGATCATCGTCACCGACAGTATTTTCAATCATTAATGCCCCATTTCCTTTGTCATCTGCCGGTGCAAAAAAATAAGAGATCGATTTTGTCAGTCTTTTATCCGGATTATTGTAATCGGTAGTGAGATTCGCCGAGCGAGATTTTTTAGTAAAAACAAGTTTCCCTTGGGAGTCATAGATTTTAAAACTGGAGTCACTGTTCATTTTCTCTATCACCGGCAGTTCATCGATAGCTTTCATTATGCGATACCCCTTTTCTTCGGGAGATTCGGCGAAAGCGTTTGATAGGGGGAAAAGAGTGAGTGATAAAAGAATCAGTCCTATTTTTTTAAGTTGTTTTTTCATCGTGTCCTCATAAAATGTTTTTTTGTTAATGTTGGGATGGGTAACTCGTTACCCATCCATTGAGACTCCAAATCAGTTTTTAGTTCCGCCTCTGCGGCGGCAAGTGCAGGAAGCCGGCTTGTCGCCCGTCAAAAGTGACATCGAGTTAATTTTTCATAACTATATTGGCAGGGGCCGCTGTTCCATTATATTTGCCCAGAAATTGGGGTTTCATAACAAATATAATTGCCGGGAGCAGTGTAATTGCTGCGATAGTGCTATATAACATGGTGCCGGTCATAAGCAGTCCCATGGCTTGCATACTGGTAAGATCGGAAAGCAGCAATACCAGGAATCCGGCTGCAACCGAGGTTGCATTAATCAAGATGGCTTTTCCCACGGATTGAATGGTATTAAAGTAGGCCTGGTCAAATTGGTCACCTTTCTTCAGTTGGGCTTTAAAACGCTCCAGAAAGTGAATGGTATAATCTACACCGATACCAATCGAGATGGAGGCCACCATCACTGTTCCGGTATTGATTTTCCAACCCAGCAGAACCATCATTCCAAAATTGGCTATGATGGTGAAAACCAGTGGAATAACGGAATACAACCCACCCCAGGCTGATCTGAAGATGAAGAAAGTAATAAAGAAAACAAAGACCATAGCCTGCAAAATACTGCGGATTTGAGAAGTCGCAATTAAGGTCACAACTTCCGCTGTTACAGGAGATTGTCCACCAATTGAAATATCTTCAATATAGGGATCATCTTCAGGGAAAATCTCATCCAGCAGGGCATATATGTTTGCTGAATACGGATCGATAAAAGCGCTCTCTCCGTCCCTGGACATGATATTTACCTGGAATTCCTTGAAATTGGCACTCACCATGCTTTCAAACATTTCGCGATCGGAGTTTTGTGACTGGTTAAGCACCACGCCAATGATTCCGCGATCAGTCAGCGTTTTGTCGGCAAGATCGTCACTCTCAGAATCGGGAATCTTTTTAAACGCAGGATTTTCATCATGATAAAATACGCTATAGGTTTTGCGAACCAGGTCAACCGGACTGGTCAGAAATCCCGTGGGTTTTCTCGTTTCACCACTGAAATCAACAGTTGGTGATTCCATTGCCACCAGCTCGGATCTTAGGGTTTCGAGTTTATGCAACACCTGTGGTTGTTTGATGTCAGCCGCAAAGATGTCGTTTACCAGTTCCAATTGTCGAATCACTTGCTGACCCTGAACACCGGACTTGCTTTCCCTTAACCCGACCACAGCCAATCCGGTTTTCTCCCAAGATTCCTCGGAAAGCTTAAGGCGTCTGTTGATGTCTTTCAACCCTGCAACTTGTTCTGCCGTGTAGTCGGAAAAAGGACCGGACTGCATCGAACTTTCTGATAACTCTTCGGAATCTGCCAGGTCTCCCAAATCGGAGAAAGCATCCAACTCACCTTCATCTGTTGCCGGTTCCTCAGAATCCATTTCCGTCAGCTCGTCTAATAATGCAGCAGTATCAGACTCGAATCCCGTCTCCGCTGTCTCGCTTTCGACCATGTATTCTTCATTAAATATGTCCTGCAATAAGGCTAGCGCGCTTTCCAATTGATCCTGATGATCGGAGGGATTTTCGGACCAGGTTCTTAGATCAGTGATCAAAGCGCCGGCAACATCATATTCGGAATATGCCGTCTTCCATACTTTATCCAGCTCTGTGATTCGTTGATTGAGTTCTGCTGAAATCATCTTGCTTTCGAGATTGACCCGATCACGAAACTTAAAAACCAGGTTGAACTCCCCTGTTCCGGTAAGGTTTTTATTAATGAACTTATCGCTCTGTTTCATTGGAGAGTCTTCCTTGAAATCAGCCATCATTCCGCCTTCAAACTCCAAATTAGTCATGGAGATTCCGGCAATTAGAGTGGCAGCAGCGAAAACAACCAGCGTTGCCTTGGGGAATGTCCTGATCATTCGCCCCCAATTCAGCAGCAATGACTGAATGAACCCATCAGACACCGATTTTTCCGATGTGTCCTTTTTAGCTTTGAATGTGGGAATCCTCCAAAATGTCAATATGGCAGGAGTAAGTGTTAAGGTTAAAAACAGGGCCGTTATTACGCCGAATGCCGTGAAAAGTCCAAAATGCTTGATCAAAAGCAACGGGGAGGAATAGAG
>JANQLH010000494.1 GCA_028280735.1 SAR324 cluster bacterium | reverse complement strand
GCTCTTTTTGATATCCGTTCCTGAGCATGGTGGGCACAGCCAGTAATCCCATGGTTACGACAGTAGCACCCACAATACCGGTCGATGCTCCCAAAAGGGCTCCTACAACGACAACAGACACAGCAAGACCACCACGGATTCGACCAAACAGCAATCCCATGGTTTCCAGCAACTCTTCGGCTAGGCCCGATCGTTCCAACATCACTCCCATGAAGACAAAGAGGGGCACAGCCATCAAAGTGATATTGGTCATCACACCCCATACCCGTAAGGGAAAAAGACTGAAAAACTCCCATCCAAATCCGATTAAACCAAACACCAGGGCAGTTCCCATCAAGGTGAATGTAACCGGGTAACCGGCCATCAACAATATGGTAAGGGCCAGAAACATCCATGCCGGCAGGTAATCCATAAAAATAGCAGCCATTTTATCCCTCCCCTGTTGTCGGTTGGTTACTCGCTAAAGCGTCATTTTCCAATTCCAGATCCAGATCCAAAATCGTGAACAGACTTTTCAAGAATAGTGAAACTCCCTGTAATGCAACAAAAACGAACCCGATTGGGATCATCGATTTCAAAATAAATCGAAAAGGCACTCCACCCGGATCAGGCGAGCCTTCCAGAACCGAGAAAGAATCCGTTACAAAAGGAATGGCTGTGGCTATAATCATAAAGCATCCGGGAAACAGAAAAAACCCTGTTCCGATGAGATTAACCCAGGCCTGGGACTTTTTGGACATACGCTGATAAAAGATGTCCACGCGGACATGTTCGTCATGAAGCAAGGTGTACCCGGCACCAACCAGGAATATCACTGAGAACAGGTGCCACTCCATCTCCTGCACGAATACAAAACTGGTTCTAAACACATATCGCATCACCACATCAGTAAAGACCAATATCACGAGCCCGAAGGTAACCCAGGAAACAGCCCGTCCGACAAACTCATTGATCGATTCAATGAATAAAATAAATCTTCTAATTCCCTTCATAACAGTTCGTTGAAAGTGTTTATAGAGTTGCTGTAAAGGCAAACAAACCCATATTGCATATCATTGGTATAAAACCTGTTGCCGTATCCGGCGGTGGTCTCTTGTTATCAACTGGTCCAATCGATGCTGCAAACTTCACAACCCATGGCCCAAAATCCAATCAGGCAATCATGAATCGGGCTTCGAGCAGTCATTGGAAACAAGTTGTAAGGCATGAAAATTCGAACGATGAACCACATTTCCAGATCCAAACCGCAACCACCTTAGACCCATACTTTTTACCAATCAAATTTGAAGCGGATTTAATCATGCTTACGGGAATCGAAAATCATAGAGGTAATTGTGCAATGGAAATTGCAGATTATCTCGAATTTCCCCTTTTTAATAAAGCTGTTTTGTGAATATGGAATGGTTTTAAATCGCCTTCTGCCAATGAGTTGAAGGGTTCTTTTATCAACTCGTTCGCTTTCTTGCAACCTTTTACTGAACTCGTACAAAGGGTTGACGGGGTTTAAGAATCTCCGCTCATTCGGTTGTAAAGTATCATCCCGCCAATAATCATTAAAGCGCCTACCAGGTGATACATTTCCAGCGATTCACCAAGTAACATCACCGCCAGGACTGAAGCAAACAGGGGAGTAAAATTGATATACAACCCGGCTGTACTTGCCCCAACCAACTCCACTCCGCGGTTCCAGCATAAATAGGCTAATATGGAAGGGAATATGGCGACATACAAAACACTGCCCAGGACAATCTCATCGACCGCCACCCCGCCGACAGAAATGAATTCCCAGACGTAAAGCGGGAACAACATCAGCACTCCAAGCGCAAATATGACGGTCACCAGACTCAGGTCATCCATTTGCGGACGTTTACGCAGAAAGATGGAGTAGAGAGCATAGAGTACCACTGCTGTCATCATCCAGATGTCTCCTTCCACTACCTTCAGACCGGAAAAAGAACTCAAGTCACCGCGGGTGATAATCGAAAAAGCCCCCAATATGCAAATCAACACCCCCAGGGATTGAATTCCGCCAATTTTCTCTTTGTATAACAACAGAGCCAGCATAACGATCCAGGCCGGCATAGATGTTTGAATGAGGGCTCCGTTGAGTGCCGTTGTGGTGTGAACTGCGGTATACAGCATGGTATTAAAGCAGGCGATACCGAGGAATGATAATAGCAATAGAATCCTCCAGTTCTTCCGAATTACTTGCCAGTCATTTCGCACGCGAGACCATGTCAATGGCAACAGAATTACCAGTGCAACCGTCCAACGCCAAAAGGCCAGGGTAACAGGCGGAATAATCTGATTCACACCACGCCCCAAGACAACATTACCCGCCCAAAACAAAGGAGGAAAAATCAATAACAGATAAGGAGAATTATTAAGCCTATGCAAACAGGCCTTAAGGAGATTCATAGCAAGGAACATGCGGGTGGAAGAATGATCTGCTACTCACGCCAGTGTCGTGTCAACGGGAGACTTTCGCTTCGAATCTGCGAAATCAGGTTCTTGCTGCAAGCCACGTAATTCGGCCTAACAAAGGTCATGTCCCCCGATTTCAACTCAATGCGATTTTACATGGTTAACTGGACGCCTGGCTGGTCGGCAGAAATGGAAATCGCAGGTAAATCCAATCAAATTGGATAGAGGGTTGTCCAGTGCTTTTTCGGTAATCTGCCGTTTGTTGATACCCCATCTAACAGTATTCTCAAAATACCTTGGACTGCTTCAAAAATCAAAGTTAATTAGTGTCTGAACGAAAACCGGTTTAACCCCTACCAAAGGGAGCTTTCAGCCAGTTTTTACTTGTCTTTGTAATGCCTTAAGCTGACGGCTGACAGCACGTTAATTTTCGGGCTGATTAATGGTTTAGCGACTTTTCGCTCAGACACTAATTATTCAAACAAAGAAAAATATCAAAGAGGTTTCGGTTAAATGCGGAATCTCTACTTCTTTATTTTAAATTTCAATATGTTATCTATACATTCAACTAATCTTTAATGGACTCGAAGGAGGCCTCTGCCCCGCATTTTTTGATTCCGTCCGCAATTGACAGTGCCCAGCTTTTTGAATACCAATACACCCAGCGAGTTTTCCTGTCCTTGTCTTTCCCCTGCATCAATGCAAGCTCTTCTTCATAGCTTCTATTATGGGAAAGGGAACTGTGAAACAACTTGGTTAGGCATTCCACTGATTCGGAATTTCCGGGATCCCACAATGCTTTAACGTAATAGCGATCTCCTTTTGAAGACCCGGTAGGAAACAAGATTTTCAGGTTGGATGAATCACTGATATTTTGTGATAGCTGCGGATACCAGGCACCTGTGCTTGCCCTTGGAATGCTGGACAAGATCTGCTGAGCCCTTTCTTGTTCCATCCTAAAAAGAATTGAGGTCGCTTGTTCCCGACTACTGCCGCTTTTAACAAGATTTTCAGCCAGGAATGAACTAATAGTCGGGGAAGTTTTATCCACGATTTTTTGTGCTTTAAATGAGAGCTCCTTGTCAGTATGCCGGCTTAGATCCAACAAGGTCGTTATCATAGATTCTTTTTCCGTAATCGTTTCGATATATGGTGTCAGTTCTTCCTTGCTTAACCTATCCAGCCCGTCAAGGATGTCAATTTTAGTACCTACTGCCGTTCCTTCATTTTGCAACCTGGCAATTTGCTCATCTTTAAAATCTACCTTTAATATGCTTTTTGAACCAGATGATAAGTTTTGAGTGAAATCCTGGGCATAAACAGTCATTCCCGGCATCAAAAATGCCGACGGTTGATTAACGGGTTTCAGAACACTTCTTTGTGCCGTTGTATCATAGTCAACATAGTATTCCACTTCGGGCTCTGGGCTATAGTTTATGGACATCGATTCTTCGTTTTTACTCCCCTGTTTGAAATACCTGACTCGAAACGATTGGTTTGTTTCAAAAGGTCGATTTTGGATAAACACAAAAAGCTCATTTCTTTTTTGGGGTAAGTTCTCTTCCAATCTGCTGAGCAACTCCTGCTTAAAGTAGAGTTCATTGGATACAACTTCTTCTACCTCACTTAGATCACTTATCTTTCCGGTAAACACATATGTGGCCTTCTGAGATTGAAACCACCAATAAATTGACACAATTACCAAAATAAAACCTAAGACAGTGGAAGCCAGAAAATAGATCCACATGGTGTTTTTTTCTTTATCCGAAGCAGGTGGACTGGTCCTGACATTTACTTCATTGTATTTCCTATAGCCCCACCGGCTTATATAGAGCGTGAACAGCAATGCAAACATGAAAGGGCCAAATTGAAACGCCAATTGGGTTAGTTTTGCCAAATATTCCATATTAATTCCTCCAAAATCATGGTTGAATATTTCCATTTGTTTGGATTTATCAAAAGCAGACAGAAGCTTCTCCTTTTGGATAGGGCTCTTTTATCCCTGCATCACACGAACTACCTGACTATTGTCCGGGAATCAACCATTCCCTTTGCTTCTGTCAATTTCGCTTTTCCGTTCCGATTTTTTGGAAAGTACTGCTAATTCTTGGCGGTACTTACATGTAACGTACATAAACAGGGAGATCAACAAAAAAGCCTTTTTCATGATCTAAATGATCAGACTAAACGTTGTGGTTTTGAACAGGGATGGTTAAGAGCTTTCTCTTGATTCTCGGGATCACAAAGAATTTCGAAAGTATTTAGCGAGCATGTTTACCATAGCTGTTTTGCAAGAAATTTTAAATCTTCTTCCTACTTCATCGCATTTACACAATAAATCTTGCTGCTCGACCAAAGAGTGAGGGTGCTTTAAGAAAGATAAATACGGATCTTGAGTTTTGACGTTTTATCTTAAGGGGATTTTACGCTTGTCTTTGATTTATTCCCGAGTCATGCTGTTCATACGAATACTCTCATTCAAGCGTTTCATAATGGTAATACGCAGATTGATCAGTTCCAACCAAGAGGAAAAATGCGTTTCATCGACCTGGAAACCTGGCCACGTTATAATCATTTTAAACTGTTTAACGCTTTAGCTTCTCCTCATTTCAGTATGTGCGCCAATGTTGATCTGTCGGTATTCTGTCCTGCGGTCAAGCGGTGCGGGATATCGTTCTCAGTGGCGATACTGTATGCTATCACGCTGGCAGCTAACGCAGTTCCGGAGTTCCGATATCGTATTCGCAAGGAAAAGGTTGTAGAACACGACCAGGTTCATCCATCGACCACTATTCTCTCGCAAAACGACCTGTTTAGCTTTTGTACATTTGACTTTAACGACAACTTTTCAGTTTTCTCAAGCGAGGCAACGAAAGCAATAGCTGATGTCAAGGAGCATCAAACGATAGACTACGAAACGGAACGAGACGACTTGCTGTTCATGACATCAATTCCCTGGGTATCGTTTACCGCTTTTACTCACCCTATCGACCTGAATCCTGTCGATTCAATTCCACGATTTGCCTGGGGGAAGTATTTCGAGGAAGGCAAGCTTCTAAAAATGCCGCTGAACGCGCAAGTACACCATGCCTTAGTGGACGGTATCCATGTCGGCAGATTTTATGATCACATGCAGAAAATCCTATTCCACCCCGATTTCCTGACCGGGATAGACTAGGCAAAGGCTCATCCTGAAGTTACTTGACGGAAGAGGGGTACCTTTCATTGGTCCTGTCTCATCCCGGGAAAGGATAGGTTTTATGTCATCCGGATTTTACCGAATGGGGTAAGTCAAGATACTTCCAATGTTTCAATCAAAGCATCCACCCTTGTTTTGAGCAAGGGAAAGGAATACGCTCTCGGGTCGATGCAATCTCCGTCGATGATCAATACAGGCACCTCGTCTTTGAATTTGGCGGCAGCCAGATGGATCGCACTGTAGTAGTGCCGACAGCCTTTGTGTGCAAATCCGATAATGGCATCTACCCGGTATTTTTTGATCATGTTTTCATAAATTCGGAATTTATAGTCCAGGGGTGAATACATTGGATTGGCTAGTACTTTACGGGCCAGGCTGCGAAAAGGATCAGCCGCATCGAATTCATCCCAGAAAACATAGTTGATCTCTTCAACGACAACGGAGCATCGCTTTTCCAGGTAATTGAACAGTGTATTGTCATAATACGGTCGAAGATGAATCCAACCGATTCTGAATTTATTCGGGTCGTTGGATTCAGTTTGCGAAGCGGTTAACAGCTCCTGATAAAGGGTTTTGTAAATATCAACGGCCTCAGCCGTACCCCAGGTATTCAACAGGACGGCAGAAAAATCGAGTGCTTTGATTCCTTTAATTGGGCAGTTCTTTTCCCTTAGTTTGTTGATTTTTATGAACCATTCCCTGGCTCGATTTGAATGGTCAAATACTTCTTTAAGGTTTTCTTGATCGAGTTTCCTTCCGGTTTTTTCTTCCAAAAAGCGAACCAGGTTTTCGAACTGCCGGGCAAGGTAATCAAGCGATTGTGAATAGTGTTGTTCATTTTGGCTATAAGCACCATAGGGGACATCAATATAGAATTCTTGCTTACCGTAACGATGAGCTGCGAATCCGGCCAGTTTCCTTTCCGGATCACAGAGTTGGGAAGTGGTAACAATAAAATCCGGCTCCGGAAAAACATTTTGGTTGATTCCGCCGTAAGAGCAAGTGACAAACGAGCAACTGTCGTAACTTCCAAGGTAATCTTCGCCGGTTTCAACCAGTTTCCTGCTCAACCCGGCGCCTGCGATTCCGGCAGAAACCATTTCGGTGGAAAAAGGTACAATATCCATGGCGTAAAACAACTCGGTAGGCATAAAAAGACTGTGCCAGACGACCGTTTTATCAGGGCTGTAGGCCTTGACCAGGTTATCGGTGAGAAATCTCCCTCTCTTTTGAGAGGCCGTTAGCACACTGGTTTTATTGCTATTCAGCTTTTTTATCTTTTCACCGTGATTTTCCATGGTTGCCCTGTTTTCCTTTTCCCGGGCTAACGCCATAAAATCATGAAACTGTTTTTCCCTGGTTTTCATGCAAAATCCTTCATCTCTTTTTTTAACGCAATCGTCTCGATAAACGATCTTAGTTCAGTTTTATTGAAATCTCCCGAGATCCCCCCCTCCAGCCTTTTATGGGGGATATCAATTTGATCGAGCTTCTCACGAATAAGCGGATAGTCCAGATAGAGGTTTTCACAATATTTTGGAATATAGTATATGACGCCATCAATGGAATAGCGATCGATCAAATCACATAAGCGGTCCGTGACATTTTCATTGGCCATTCTTGGACAAGGAGCTTTCTTCAGGTAGCCGGAGGCAATTGCCCCCAGGGGATTATCCGTCGGTTCGACAGTGGTTTCAATGAACCTCAATCCATTGCAGGCGTTTTCGCAAACTACCATTCCTCCGATTTCATCACCTTCAATAAAACGAATAATTTCAGGATTGAAGACGCTACCAAAAACCAGCAGCCTTTGCTTGTCCGTTGAAGTTGCAGGGAGGTCATCGTCTTTTGCCAGCGTTTCCAACAAGGATTCCAAATGGCAATTGAAATCTTCCACTACGCTTGTCATGGCCAAGTCCAGAATTTCCAGTACCTGGGAACCGCTAATAGGGGCGGGTTCGAGCATGCGCAATCGATAGAGTTTTTGCATCAGCCTGCGCATCCTGTTATAAACGGCAATCGATTCATGAAGAGCATCTTCGGTAACGTTTACATTGAATTGTTCCTCCAGGGAGGTTATGAGTTGCCGCAGGCTTTGTTCAAAATAGTCTATGGCGTTCGGTGAACGTATCGTCGGTACATTTAACAGGTAGGAAAAACCGGGAGTGATGCGTTCCTTGAATTGCAACCAGCCGTCATACAAACGACGAAAGCATTCACACGAATGGGCAATAACGACGCCTTCCAAAAAACCGTAGCGACCTTGAAGGGCATCTCCAAATACACTATGAACATACGGGCAAAGATTGTGACCAAGATACACATCCTGCGATTCGGTACTGAAGCTTTTTTTTATTCCAAAAGGGGTAAAACGGGCAGCATGAAAAATCTCTACCGGGGTGTAGGTGCAAAGCCACCCGAGATAAGGCTTTTTTGGGGAACTCGCTTGAACTGCTTGTATGAATTTTTCGATCGTATTCATAGGTTGATATTGTTTAGATTAACATCTTTGATTTAAAGAGTTGCAACGACTTCCTCGTTCACGGTCAGTTCCAGGATATCGCCATATTCGTTAATCAACCTGTTTGGTGTTTCGATAGTTGGATCGGCATCCACGATTCTGCTGCCCATGTTGCTTATGGTATCGAATCCGCGAAATTTAGTTTTAAAAGGTTTTCTTGCAAACGCTTTTTTGACTGACAATGAAATACCAAGGGCGCCCATCACATTGTAATGCTGGGGTATGAGCAACTCGCATTCCGAGTCTTGGCCGTCGTTGATATACTTTTCCAGGGCTTTCTTCATTCCAAGATTGGCTGCGACTCCTCCTTGAAATATGATGGGCTGCTTCAGACTTTTTCGGTCGATATGCAGAGTGTTGAAAAAACTCTTAGCACAAGCATGGCAAAGTCCGGATGCAATTTGGTCAATCGGGTATCCCCTGGCTTGAGCATTGATGGCGCAAGATTCAATAAAAACGCCACACCGGGTTCGGAAATCGATCGCCTTTTTGGCTTTAACAGCCAATTCTCCCAAGCGTTCGACAGGAATACCAAGCCTGGCTGACTGGGCATCCAGCATTGACCCCGTACCGGCCCCACACCACTCATTCATTTTTGAGCTTTCCAGTGTACCGTTTTTGATATAGATGACTTTTGAGTCCTGGCCACCAATCTCAAAAATGGTGCTAACATCGGGAAATTCGTGAATCGCCGCTATTGCGTGACTAAAGATCTCCGTTTTATAGAGATCTGCATTAACCACTGCGCTGGCCAGTTCGCCACCGCTTCCGGTAACGCCTACTCCCAGAATGTTTAGATCCTTCGAAAGCCGACTCCTTAACGTTTTAAAACTCCTTTTCAAGGCGTTTAGGACCTGACCTTGCGTAAATGAATAATTTTTCTCAATAATATTATCGTTTTCATCAATGAGAACAATATTTGTCGAAACAGAACCGACATCGATACCTAGAAAACAGTTCATAAGATATACATAAAAATAAGATTTACCTGTGTCTGAACGAAAACCTGCTTAACCCGTAACAATCAAATATCTCTTTCATTGGCAAAGGTGTACTGTAGCCCCAGAACGAATCGATCGTTATGACCCCATTGTTCGTTTAAAAAGCTGTCTTCTTCTCCTTCAAATGTTTGCCATTTCAAACTGAGATTCAATCTGTCGATCATTTCCCAGTTAACGGTGCAATCTCTTACCTGGCCGCCATCTTCAGTATTCGCGATCATTGCCAAACGCACATTAAGATATGGGGTAAACTCATAAGTAAAGGAACTGATCCAGCCGTGTAATCTGCTGCGAAGCTCCTCGGAGCTTTCATACTCGTTTTCTGGCTTTTCCTTTGTGATCGTTTCATTGACGTAATCCAAGGTGAAAATGACATCTTCGAACACCAACATCATTCCGCATATATACGATATATACTCATCATCTTTATGCTCTACCTTGTCTTCGTCTTTTTCATTGTTGCTTTGAGCAAGCGCTTCGGCATGAAATTCAAATTGTTCATAGACAAAAGACAATCCCGCACTGGTGTTTTTAACAGGGACATGCTCGATATAGTATTTATTGTTCCCCGGGGATATGGTTTCTGTTCGAATCACCGGATAAGGGGAATAACCCTCAAAATGAGATAGGTAAACATCCATGCCGATATTTGTGGTCAGTTCCAGCTTGGTGAAATACTGGTCCGAAGGATCGGGATAGACATATTCGTAGTCGGTCTCGGCCGAGAAACTGTCGGTGTCGTCTCTTCGGTTCTCAATAATGGTGTTGGAAGGAGGAATCCAGCGGGATCTCAAACTGGGATACTTGGAAGGAACAAATAGAGGGAAATAAGCAACGGTAAAGTTCAAGCTGGAAATCGGTATCATCACCGAAGTCAACCAGGTCCCCAATTGTCTTGGATAAAGCGGATCATTCCAGTCCCAGGGAGAAATTCGATCTACGGGAGAAAAGCTTGTGGAGATACCGTTTTTAAACACCTTCTTCCCAAGTGTTGCATCGAAATAGGTGGTGTCCCAGAACCAGTACAGTTCATTAATTTCGTGATTGCGTCGTCTTCTATCTTTTTCTTCGGTGGAATCGGTGAATGAATGATAGGTGTCCTCCTGACTACCCATGGTGAACCAACCGGAGGTGGTAAATCGATGATCGCCTCTTTCTACGGAGGTTTCGTAAGACAAAATCTCTTCAATCACCGTCGAGTTATCGTCTTTGTATTCTTTCTCCTCTTCGCTTTCCGTAGGAACTTCATGGGGATAACTCATGGCCTTAAGCTCAAATTTGACATCAAGTGCCGTCGAAGCATCGGCAAAAAAACGTTGAACGGCGTTTTTCCTAGGCTCTTTCTTGACTGTTTCTTCCGTATTAAACTCCTCAAAATCAGCGAAATCCTTGTCAAAGCTATCAGCCTGCAAGGAATGAAAGGGCAGACTTACTATAGCAACAATCATTAGTAGGTATGGCAAACGGGGAATGGATTGGATTGATTTCATTTTTACCTCAATAGTTGTTCTCTAAAAATTAATTCATTGGAGGCGCTTGCCCCGTCTGGTTGGCTTCTGCAGGATTGGTGCTGACTAAGGTAATCACGACGGGTGTTACGACAAGATCGGCAAAAAAAGCAAAAACCATCACGGCTCCGGACAAGATTCCAAAATAGACAACAGGCATGAAATTCGATTGACCAAGCACTGAAAAACCCGCCGTCAAAGCGACAGTGGAAGCAAACACAGGTCTGACCTCGGCCCTGATAACGGACTTGACTGCTTTTTCCATTGAGAACCCTTGATTAAAAGCGTGTCTAAACCTGGTCATCAAATGAATAGTATCGTCCACGGCCACACCAATACTGATAACAGCAATCATCGTTGTTCCGGTGTTTAATGGAATGTTGAAGTATCCCATCACACCGAAAATCATGATAATGGGAACGGCATTGGGGATCAGGGAAATCAGTCCGAGTTTTAGGTCCCGAAATAGAATGGAGATTAAAAGAAAAATAAAAAGAAACATAAACAGCAATGATTTGGCTAATCCGGCAGCCATTGTATCGGTAGCTTTCAGTAACAAAATGTTTTCACCCGTAAAAAGAAAGGTGATTTTGTCTCCGTGTTTTTTTGTAATATAACTCTCCAGTCCGGCCAAAGCTTGCTTAAGCTCATATGACGATGAAATGTTATGCCTGACAATTATGTTCGCCTTGTCATACCCATAGTTGATGTAACGATCCAGGTCATGCCTGTGAAACAGCAACAGATGTTGAGCAATGGTTTCCTTTGATTCGGGAATGGTATAATGCTCCGGTTTCCCGTAATTGGTTTCCCTTTCAACCAGGGCAACGTGATCTGCCACAGACAGTGAAAAGTCGAAATCGCCCTTTGCCTTGATAAACGCCTGGATTTCCAGAATCATTTTCAAGTATTCATGGTCTTTGAAAGCATTCTTTTGCCGTGAGGAAAGAACAATATAAAAAATCTCCGAACCGGCTATTTTTTGATTCAGTTCATCGCTTCGTTTGCGTATGGGAGAGTCTTTGCGAAAATAACCGATCAGGTTGTTGTCGATTTTCACCTCCGGAATACCTGCGCCAAGTCCCACCACAATCACCAGCGATGCGACGATGGCCGGCTTTTTGTGATGCAAAACGATGTGACAGATACCTCGCGCCAGAGTGTGGTAAATTGAAAATCCGCTTTTTCCCTGGATAGGTGCTTTCTCACTGCCAAAATACCTCAGGTAAACCGGTACCAGGGAAACCGTGATGACAAAATTTGCAATAATACCAAAAGCAGCGGCCACGCCAAACTGCTTTAAAAGGTTGATTTCATTGAAGGTGATGGAAAGGCACCCCAGAAAGGTGGTAATACCGGTTAACAATATCGCATTACCGATTTGGGGGGCCAGGAACTGAACGGCATCAAAGCGACTCAGTCCAGCCTGCAAACCTTCGAAATATTCGGAAATGATATGGATGTCTTCGGTACAGCCCAAAGCCAGTAACATGGGAGGAACAATGGCAGTCAGGATGGTAACGGGGATTCCCCAAAAAGCCATAAATCCAAGAGTCCAAAGGACGCTTAGACTTCCTGTAATGATCGGAATCACGGCCCCATTCAAACTTTTCAGCAGAACCGCCAGCACAACCAGTACCACAAAAAGCGCCAGGGGTATAAGCGTTGAAAGGTCCCCGAGAATGCTGCGACTGATCAAATCCCTGCGATATGGAGTGCCAAGCTGGAAAACACGTTCGACCTTACCCTTTATTTTTTCGAGAGCCGCTTCGATATCATTGGCCATGCGCATGTTAAACTCTTTCTCATGCTCCGTGTTTTCAGCCAGTACATTGATGATAGCAATAGATCCGTCATCACTAATCAGGTTTCTGGCCAGCAAGGGATTACGGATGGCATTCCCTTCAATTCTCTTCAGATCCTCAATTTCTTCGTTATCAGGTATATATTGGATGAGAGGATTGATCTCCAAAGTACCGCTGGTGCCGTTAAAGTTTCTAACGTTAAAAAGACTGTCGATGCGGACCACACCCGGAGTTTCCTCCAGTTGGTAAAACACCTCATCGATTGCCGTCAGTATCTCTTTAGAGAAAATTTCGTCGTCTTTTATGTAGATCAACGAGGTATTATCCGTTACAAACTCTTTTTTTGTTTCCTGATAATCCAGGTAGTCGCGATTGTTTTTGATAATCATGCCGTCAATCGATGCATCAAGTTTAAGATTGGTTAAAACCTGGAACAGAAAAAACATGGTGATTAAAAACAGAATGACCACTACCGCCAAAGGCCTGTTTCTGCAGCATACGATCAGATGCTCCATCCAATGACTTCCTTATCCGAACAGTTACATATGGGATCTGGCAGTCAGATACTCCTTTTTGAAGACCTTTGCTGCTATTCCCCTGTTAACAGTCCGTTTTGTTACCTTAATTACGGTTTTGTGTTTGAGCTTTTTGTTCAAAGTTACCGTTTCATCCGGTCGCCAAAGCTTCCCCCCGACGTTTTTAAACTTTCTGGCTTTCATTTGCTTCACGTATCGACCACGTCTATCGTAAAAATTAGTCTGAATGGTATAGAAGTGCTTGGTATGGACCCAAAGAATACGTTTACTGTAATTGCTTTCCCGTTTTTTCTCCTTGGTTTTTGGTTTAGCTTCAACCTTGTAACACCAAACCCCTCCCAGCTTCTCCCTTTTCATCAATCGGTATTTGAAATGCTCCAGCTCTTCGCTTTGCATATCCTCGTAAGTAAGATCCGTTCCCATGAAATACTCTCCTTTGGACCCGGTTCCAATGCGCTGCAATTTCCTTCTGGCCGGCTGGTACAACCATTGATCATCCTGCCTTTCTTTGTTTTGCCATGTTAAGAGGGCCGTTCCTCGAATATTGGATGGACTGAGAAAGGTGATCATGGCCTTG
The DNA here is from genome assembly GCA_028280735.1 of SAR324 cluster bacterium. Lineage (GTDB taxonomy): Bacteria > SAR324 > SAR324 > XYD2-FULL-50-16 > XYD2-FULL-50-16 > JAHJTV01. Next base: position 16,966 of record JANQLH010000494.1, on the reverse strand, counting down.
TGGATATCTTTTCCCGTTTCCTTGCCAAACTCCCGCACACTGCGCTTTCTTGTCTTTCCATTTTTATCGATTAACAACATTTGTTGTTCCTGGTACTCGGTTTTTGCCTTTTGCACTCTTTTTTGTATCTTCATGATCTGGTAGCCGGTCAATTGCTTCTTTGCCAGAATACTTTGGCTCGTAAACAGGAGTGCAAACGCCAAAATACCGACCCCGATAGTTATTTTCAAAAAAGTTTTTTTTGACATGACTTTTCTCCTGTAAAAAATAAAGGTTTCTTCCCCAAAATAGTTCCCATCAAACCGGCGGATTATCTCAGGCATCTTAACTGGTTATTCTCTTCCCGAAACATGCACAGAAACCAACGACAAATCCGATTATCGGCGCACTTATAACAAACCTACCCCTTCTGTTAAACCAGACGATCAGGCATACGGTTCCGGTATTCGAAAAAGTATAGAGGAACTGATTAGTCTTTCAAGAAAAACAAAGGGATAAAAAGAGAAGAAATTGTTTAATGAAAGACAAGGTAAGCGGTTGTGAGGAGCTCGTTGATCGTATTTTTAAGATAAAAAAGCCATTTTATACTCATTTTATCCCTGGCGGGAAATGATGCAATAGTGTAGGACCCCGAGGTTGTTTTGATTTAGCTGAAAACTCAAAAGGATGTTTTTTTTGGAGAGTCGGGGGTGGTGGATAGAACTATATGTCATTTCCCATAGTTGCCGCATCTAAGAATGAAACCATTTCCTTAAATAGTTTCATTGTTACGCTCAGCTACTATGGGATTGCTTGCTTCGCATCGGAAAACTGGTCCAGCAGTTCCTTTAATTTTTCCTTTTTTTCCGTGGGAACTTCCGGCTGATTCAGAACGAATAAAACAGTATTGGCAATTGCGTTGATTCGTGGACGTTTTGCAGGAAAGGATTTAAGTTTCAAGTACTTTTCCATTGTCTGTGCTTTATACTGTCCTTTTTGGGAATCATAGGAAACGGTCCATATGTCACTTTCCTGGGCCAATTGCAGCTTCGTTTTTCCGGTATAGGTTTCCCAGAGCAACAGACAATTGTTCATCAGGGCAACAGCCAACTCTTTTATGCTTTGGTCCAACTCGGCTCCTTGCACGGATTTGACAATCAAAATCAATTCAGGACCCTCTTGGCTTTCAAATTGCGATATGGATACCGATGATCGGACTTGCTCCCCATTTTTTTTGTGCACAACAACACGGGATTCCAGTAGTGTGTTTTCAAGCCGATGAACACTTTCAAGGCGAGAGGCGTTTTTCCACAATTTAGACACGCTTTCCTTGGCAATAATGCTGTTTAGCTTTTTCCCGTGTAACTCCCGGGGAGAATACCCTAAGTATTCTGTGGCGGGTTTGTTGCAGAACACGATTGTCTTGTCATGTTGGGCGATGATTATTTTTTCCTCAAGCAGATTGATAACCTGCTCGATTTTTCTTAATCGACGTAAATCAAAATCGATCTTCTTATAGGTTTTAAGCCGTTCACTCAACTCTGCTTTCTCTTTGATATCGAGTTGGTTTTTGACCCGCATCAGCAGGTCTTCTTTTTTAACCGGTTTATACAAATAGTCGTTGGCGCCCTGCTGAAAACACTTTGCTGCCGTGTCGGAATGAAAAAAAGCAGTAATCATGATCACGGGAAATGAGGTGGGATTGTTTTCAAGCTCTCTTATTTTTTTCAAAACTTCAAAGCCATTCAAATCGGTCATCATGTAGTCAAGTAAGACCAAATCAATATCATTTTCTTCGATAGCTCCCAAAGCCTCGATACCGGAAGAGGCCAATACGGTATTGTAGCCAGCCATTGTTAACTGACTGTTTAAGACAGTCAGGTTTACCGGTTCATCGTCCACTATCAAAATGCACGGATTGGAACTGTCTGTTTCCGTCTCTTTTGCCAAAACACGAGAATGGTAAATATCGTCGTTATGCGCATAGATCGTTTTCGGTATGACAGGATCAACCGGGGAGATCGGCATATTGTCATCGGCAGGGCCATTGATTTTGCTTTGCGGGAAAAGAGGTAACGAGAATTCGATTTGAGTTCCTTTTCCTTCTGTGCTGTTAATGGTAATGCTCCCGCCATGCAATTCAACCAGGGTTTTGGTAATTGATAATCCCAATCCGGTTCCCGTTTTTTTCAATCCATTGACAGCTTCAATTTGCTCAAAGGGGATAAACACGTTTTCAAATTCGCTTTCCGGAATGCCGCAACCTGAATCCTGAACTGTTGTTGACAAATGTGTCCCCTGTTTTATTGCCCTCAGTTCGATGGTTCCACCCTCCGGAGTAAATTTGATCGCATTGCCGAGAAGATTGTGCAGTATTTGCTGCAGTCTGCTGTCGTCGGCGTAAACAAGAGGAAGACCTTCAGCCAAATGGTTATGCAGATTTTGTTTTTTACGATCGCACAGCGGTTTCAGCAGGTCGATTACCAGCCTTGAGCAAGCTGCAATATCAACTGCTGATCGATATAGTGCTATCTCTTTTTTTTGCAGTTTTGAATAATCAAGAATGTCATTTATCAAGAGAGTTAGTCGTGAGCTGTTTGAAACAACAGCCGCTAAACTTGCCAAGTCCTCTTCCGGTAACAAATGACCGGACTTTTCAAGTAACACCTCTGTTGTCCCGATGATGCCGTTCAATGGAGTTTTTAACTCATGGGAGGTTCGGGCCAGAAAGTCGTTTTTTAACTGATCCAGTTTTTGCAGCCGCTTGTTGGATTTATCCAGGGAAATCGAGAGCGTTTCAACTTTGAAAAACGCTGAACTCATGCGCATGGACAGAAAAATCGATTCCGAGACACACAAGACCAAAAGACCAAAGGATATTAAATACTGCGTGTCGATAAGCGAATGGTAGTGGGCGATATCATTGAAGACTGTAAAAAGAAGAAAAACAAAACCGGTCAAAATCAGCCAAGCATCTTCGTATTTCCTTTTGACTGCGATTATTATAATTGCCAAAGAACCCAGGAGAGAAGCCGTAACCAACAGTTGATTGCCAATATGGATAAACTGGACCCATTCCAAAGGCAGTACCATACCGGTTATCGCCAGGGTGACAAACAATGAGATTTGCAACCATAAAAGCGGTTTTGGCAGTATCCGTTCAAAGATCGCCTGAATAAACAACATCAAAAACAAAAAAGCCAGCGATGTGGATATCAAAGCAATTTTCAAAACGGCATCAAAGCTATTTAAGTGCATCAACTGCAACAAGAAACACTCGCCGGTTATTGCTCCGTATGCAACGATTCCAAAACAGTGAATGGAAAAATAAAGGTACAGGGATTCCTTCCTGCGAAGAACAAATAATAGCAGGTGGTAAACACCGATGAAGAAAATAACGCCGGTGATAAACATTTCAAAAGCGATATTGTTTTCCCGCTCCGATCGGATATGTTCCGCAAGACCGATTTTTGGAGGCGAGGGAATCCCCCCGTACAAAAATTCAGAGTTGGCAACATGAATAAGGATATCAAACTTTTCCTCGTCCATGGCAAAATTCATCATCGTCGGTCTGTTAACACCTTCTACCTGGTCTGCCCTGTCTGCCACGGAACCAACAGTCCCAATCAACGTCTTGTCGACATAGACGGCGTAAGCAGAGTAGATATCCCGGAATTTCAATGCCAATGGGGCTTCGTTTTTCCCGATTAAAACAGTTGCCCGATAGGTTGCGAATCCAAAAGCTCCTATTTTATCCCCTTTCTGTTCAACATCATTCCAGAATCCCGGGGAACGGACATAGGTGTGTTCCTGTTTCTCCGATGTCACAGCTTCATGGAGCAGGAACTGATTCCAGTAAAATTTCCAGTCCCCGGTCAGTTCGACAGATCCGTCTTTTTCCGGATCCCAGTTTCTCAGGTCAATTACCCCTTTTTCCAAGACCGGTTTTGGTTTTTGATCTGCTTCGTTTAAGGTCCTGCAAGCATTGAGATTGAGCATCAGTGACAAGCCAATGCTCAATAAAAATAACTTGTTAACCATAGTATTCATTTTCAATTGGCGCGATTAATAGTTGCGATCAGGCGACGTGGTGCAAACGGAATTCAGCAAATACGATCAATACGAGATAAATGCCTTATACTAGGTTAAATATGGACAATGAACAAGATTTTAATGATGAAATAGGATAAGTATGAACATGCTGAATTTTTTTTAAATTTCCATCCTGTTCAAGCACAAAGCCGGGAACAGACCCTTTTATAAAAATCATCAAGCAGCGGTAGCCACCACAAAATTTTCATAAATACACAGGCCATTTTTTTTGTTGAAAAGGCCTTTGTACAAATCATCATATTGTTTATAAAAGTAATCGCTATCCAAAAAAATATAGGACATTTCCATTTTCTTGAATCCCGACTCGTTGATAACATTTTTTAAACGAATAGGAGAGTAAAAGGTCTGTTCCACCGCCTGATGATGCTCCCAGACCGAGTTTTTTGCATAATTTATGGACCCGTCCGTCAACATATAAGACAATGCCGGAGAAAGATGAATGAGCTCAAACCCGCAATTCACCGTGGGAAAACATCCGACAAGTTTTCCTGTTTCAGGTATCAGTATACGGTGAAACTCACTTAACATTTTTCTGGAAATGGCATCCAGAGACAAAACGCTGTTAACAACAATCACAACCTCGAAACAGTCGTCTTTGAAAGAGAGTCGAGTCGAATCTTCCAAGCGATATTCGACACGGGAATCGGTCAAGGAACTCATCGCCAGTTTTAAAGCATGGCGGCTAATATCTCCGCATACAATGTCGGCGCTCGGGAACGATGATAGAATGGCTTTTTGAAGATGGGTTCTTGCCCCACAGCCTGCAATGTAGATCCTACGGGTTTCCCTATTCAGTTGAGTGAGGATTTTTTCCTGAACCATGGTATCGCCGGTCAGATCCAACACATTGTTGTTTTCGTTTTGGCGGTAGTCCTGATCCCAGTTTCTTTTCTCCGTCTCCAGATTCTCCCCGTATTTATCGAGTTCATGCACCCACTCTCGAGCGCTTATCCTTTCTTGAACGGGTCCGGCTTTGGGTATATAGTTGGTTGGTTGCATCTTTTCCTCCTTTATTCTTTTGTCGCATAAAAAAAAGGGGTCAACTCTATCAGGCAGTTCGTAACAACGGCAAAAAACCATCGATCATCATCGGATGATTGCCGACCATGATAACGGAATCACCGTTTCCCTGAATTTTTTGATCCGGATTTGCCAGTGTGCCGTCGGTAACAAGACAGCCAATTTGCTTTAAGACCCGATGAGTTTTATCTCCGACGGTAGTTTCAAACAAGAATGGTAACATTCTGTCTTCTGCTTCCAGCGAGTTAAACAAGCTGTGATTTAATAACGACGACACTCCTTTCCCCTGCATTTCAGGCAGAACACCCAAAGCATTGGGAGAAAAGAAGTGACAACCCGAGTAAATCTGATTTATTGATTGTTTGGTTGGCTGATTTATTTTTTGATCTTCAATAGCTCTTCGAATGCTCTGCAGCAATTTTTCAGCAAGCCGGGCTTGTTTTTTAACTGCTGTGACACCGTTAAATAGCGGCTCATTCGAATAATAATACCGATTCAACCATCCTTCTTGATCCATCAATTCGAGAAGGCAAGGATAAACGACACCAAAGTTAAACCCCAGCACGTTTTCGCAATCATCCAGCAAAAGCGATACGTACGGTTTGTTGTTTGGACTCAACAGTTTATTCCTCAACCGTTTTAGAACCGTTTCCGGATCATGAAAGAACCTGTAACCGTTGTTGCGAAACGCTTCTGTTAAGGGATGTGAATACATGGATTCATAAGAAACATTTTCCGATCCGAATACGGTTTTCAACCCGATAATATGGGTTGATTGCTTGTGGATCATGAAATGAGACTTGTTAAAAACCGTGCAATACGCTTTAGCCAAGGCTCTAATCAACCGATCACCCAGTTGATGCTTTTTGTATAAAACGACTTTATTTTTTGTTTGCAGCTCCTTGTTGGAAGTTAAGTGGAGAATCAAGCGGCAAAGCCGCCAAAAGAAACGGTGCCGGTTGGCTATCCATGATCCGCTGTAGTAGGAATAGTCAACCAAACCAACCTGATTTAATTAATGTCTGAACGGAAAATCGCTAAATCCTTATCCAGACTTGTGCCAGATACCGACATTCAACTTAAAGACGAATGCGCTGTCAGCCGTCAGCTTTCAGCGTTCAACTTAGGGCATTGCACAGATAAGCAAAAACTGGCTGAGAGCTGATCGCTGAATGCTGAATGCTGAAAGCACTGAACTTCGAAGCGCCAAACTGCTTTTAAAGCTTTTATTGGTATGGATTAAACTGGTTTTCGTTCAGACACAAATAAATTAAAACCTAATCCGCCCGCGGGTACAATTATGAAAAAATCGCCGACTTCTTGTTTTTTTTGAAACTTCTTAAAAAAGAGCATCGCGGGATAAAATTAGAGGCAATAACAACGATGGAAAATAGGCAAACTACTGAAAATACTAAAGGAGAAAATCGGGATGAATTAAAGGGCATAAAAATGCGATTGTTCCGGAGGAATATAAAAAAAGAATCAATGTCTCAGCCGGAATTCCTTAAAGAAACCGGTCTCTGTTCAATATCGGCGCTTTCTGGCATGGAAAGTAACGGAATGAGTCATAATAAGAGAAACACATACTATAAAACACTGGAAGACTATTTAAAAAGACTTGGAGAGGAGCCGGCAAAAAGCGATAAATCGAAAGAACGCTATAACAGTGAAATGGTTCGCAGCCTTTTTGAAAATGAAGAGTTAAATGAAGAAGAGGAGATTATCAAATTTATCAAGGCATCCAGCAATGCTGAAAGAGAACGAATTCTTGAAAAGCACAGAAAATTCGGGATTATCAAAACATACCAGAATGCATTAGCAGGGGTATTGGAAAGTCGACTGGCCAAACTCAAGCCAGTTCCTCTTCAGGTTCACAATGAGAAGGAAGAGAGTGAATTTGGAATAGGTACACTCCGGGATAATAAACACATAATACTAGAGGGAAAAGCCGGTTCGGGAAAATCGACCTCTTTTCAAAAAATGGCATGGGATATTTTGCATACCCATGAAAACATCATTCCCATCTTGCTGGATATCAGCGGGAAACGCCATCTCCTGCATAAGGATCTACCCAAAGGTCTTTTTGGTTTATTAAGCAACCTGCTTTTACCGATCTTTTCGGAGTTGGATCTGCAAGGGAAACAGGGAACGCAAGGCGAGGTTCACAGGTTTATCAACAGTCTTATTGCTGCACCGGAGAAACTGCTTATTATGTTCGACGGTTATGACGAACTCAGCGGCGACGCAAAAGCTGGTGAAAAGCTTCGATTTCTTCAACTGGCCAATCGTCTCGCCAAAGGATTCAAAAAAGAAAAGATGCAGATGAAGGTTTGGATCTCAACCCGACCGATGCCCCTATCCGAATTTGAAGGCTTGGCTCCCGGTTTTGTGAACCTAAGAATAAATCCGTTGGATAACCGGCAAAAGATTGAAATTCTTGAAAACGAATTTCAAAATGACCGTTTAGATGTCACACCGGAGGTTTTTCTAAACGAGCTGGCAATTAATCCCGTGACCTATCAGCTTTCACGAAATCCTCTCATGCTTAGTTTTCTGGTTAAATTGCCTCGCCAGAACCGTTCGGAACGAAAAAGCAGAACCGACGTATTGAGTTGGATTGTCACCTATCACTTGAAAAACAGAAAACCTGAATCAAACAAAGAAGAATTTCCGGATCATGAGTCGGAATACATCGATAAATTGGAAATCATATCGCGACTTGCTTTTGATATGACCTTCACTTACAACAACAATCCGAATTTTGAAGAACAAAAGTTCGAACAATCCTTGAAGAACCATCACAATCCAAAACTAAAAAATGCCTCAACACGGAAAATCTTGCAGGAGTTGATTGAAACCGGGCTTATTGAGCTTAATACCGGACGTGAACGATTTTCCCTTCTGACCTCCATTAAGGATTATCTGACCGCTAATTATCTCAGCAGTGTGATCAGACAAGGCAGGTCCACTGCAAACCAAGAGTGTTTTATTAAACCGGAAGATAACTATATCGCACGAATGGTTAAATCACAGGAGACCGTATCCCACCACCTTGATATCCTTGTTTTTTTGAGTGGCTGTCACGATCACCCCTGGTTTGTTGAAACAATGATGGATAGTTCGTGCAGACCGTCCCATATCCTGGAATGTCTTGTCGAGATCCACGACTCGACCGGACCGAGCCCCAAAGGTGCTTCCAAACTCAATAAAATGCTCGGAAACAAAGCTTTCGCAGATAAACTGCAAACGTTTTTTGCCGGCATCGAAATACGAGAGTTTTATCCTTATATAATAAGGCTGGCTCCGGAACTTATTGAGGTCTCTGCAAAGGTTTTTAAAAAGAAAAGAAACCGGCGGGCGGGATCAAAAGCGGATAATATCCTGATTAAATACCTGGAAAAAAATGAACAATTGTCTGATCACCAGTTCAGTCAATTCAGTTTGGAGGCCCAGAAAATCTTTCTTGAAAAGCTGACTGAAGAGTCCCTGGACGAGGTAGCAAAAAGAAAAAAAATGAAAAGGCTTTATCGTGAGTTATACGATTTTGTCTGCATTTACTTTTCTGCCTATACCTCCGCGGTAAAAAGTGTTTACAAGTATGCGTCACCAAACAGTTTCTTATACGATCCCGTGGATGATGAACCGATTTTAACCGCTACAGAAAAGAGATTTGTTTCCAAGTACCTGTTAAAAAACCACTTGCAGGACATAATCGATTTTACCAGTCTGGAAACCTGGAGCCATACCTATGATGTTAAAGAGGATTTCGGCAAATTACTTAGAGGCACGCTTGATTGCTTGGATGACTACAAAGAAGAAGATTATCTTGAGCTTTATAAATGGCTTTCTGCCGAAAAACTCTTAAACAAAGGTCCCGGTTTTATTCAAAACGCGATCAACAGCAAGCAAAAAAAACGTATCAACAACCTTATCATTCTACTGCCCACGTTAAACGTTGATCCGGCCAGGCTAGATCAAGATCGGTCAGGTTTATATTTTGAAAAAGAAGACTTGGTCCGGGGAATTTTGGACTTTCTTCTGGATGAAAGCCATCGTTCCACAAAGATGCATATCTGCGTGATTGGAAACGGAAAGGATGAACAAAACCTGGTTGCCAGTAGATATTTTGGCATGCCCTCGAAACTCGGCAGTTACGAAACATATTTTCTCTACGTCTGGTTGGTTTTCCTGTATAAGGTACTTCACGGTGATTACAGTATTGAAAAGACCTTAGACCTGTTAAAAAGATTTTTGGACAACATCATTTTTGAATCAGTCAGCAAAAACAGTATCGACGGCTTCTATTTAACCCTATTACACTTGGTTGAAAAAGGGTTGTTCAAGATAGGCACCGGTAACACGTTTCTTATTTTCCGCCCCTCTTATCTAGCCAGGCGTTCCTTTTTGGAATTGGAGTTCTGCATCGAACAGATCAAAAAAACGTTTTCGGAAAATCAAACTCAGTCCCTGGATATCAATGACTTTTATTTACCCGAGTCAAATACCTTTCTCATCAGAAAAGATTCTATCCCGGAACTTTATAAAGGCAGGTACAATGATCTTTCTTTTCCCGGCGGAAAACTGAAATTGGCCCAAAACCTGGTTCATGAAATGATTCGGATTATTCATGGCCTGAAGTTCCAAAAACCCTATTTGATGCCTGAACAATAAATCGCTAAACCCTTATCCGGCCTTGCGCCGGATGCGGGGACCCGGCTTGAAGATTGACGTGCTGTCAGCGTTTGGTTTAAGACATGACCATTACAGGCAAAAATCGGCTAATCGCTGAATGCTGGAAACACTAAACTCCAAAGTACCAAGCTGTTTTTAAAGGTTTTATCAGCATGGATTAAAGTGCTTTTCGTTCAGAATCTATTTACAACAAACAAAAAAAGAGCAACATGTCTGAAAGGTTTGCAAATCATCAATGGCGTTCAACTCCCATTCCCAATATAGATTCCTTTTACGAGCTGAAAAACCAAGGTATTTCCAGTCCGATCGACAGCAAATCAGATCTTTTTGACGATATTCTGGTTGATATTAAGGATTTCGGGATAGCGGGAACGAACCATTATCACAATCTTTGGAACCCTCCTTACTATCAGTCGATTCCCGGAGCTATCCCCGGCATTCTGGTTAGAAAAAAAGTCGCCGAAATGCTCCAAGAAATCAACCGCTCACTGAACTACCTGGGACTCGAATTATATGTGTTTGATGGCTGGAGGCCTCAACGTGTTCAGCGATATTTTTCTCGAAAATGGTTTCCCGATTTTTTGAAAAAAAAACATCCGGATAAAGATGAAAAATGGATTGCGGACGAAGTAGAAAAATACTGGGCTCCCGGGGCTGCCTCTTTGAAAGAGTTGCTGGAAAAAATTCCTCCCCATTCTACCGGGGGAGCAACAGATTTGACCCTCAGACATGTTGAATCGGGATTTCTCCTGGAAATGGGAAGTCTGTTTGATGATGTGACATCGGTTTCGAACCTGGATTATTTTGAAAAAAAAATATCAACAGACTACCAACCGGGATTCTCGGAAAATGAGGCTCTCAAAAACAGGCGTTATCTCTATCATTTAATGACGAGTTACGGATTCTCTTTTAATCCCACAGAGTGGTGGCACTTTAGTTATGGAGATGAAATGTGGGCGGTGTTTTTGGAAAAACCGTCTGCATTTTATGGATACGCCGGTGAAATGACTGGAGAAAAGCTGTAACGATCCCTCCCACCTCGCGTCATTTCGATTTCCCAATGTCGAAAGCAGCCACAATCAAGATCTGAGAATAGAAACCCTCGGTTTGCTTTTGTTTTCCGGCATTGTCTCTTTTTTATTCCCATTTTATCCCCTCGTTTTTCTTGCGCTACCGTGCGGTTGTTGTAAACTCGACTATATTTCCGTTTGCCAATCGGAATACAGGCAAATCGAACCGACAAAAAAGAAGCATACCGGGTTCGACTGACCTCAAATCAATGACTGAAGGAGAAAATGATGAATAAAATTTTAGTTCTACGACCAATACTTTTAAGAATTTCAGACGGCAGGTTTTTTATCACGGTTTTTTTCTGGTTGTTTCGCGGGCTGGCTTGCTTGAATGTCCTTGCAATTCTCTGGTCAAGTTGGAAATTATGGTCAAATTTGCCTTCCGGAGCACCAATTGAGCTATTTATCGGAACTCTGCTGGCGGAGGTGTTTTTAATTGGAATAGGATTTATTGTTTTTAATGTATTATGGCTGCGAGCCGACGATACTATGAAACTGCCCCGGGCCAAAGATTACTCGGTAACGCCGATTGTTGTGATAGCCATTAAAGCCTCAGGTGAAATTATCGCCTCCCTATCGATTTTGTTTGGGATAGCTTTGAGTTTAACCACGTTTGTGGCAGGCTCCAGTAGTGTAATGAGTTCGATCCCGTTTACCTTTCCTTTACCCGGTGCAGGATCGCCCGTTCTTTCCCTGATTTCCGGGATTGTATCCGGATTCCTCGCACTGGCGGTTTTTTACTTTATTGCAGAAACAGTCGGGGCAGTCGTGGACATCGCCCGGAACACTAAAAAAAGATAAACGGGCTTATCCTCACTCATTAATGAACACCCTCAGCCTTCAGTGTTTCGGGGGTGCGTGTCCCCGGGGGTCGCTCCCGGACTCGCTTACTCACTCAAAAACGAGACATTCACTTCTATTATTGTTTATTTCTTGATCAGACAAAATTGACTCCTTGATCCAAAATACATAAAATACCAATTATTGGTATAAAACACTTTTGGGGAGTCAATATGGCAAAAAATACAAGTATCACCCTGGGAAATCACTTTGACTCATTTATTGCACAGCAAATAGAATCCGGTCGCTACAGTTCTGTTAGTGAGGTTGTAAGAGCCGGATTAAGATTGCTTGAAGAAAATGAAACAAAAATAAAAACCCTTCGAAGTCTGCTCGAAGAAGGTGAGAAAAGTGGTTTTGTCGAGTATTCGTACGAGAAGTTGATCAATACACTCGATCAAGAGAATGACTGAGTCCACTTTTAAGCTTTCTCGTAAAGCATTATCAGACCTGATTGAAATAGGAAAATACACGGCAAAAAAGTGGAGTATAAAACAACGCAATGCCTACCTAAAACAACTCAATGATTGCTTTGATGAATTGTCAAAAAATCCAAATCTTGGCTTAAAATGTGACTATATCAGAAAGGGTTACAGGAGATTTCCCCAAGGCAGTCATTTAATCTTTTACCGACTCAATACAGATAAAGCTGTAGAAATAATCCGTGTTTTACACAAATCCATGGATGTCGAATCCCACCTTTAGCCTGCTATAATAGCAATCGGATTAGAAAAATTCTTATTTTGATTTTTTCATACCTGTTTGCATTCCAAAGCTCCAACCGTAAAACCTTTCAAACCCTAAACACACTGCATTGAAACATTGAAAGAAGGCAAAACAATCCAAAACACTTGAGCAGTTCATCGGGGAATCCATATCATTTTTTCAGAAACCGTTTTCAGGTCCGATTGATCACCCTGGAAATCGCTGTTGAAATAAGTACTCAAGAAGGAAATTTTTGCAATGTACTGAAAATATTGAATGAGTTTGAGAAAATGGAAATAATGAAATAGAAAACTTGTTCAAACCGGGAAAAAGCAGATGGTTACGATTATTCCCTTTACTATTGCCTCTCTATAAGCAATTGCTCATTTTCACGACCGATTGTTATTGCTCTCCGCCTTTATTCTGTCATACTGCTTCGAAGCTTTTCCAATATTTATTAGTGTGAGTTCTTAGACCCTAAAACCGGTTTCCGGTGTCAATCTAAACATCGATATTCACGGTAAAGGGAGTAAATTCTATGTTTCCGCTTAATTGCTGATTTTTATTTCATTGTATCAAAAGTACACTATCGAACCCAAAGGAAGCCATGAAACTGAATTACCCATTAAAGGACGGCAGGCTAAAGTATTTCCTCAATGCGGCCGAACATTATCACATCAACGAATTTCCCTCCCCGGAGTTGAATGAGTTGCAAAGGGGCGGATGGTTTCCTATCGGTATGAATGATTTTTGGCACGCCGGCATCCACTTTGATGGCGACCGTCCGGTACATGCCGTGGCAGACGGGGAAATCGTCGCTTATCGCATCACAAATAATTATATTCAACCCTCCGATCTGGCCCAAACCTTTGATGGGGCAAAAAAGAAAAACAGGAAGTTTATCAATTTTCCCATTTCCAATAATTTCGTTTTAACCAGGCATCTGTTCAAACCACCTGAGGGAGCATCGTTTTCTTTCTATCTGCTTTACATGCATCTGCTTCCCCATCGGGAACTATCCGATGATCAAAAGAAATATCCCTCTATTTTCCATCAGTTTCCGGTCTCGGTGAAACACTTCGATAAGCCCGATGGTGCAGGGCTCCAGCTGGTAGACGGGTATCACTTAAAAGAAATCATTGTCATGCCCAAGGGGTCGGTGGTGGAAAAGCTGGATAACCGACGTCTTCCGGACGAAATCTTTAAACGGGGGTATTCAAGAGTCAGGGCTCATGTTTACAACACAACCTTTACGGGGTATGCCGATCTCAACAACGATCGACACCTCAAGCAATATGGCGATCGATACCTGGTCGACACCACCATTCATCCCAATCCTGAAAAAACGGGGTTGAATGTCAGGATATACCCGATACCCGCTTCAGCGGTCGTTGATGTTGTCCCCGTTGGTGCCATGATATATTTTGATGAGTCGGCAGGCGAAATAACGGATGAACAGGGGATTCTAAAATCGTTTCCCGAACCGGAAAGGTATAAGAAAATCAAGGGGTATCGACACAATGGCCGCGACTATAAAATCGATGGGTATATTGATACCCATACCACCTACCTGGAAACGAAAAGAAGATACGAGCCCGAGATGGATGGAGTGACATGCCCGAATGATCTACGCATAGAAAAAGGAGACGTTTTGGGCTGGTCAGGCAGGGACGGGACAGCGGACAAGAAAAGGATGGTCCATGTTGAGCTGTTCATGAAAACGAAAAAGGACCTGGATGCCCTGAGACGGTATACGGATGCCCAACTCAAGAAACAGACGGATCTGGACAGGGAAACCCTGTTGAACCTGGATGAAGCCGGTATAATAAGCGAAAAAGAGATCATTCAAGCCTACATCCGAGTGGATTTTATGTGCGATGTCTCGGGGTTGGTCATGAAATCGTCCAACGGAAAGAACCGGATCATCAAAATGGGCATTGAAGAAGCGGTGGCAGATAAATATGTTGCCCCGATACTTAGAAAAATGGTTGCCAAACATCACCCGGAATGGTTACCCAATGACAAAGGTGAGAAAATCAGGGAGCGCCTGATGGAGCCGCCATATATGTGGCCACAGGAGAAGTACGACGCCTACAAGGAGCTTTATTTCGATAAACTGGGCTTTTGGGACCAACTGGAAGAGAAACCTGCAATCGAAGCGAAAGAAGGGGAATACATTGATAGCTGGCGAAAAACTCCACAAAAGTTCCCGGATGAATGCTACTATTTCCATCCCATTAAGTTTATTGAGCACTGCAAGTTACTGGAACCCAAGATCGAAATAGAGACGGTCAACAAGAAAGGAAAGAGGATTCCTTATGAAAGAGTTTATGGCCTGTACAATGATAAGGGTGAACGAATTCACAGGGGTACCCTAAAATATGGAAAGTCAGTTTACTCCGATTTTGATCTCGATCCAAATAAAGATTACTATGTTTGGCTTGATGAATCGATGGGTACCGAGACAGTCCCTTATGATAACGGTGATTATCAAGTATTTAGAAAATTTGTTATTGAAAAAGGCGATTTTCTAACCCGTATTTACCAACGTTTAGGTGATCCGGATTGGGAAACAAGATATCAAAACGACTATTACCTCAAGATTAATGGTGATAACGGACCAGCCGGAAGTAAAAATGTACAGCAGCATGGCTCACCAAATATTGTCGATGTAGGTGATGTTTACTATATTCCGCTTGAGAAGATATCAAAGGAAGAAAAATCCATAAGGACAGTTGCCTATGAAAAAGAAACCGAATACGAAACATGGTATGTTGATGGATGGGAGCTAGTCACAGGCTGGACTGTAATACCGGTTGAGGGTGGAGTTACCTTATTGTCGATGAATACTTTGGTTTATTTTATTCTTGAAACCGAGGAAGAAACTAAAGTTTACTCAGCTCAATATGAGATGACTGTGCAAGATATAAAAGGTGGAATGTCGCTTAACGGGAGTGTTTCTCTTTCCGGAGTATATGGATCAAAAAAATTTGAGAAAGGAACACCTCCATTTGAAGTTGCAAAAAGCTATGTCGGTCCTTTTGAAATATTGAGTGCGTCAACTCCAATTAGTCCTTATGGTTTTGGAGCAGGTGGAAGTATTTGGTATGATGCTCTTGACAAAACCAATGGATGGTCTGGTCATTCTATTGCTATTAATTGGGGGGTTGATTTTAACACACCTGAAACAGCCCATTTAATTGTTGATTATAAATATGTTGAAGACAGTTTTAAAGATGCTAATGATAGTTGGATGGCAAAAATAAGAAACACTCCTAATAGAATTAAAAGATATTATTCCAAGGAAGAGATCAACAAACGACTCAAGAACGCTATAAATAATCGTTAGATCATTAAATGGTAAAGTAATGCCTTTCGAAAGCAAGAATTATATATTCTATTTGAAACCAAAAACAATCATAAGTCTAATATTTGTTTTTTTATTGGGGATATACCTTATAACCGAGAATAGCAGGGTTGTTAAGATGGAGCATGACAATAAAGACTTTTTAATCATGCTAAATAATTTGGATAGCAATGCAATTAAATACATAAATATCTATGATGATCATTGCATGTCCAAAAATAGTCCAAAAGAAGATAATCTAATAAAAAGGCTTGATATGAACGTTAATATCACCTCATTTGCTAACAGTTTAAAAAACTTTGTGGTATGGGAACCAAAACACCCACTTTTTTATCAAGGAAATTGTTTTGTATTGCATTTTAATGACAACAAGGAGCTAATATTTAGGGTGAGTTTTAAAAAAGATGGTACAGATTCAGCTTTCATGACATATAAGTATAAATCAGGGCAACCCGGATTTACCATTAAAAGTAAGAACCTATACTATTGGTTCAAAGAAAGAGGTTATGTAAAACCAATTCCATAGCTTTTTATCCTTTCTCTGCGAGGTGTTCAGGCTTCCCTGCCTTCATGATTATAGTCCGGCTGATGCCGGCCAGGGCCTTCCGCTCTTCTCCTGGTAAATTTCCTGGTTTTTAAAAAGGTTACGTTTTTCTACAGCGCCTGCAAAAAGCTCAAGTTCCGCTCCATCCCCACACTTCCAGCATCCCTGCTTACCCACCCCTCAAATGTCAGGGCGGGGGCAAGCCAACCGGCTTTACCAGCCTTCGCTAAAGTTACGGCTGGCAAAGTTATAGGGGACGTAGTTGATAAGTTGACATTTGCTCTTCAACCTTCAAATGTCAACATTTCAACTACGTCCCCTACTGCGTATTATAGATGTTTACAATCCAGATAATTAGGTAAAGAATAAATGAGTTGTTTAGGAAAAGGAGTTAGGAGGCAGCATATAGTTGGAGTAGCCTTGCTCCGTTTAATGCATACTATTTTATAAACCACAATTGATTGAGACGTTTCATGTTAAAGACCAATGCGGAAAAATTAGTTGAGTTTGTTTTACAATGCCAGCCGGGACAACCGCGGATCAGGGATCACTGGTCCGTAGATCACGAAGGGAATCCTTTTATTTTGCCGGCTATTGGGGGTATTACTCTTAACGTTAAAGCCGGTGATCCTGCTT
>JANQLH010000485.1 GCA_028280735.1 SAR324 cluster bacterium | reverse complement strand
TTCCACCTGTGAATTGCCGAGAATCTTTTGTGCGAGGAGGGACTGAACACTGAAATGGATGCTCCCTTCAAGGGAAACATGGATCTGCACAAGCTTGAAGCCTGCATTAAGGAGCACGGATCATCCAAAATACCCTTCTGCATGATAACCGTAACCAATAACACAGGCGGCGGACAACCCGTATCCATGGCCAATATTCGTGGCGTGAAGCAAATTCTGGAAAAACACGGGATTCCCCTGGTCATCGATTGTTGTCGTTTTGCCGAAAACGCTTATTTTGTTCGTGAACGTGAAACCGGTTATGCTGATAAATCTCTGCTTGAAGTCGCACGGGAGATGTTCAGCTATGCTGATGGTGCTACCATGAGCTGCAAAAAAGACGGACTGGCCAACATCGGGGGATTTCTAATCTGTAACGACGATCAATGGGCAGAGCAATTTAAAAACCTGCTGATCATGCGGGAAGGATTCCCAACATACGGAGGTCTGGCCGGCAGAGACCTGGAAGCCATTTCCGTGGGATTGATGGAAGCCCTGGATTACGATTACCAGGTATATCGCCATGCCACCATTGAGTACCTGGCTAGCCGATTGATAAAGCGCGGAATTCCTATTGTTCAACCTTCCGGCGGACACGCTGTTTTTCTGGATGCGGCGAAGTTTCTGCCTCATATCGATTCCTTAAAGTATCCCGGTATCGGCATTGTGAATGCCTTATACCTGGAGGGTGGGGTAAGAGGAGTTGAACTGGGCAGTGTCATGTTTGGAAAAGTCGATGATAACGGAAATGAAGCACCATCACCGCTGGAGTTGGTAAGATTGGCGTTTCCCAGAAGGGTTTATACACAAAGTCATGTCGATTACCTGATCGAAGTGATCGACAAAGTCTGGAATGAACGCAAGCAAATACCAGGGTACAGGATCATCCAACAACAGAAGTACTTAAGGCATTTTACCTGCCATTTTGAAAGAGTATCTTAACCGAAAACCCAAGGAGAAAATGATGACCAAGGAAATTATCCACACAGACAAAGCGCCGGCGGCTATCGGACCTTACTCGCAAGGTATTAAAGCCGGCAGCCTGTTTTTTGTCTCAGGCCAAACCCCGATTGACCCGGCTACCGGAAAGCTGGTGGAAGGAGATATTCAGGCGCAGACAAAGCAGGTACTAAACAATATTAAAGAGATTCTGCAGACTGGCGGATCTTCTATGGACCAGGTAGTTAAAGCTACCGTCTACCTGGCTGATTTTAACACCTTCGCTAAAATGAACGAAGTGTATGGACAATTCTTCTCCAACGAAAAACCCACCCGAGTCTGCGTGGAAGTATCCAGGCTCCCCCTGGACTGCCAAGTCGAAATCGATGCCATCGCATTGATTTAATAACAACTCAGCCTTCCATTAACAGATCTCGATCCTCAGCTTGGAAGGCTGATACTCCCGCCAAATATGAAAAGAAATCTCCATTATAGGAATGCAAAAATCCGTTCAAAAAGCTATACTAAAAAGAGATTTCACTCATTAAACCAAACAGATATAATAGATGGAAAAACAATCCGGGGATATTCCTGATTTTTTGCAAGGCGTTTTATGGTCCTACGATTTGAAGAATCTTGACCTGGACCGAGACTTTAAACGTATTGCAACAAACATTCTACTTTTTGGTGATATTAAGGAAGCGAAGTGGTTGTTTAATCGATTCTCTAAAGACCAGATCATCGAAGTAGTGACAAATCCTTTAAAAGGGGAATGGGATGCCAAATCTCTTGCTTTTTGGGCATCGTATTTCGGAGTAAAAACAGATGAACAAAAAGCGCTGAAATCATTTCAAAATCCATAGCATGCACTTTGAAAAAGTTCTTGATAAGAAACGATTACAAATTCTCCCTTGTTTCAAACAGCTACCTGGAAGTTTTTATCTGACTGGAGGAACAGCACTCGCTCTTCAACTTGGTCATCGAATTTCTTATGATTTCGATTTTTTTACTCCTGATTCCTTTAATTCATCCCATTTATTAGAGGAATTGACAAATAGTGTATTTAAGGCATTTGGTATTAAAGTGGTTCAGGAAGCGGAAAACACTTTGGATATACTAATTAATGAGGATGTAAAAGCCAGCTTCCTTCGTTACCGATATAATCTGGTCTTCCCATTGATAAAAGAAAGATATTTAACTATTTCTAATATTCGTGACATAGCAGCCACAAAACTGGTAGCTGCAGGTCAGCGAGCAACTCAAAGGGATTTCTTTGATATATTTTTTATCCTGAAGCAAATGTCGCTTAAGGAAATCTTTGAAATTTCACAGATAAAATATCCAAATTTCAATAGTCTGCACTACCTAAAAAGCCTCACCTATTTTGAAGATTGTGATTCGACACCCCCAAGATTAATCGATAACCAAGTTTCCTTTGATGACGTAAAGAAAAGGCTGTATAAAGAAGCCCGCAACCTGTTTGATACTCTTTCAATCCCCCCGGACTCGAAGGAATGATGCAAATTTTGGTTTTCCTTTTTTTGTGAAACCGAAGTACTTGAAACTAACAATATCTCCAACTTCCGGAGGGTTTTGCCTGACATCGTTTGAGAATCCGGTACCGAGCTTGAAGATCAGCCCGTTATCAAGTTTCAACGTGAGGCTGCCCATCATATTCTCAAACTTGCCTTTCCCCGGATTAATGCCAATGACGGTGCCTTCCATATCATCATGATTTTTAACTTTCAAAACATGGGCACTTCTGCCGGTGTGATAAGGCAGCTTCGGATTTTTAATAATCACCCCTTCGCCTCCCTTAGACTCAATCTCCGCAAGGAATTGTTGCAGATGATCTTTATTCGAGCATGTAATTTGTCGGATTATCTTTACATGCTTATTCGGGTGTTTGTGAAACCAGTCTTCAGCTTTTTTTAAACGAGTTAAGAAATCCCCGGGTGCGTTTGGAACTTCAAAAAGGTTATAGGTAATGCTTCGCCAATCCGCTGAAGGTTTTTTATCCAGGACGATTGACTGGATAAACTCAAACTGGTTCCTGTCGCTCCACAACTCACCATCCAGTTCAAAGGGTGGAAAATTCTTTAAAAACCACATCGGTGCATTGATCAAGACCCCTTGTCTGGTTTTTAACCGAGTTCCATCCCAATATCCCCTGATCCCGTCGAGCTTTTCACTCATCACCCATTGTTCAATATCCTCAGTGCCTTTATAAACGTTGGGCTTTTGAAGATCCCGGGCAGGAGAATGACCGGTAAAGAGAAGAATAAATGTGATCAACCAGATCCCATGTTTATACGATTTACTATTTTTTTTATTCCCATTCATTTTTCAAACCTCGTTCTGAAAGTTTATTCTTATACGATTACTCATCCGAGAAAAATCCCTGATCACTTATCAGAAAAGCCCTATAATGTCAGTATTTTTGAAAGAATGGTGCTGTTGATGCCCTGAATCACTAGGCAAGATTTCGAATGATCTTCCAACAATTCATTCGTCGATTGATTATCAGACAAGAAAATTTCGTTATCGAATCATCCGACTTTAGAAAAAAGCCAGGGTTAGATTCATTAGCCGGATTCCAACCAGTGTCTGAACGAAAAACCGCTGAACCCTTATCCATCCTTGTGCTAGATACCGGAATCCACTTGATGATTAGCCTGCTATCAGCCATCAGCGTTCGGCATAAGGCATTGAAAATTCGACCAAAAACCGGCTGAAAGCTGATCGCTGAAAGCATTAAACTTCGAAGCACCAAGCTGCTGTTAAAACTTTTATTGGTATGGGTTAAACTGGTTTTCGTTCGGACACTAACCAGCTAAAATGGTTTTTCTTTAAGCAGTGTTTTTCGACTTTCTAAGAATCATTTGAAGGAGTGCGAAAAACCTTGTCTACTATAATTATTTACCGGCGATCCATGTTACACAATAAATTTCCCGGTTCAATGGATGGTTTGGTAAACCGCCTTTTAGCAATTGAACCAATACCCACCCAAACGAAAACAATAAAATGATTTCCAAAAAAGAGTATCAACAACGACGGAGCTCCCTCGGCGCATTTGTTTCGAAACACTCCCTGAATGCATATTTAGTATCTTCGGAAGAAAACATCTATTACCTGACCGGGGCAAGCTATAAACCTCTTGAACGGCCGTTTTTTATCGTGATATGGCCGAGTCGAGAGCCAACACTGGTTGTACCCATGCTGGAAAAAGAGCACATGGAAAAAGCCGGAATCGGAAACGTAGTGGCATATTGGGAATACCCTTCACCGCAGGGGGCCGGCTGGCCGGAAATTCTATTGCAGATCCTTGGCGATATCTCAAAACTTGGTGTTGAGCCATCGTTAAGCCTGGAAATAGCAAGGAAGTTGGGCGAATTCTCTTTGGAACCCTTGCCTTTGATTGAAGAAATGAGATTGGTCAAGTCGCCTGCAGAAATAGCGATGATTAAAAGAACTGCCGAATATACCGATTCCGGCATGAATATGATTTTAACTTCCAGTTATTTTGGAGCCTCGGTCATAGAAATATTCTCCCTGTCAAAAGGTCTGCAAATTGATGTGCTAAAATCCGGGGATTATGATCCGATAGCCAGTTCTTTCCTGACCGTAACCTGGCCTGCCCCGTTTAGTTCGCAACCCCATGGAATCCCCCAAGTGGATGACAGATTGAAAACCGGGCCGCTTGTCGGCATGTCTTTCCACCGGATCAACGGCTACTCGGCTGAAGTGGAACGAACCTATTTTCACCGGAAACCCACTGCAGATGAAAAAGAGCTTTTCGAACACATGATGGCTGCAAGAAATAGCGCCTTGGATCTTGTTAAACCGGGCACACCATGCACTGAAATCGATGCAGCAGCTAACAATTATCTTCGTGAAAACGGGCTTGCCGAGAATCTCTTGCACCGAACCGGGCATGGTATCGGACTGGGTAATCATGAAGGACCGTATATTGCTGAAGGAAGTGATGAAACCTTACGGGAAAACATGGTGATCAGCATCGAACCGGGAATCTATGCCCCGGAGATAGGAG
This sequence comes from SAR324 cluster bacterium, assembly GCA_028280735.1. Lineage (GTDB taxonomy): Bacteria > SAR324 > SAR324 > XYD2-FULL-50-16 > XYD2-FULL-50-16 > JAHJTV01. The sequence goes on along the minus strand of JANQLH010000485.1, from coordinate 389 downwards.
GCTTCCGTCATTCGGATACGGTATTGGTGACGTCGAGCGGATATGAACTGCTGACCCATTCTCCTATCGATCTGGATAGTCTAATAATTACCAAATATAAGCCTCTGAAACGATTGAAAGGTAAATTGATCCGCAGGGCAGTGGGGATTAAGTAATCTCCGGGAAAAATGGCAATGGGTGCACCAAAAACATTTGGGGACGATTTTCTTACTCAACACTATACCGGGTACTAAAACGTAATCATTTGAATTTCCATGTCGTCCCTTCGGGACTTTTTGTATGGTGAGGCCTTGAGACCCAAGGTATTCAAGTCCCGTAGGGACGACACAAAAATTCGCCAAATCCAATTCTTGTGTCGTTCCTCCGGAACTCCGGAAAGCGGGTGATTG
>JANQLH010000022.1 GCA_028280735.1 SAR324 cluster bacterium | reverse complement strand
TCAACCCAACCTTGCTGGGTTCAGTGCAAAACCAGGAGCACTACATGAACGGAGTGGCAGCTCGCAGGAATCATTTTGTGGAACCTATACTGGGCTTTTTGGAGGAGGCCTATCAGGAATTTGCCGGGCTGACCGGTCGACATTACGGATTGATCAGCGAATACAACTGCCGGGATGCTGAAACTGTTTTTGTCTCCCTGGGGTCTTCAGCTGAGAATATTGAGGCTGTCTCCGATTACCTTAAGCAAACCCGTGATGAAAATGTTGGTGTCATACACATAAACGTCCTGCGGCCTTTCCCGGAGAAAGCCATTGTCGAGGCACTGGCGGGTAAGAAACGTGTTATTATTTTGGAACGAAGCGATGACCAAATGGCAGGGGACAGCCTGCTGACTCGTGATATTCGTTCCGCACTATCCAAAGCCTTAACCAATAAAGGGCAACAGTCATACGCGCATCTTCCTGAAATCGACATCAGTGAAATGCCCCGAATTTTCAATGGTGTGTACGGGTTGGGTTCCAGGGATTTTCGACCGGAAGGAATCATCGGTGCTTATGATTTCTGCAAGGGTGATTTGAACAGACAAGATGGCGGCAACGCCAAAAAAGGAACCAGTTTTTTCTATGTCGGTGTCAATCATCCTTATGCGGTTAACTCTGATGAAACACCAAGCTGTTTGCCGGAAAACGCCATTGCCATTCGTTTCCATTCTGTGGGAGGTTGGGGAGCTATTACGACCGGTAAAAACCTTGGCGAAATCATCGGTGAATTCAGCAATATGATGGGCAAGCGGGATAACGCTGAAAATAAAGGACAGTCACAGGCTTATCATGTCAGTGCCAATCCGAAATACGGCTCAGAAAAAAAGGGTGCCCCTACCTCATATTTTCTGGTTGCCGCTCCCGAAAGGATTCGGGTCAATTGCGACTTGAACCATGTCAACGTCGTTCTTTGCTGCGATCCCAAAGCCTTCACCCACACAAATCCGTTGGCCGGATTGGAAAAAGGCGGTTCATTCATCATCGAAACATCGGAAACCAAATCGGAAAGAGTATGGCAAATCATTCCTCCAAAATATCGGCAGGAAATCATCGATAAAAACATAAAGATATTCGGATTAAATGGTTTTGATATCGCAAGCCAGGCTACCAACCGCTCCGATCTGCAATTCCGAATGCAGGGGAATTCGTTTTTGGGTGCATTTTTCAAGGTGTCCGATTTTCTTGAGGCAAATAATATTGATGACGACGCATTTCTCAGCACTGTTCAGGCGCAGTATTTAAAGAAGTTTGGTAGATTCGGCGAGGCCGTTGTCGAATCTAACATGAAAGTTATGCAAGCAGGGTTTGAACAGGTGTGGGAAGTCACACCCGGAGAGCTTGATGCACTCGATCGTTCCAGTATGAGAGGTAAGGGTAAACTCCCGGTATCAGGAGCAAAGCGATTTTCCGAGCAGACGGGTTCGGAATCGGAAAAACCCGCATTGTTTACAACGGAAAAATACGATTCGGAGTTCCGATCCGATTTTGGTTATCACCAACCGTGCTCACCGCTGGCTGCAACAGGTTCAATGCCTGCAGCGACGGCTGCCACGGCTTCCAAGTTTGTATCCAGACGTACGGTACCATATTGGAATCCCAGGAAGTGTGTTCAATGCATGTCTTGTATCAAAGCCTGCCCTGATACGGCCCTTCCGAATACGGCCCAGGAGCTTTCAACCATAATCAATACCATTGTCTTCCACTATATTTCCAATAAAGCTGTGAGGGATAAGTTACTGGAATTGTCCGAAGAGTTGGAAAACAACATCCGTATGATTATGCGGGTAAATGCCAGGGATAAAAGGCATGAACCGGCCACTTTTGCTGAAATCTTCAAAGAGTCACTTAAGGAACTGCGGGAGAATCATGCCGATCTGCAACAATTTCCCGAGTTTGAACAAACCGTTGATGAATTGACTGCTATCACACGGGAACTGCCGATCGCTTATGCCAACGTCAGAGCCTTGTTTGAAATCCCGGAGAAAAAGGAACGAGGTCGGGGAGGCGTGTTTTTAATTGGTATCAGTGAGCTTTGCAAGGGCTGCGGTGAATGTGTCACCGAATGTGGCGAAAGAAAAGCCCTGCAGATGGTTCCGGAAAAAGACCTGGTTAACTCCAGAAACGAAACCGTTATGAGATTTCTGGACTTGCTACCGGAAACTCCGGAACAGTTTCTTGGGAAATATGATCCGTCGAATCCCGCTGAAAGTCGAGCTGCAGTGCTGCAAAATCACCTGATGATTCGCAGCAATTATGAGGCTTTTGTCTCTGGGGACGGCTCCTGTGCCGGTTGCGGTGAGAAGAGTATTCTGCGTGGTGTTGTCACAATGACCGAAGCTTACATGCGTCCTCTCTATCATCAGAAAGCAAAACGACTGGAGCAGAAAGCGGACAAACTTAAGTTGATAGGGTTGAACCAATTGGAAAAGATGGATGTGGATCACCATTCTTCGTACACCTGGTGGACTCGTACGCTTAAGCACGTCATTCTTGGACTGGGAGGCGAAAATGAAAAGGACAGCCTGCAAAGAATTGAAAAACTATTCCAGGGAAATGATAAGAGTTTGATCGAGGCTCTTGAGCTGGTATTAAGACAGGACGCTTTTAATCATAAGGATGTCCGGTCTGTCGACGGACGTTATGAACACGGAATGGCAACCATGATGATGGGTGGCTGCACGGGTTGCAACACGGTTTATGGTTCGACACATCCCAACAATCCGCATACCTACCCCTGGATGAATTCCCTGTTTCAGGATTCTCCGACCACCGGTTGGTTGTTCGGGGAATCACTGGTTATGGATCATGCCAAGCGATCCGTGATTCCGGAACGACTGGCGGATTTCCTGTTGCGAGACAATTTGAGCGGATTCACCAACGATATGTATGATCAGTACACCCATTTTGACGATTCGGTGATGACGGCAAGAGAAATTGCCGAGTTGCCAAAAGTCTGGGCAGTAGGTGGCGACGGTGCCATGGGCGATATTGGCTTTCAAAACCTCTCCAAAGCAGTGTTGCAAAACAGGCCCAACGTTCATTTTCTGATGCTGGACACCCAGGTATACTCCAATACCGGTGGCCAGAATTCAGACAGCTCTCCCATGCCGGGAGGTATCGATATGAACCAGGCCGGTAATGCAACAGAAGGGAAACTGACGGAAAGAAAAGAGGTTGCACGCATTCTCATGAACGGACATGGCAGTCCGTTTGTGGCCCATGTTTCCATGGCAAATACTGTTAATTTTTATAAGGCTGTACTGGATGGCCTGGTTTATAGGGGTTCTGCTTATATTCAGGGGTATACCAGCTGTCAGCCGGAACATGGTGTGGCGGATGATGTGTCGGTGGTTCAGGCTAATCTGGCCAGGGACAGTCGCTGTGCACCGGAATTTGTATTTGATCCCTCCTTAGGCGAATCCTACCAGGAAACCTTGTCGTTGAAAGGAAACCCTGACACTCGCCGAGACTGGAAACAGAAAACAGCGCCGGATACCAAGAACAAGTACAATTATACCGTTGCCCACTGGGCTTACACCGAAGCAAGATTCCGCAAGCACTTTTTTCCGGTGAAATCGGGAGAGGAAAAGAACATGACCTCCCTGGATGAAAAAATCAAGCTGATCAGCTTTCAGGATATTGTGAATAGACGGTATCTTCAGCCAAACCATCGCTCCTTTATTCCCAAAAACTCCATTTATACCAAAATGGAAATCAACGGAAGTTTCGTTCCGGTGGGACTAAGCAGGCAAATGGTGCTATTCGTCCTGGAAAGACGTAAAAACTGGCGTACCCTGCAAAGTATGCTGGGTATCGAAAACGAGGACTATGCGTCTCAAAGGGAATACATGAAATATCTAACGAAGAATTAGAAAGGAGAGAGTTAATCGTTAGAGAAGGATAGAGGCAAACTTTGCCGATTTTTAAAATCGGCAAAGTTTGGAAGGGGTTGCTTAGAAGTTGTAGCCGATAAAGAGGCGCCAACCTGATGGATGAACAACGGAATCCCCTGAGTCCTTTTTGGTAGTCTTTTTATTGTTCATGGAATATAGAGACACTGCTAACCCTTCGAGAGGAACCCAACCAATTCCCACATGAGTAAGAACAGTTTCTTCTTCGTCTTCAGAACCAATTTCTGCTACATCTTCTGTTTCAGTTTGATATCCTATCAAAAAATCGCCAAACTTCACCTCTGCAGAAATAAATGTTGTGGTTGTTTTAGCATGTTCAGAAGTTAGCTTTTGTCCACTATCATCCTTTTCTTCCGATTCCGGAGAAGCGATTTGTGAATACTCAGCTCTAAACTGTGTTTCACCGGGATCTCCAATTATAACACCTAATCCATACATAGTGTTTGTCCAACTGTTTTCGACATAATCTTTGTCTACTGGAATGGGGCTCGCTCCATAAGTCCCTTCTCGTTTAAATGATCCTGTCTGATTCACATTTTCCATACCTCCAGCCAGGAAAAACACTTCAGCTAATCTAAACGAAGCGGTAACGCTTGTACCTGTGGTTGTTAATTCCTCATCTGACTCAAAAACTGTAGATTGAAAACCTCCACCAAAATCAGCCAAACCATCAAAATCTTCTTTTTTTGTATCATCGTGTTTGTAATAACCAAGACCGATAGATAATGTTTCGCCTATTACGTAAGCAAGATTTACACGGAGCTTTTTTCCCTCGGTATAAGTATTAAATTTATTTACATTAGCAATTCCATCAAGTTCCACATCTGTCTTGACTCCATCTTGCAAATTGCTATAGAGTTCACCAGCTAAACTCTCGCCTCTAAAAGCGGCCAGCGCGAAAGGAATTGGACTTTCTCTATCTTCAGGTCCCCCTGCCGGTAAACCAGAATTGACATCTCCAACTTCTGTGCCGTCTGATTCAACCTTTCCTGTTATTGAAAATCCAGTAATTGCCACAGTATTTCCATACCTCCACCCGGCCGCTGCACCACCATATGTATGCCAGCCGCTATCCAATTGTGGTGTGGCAATCTGTGCGTTTGCGGAAAGAGCGAAACACACCAGGAATGCCGTCAATAAAATCTTTTTTAACATAACTGCCCCTTCGTATTATTTGAAGATTTCCCCTAACTCCATTTAGGGAGCATTTGAAAATTGTAACTCCCCACAGAAAATGCAGTTACCATGCCGGTCAATTTTAATCTTATTAAACAATTGAAATAATTATGCTATTCATCAGAAAAGATTCTAATAGACGATCAGCCAGTATTCGACAAAGTTGGTTTTTTCGTATTCGTTTTTTGCGAGAAAAAAACGATGAACATTTTACTTAGCTGCTATCCGTGATAGGAAGCATATTTATGAAAATCGAGAGACGGACCAAAACAAGTAAAGAACTAAAACATCTGCGGGCTACTACACTCCACTCCTACAGAGTTCGGGAAAGTGCTCTTTTATGGCAAAGTCTCCAATCTATCAATGATGAACAATCTGCTTCCAAGCTTAAGTTGGTTATCATCATCAAACAGTTTTGAAGCATTGCTGATTATTCAATTAAACCCCGAAGGAGTGGGGCCTTAGCAGCCTGCGGTTTTAACCGTTGGTATTCAGAACCAAGGTATTCAAATCCCGTAGGGACAACACAAACCATCAATAAAGAACGGCTGCCGGATATCCCGGAAATTCTTTAGTACACCCCGGCGAAAGTTCCTACTTGACCAAGGAGTGACGGCGCGTTAAGTATTAGGGGTATTTGAGATTTTGTTTCCTTTGGGGACGTTTGTTTCATTGGGTTTTGAGAATTCTGTGCGAGCGGAATTCGTTGGACTGGCACTCCGCAAAACTGGTGGTGAAATGAGATGGGCCCAGGGGTTTGGCTACGGCAGGGTTGCCGCCCTGCTTTATGGTGCTCGCACACTGCCAGGCTTCTGGGCTTTTCTCATTTCTGAAGCCTGGGGTTTTCAGTCTGGCGGTGGCCATAATCTTCTTCTATGGAGATTACACCATGAACCAAACGTTGTTATTCAGGCGCATCAAACGTCATTGCAATGAAACGCGTCCCCTTCATCTTTTCCTCGATGACCAGACATTGGTCTGTTTTCCTTCTCAAACCTTAGCATTTATCTCGGGTATTGATATAGCTCCGCTGTCCGGGCAGTCAACACCAAA
>JANQLH010000471.1 GCA_028280735.1 SAR324 cluster bacterium | reverse complement strand
CAAATCGAAACCCGGTAAAGTCAAAGTGATGGACAGTGTCAAAGCGACATTCTCGCAACTGAAACATACCTTTGTTGAGCTTAGAAAATACCGTGAAACCATGAAGTTTCTCATAGCCCGATTAATGTATAATGACGGCCTGGTAACCATCTTTGCCTTTGGAGGTATATACGCTGCCGGTACCTTTAAATTTACCATTGAGGAGATCATGATCTTCGGCATCGTATTGAACATTGCTGCCGGGCTTGGTGCTTTGGCCATGGGCTTTTTGGACGACTACCTTGGAGGAAAAAAGACGGTTATAGTTAGTTTGATAGGGCTGATAGCAGCCGCAGCTTTAGCTGTATTCACCACTAATAAATCAATGTTCTGGCTCGCCGGAATTCTGGTGGGTATTTTTGCCGGTCCGAATCAATCAGCCAGCAGGTCCTTGATGGGGCGATTTACTCCTCCTTCGAAACAAAATGAATTTTTTGGTTTTTTCGCATTCTCCGGAAAATTCACTGTTTTTCTGGGTCCGTTGATCCTTGGTATATTAACAAGCACGTTTAACTCCCAACGGGTTGGTATGTCAGTCGTTATTGCGTTTTTCCTGATCGGCGGCATCTTACTGTTAACTGTTGATGACAAGGCAGGAATCAAAGTGGCAGCCGGTGAAAACTGAACAACAACCCAAAGCTTTAATTCAGGAGGTGATACCGGATTGTATCTTTCTAATCACCTCCTGAATCTGCTTTTATAAATAAGCACCTCATCCTGTTTTTATCTGTTTGACGATAAGATCGATAAGAATAAAAAAAACCGGAACCCCTCCCCACTCTGTCAGACAGTTAAATCTCATTTCAAAATAAAAAAAGAGTTCGCCAAGGCTTTCCAAACGTTACATTCAGTTCCCTTTTAAAGCATTAGTAATCTGTTGAAACAAGCTACCAATGTCTTAAATGTCTTGCATGCCTGTGTTTTTATATTTTGGGTAATTGCAGATTCATATTTCTCAGTGTTAAACTTTCCTGTGTTTTATTCGATTCTTGTGTTTCATTTGTCTTTTGGGTAGACTGTTAAGACAGCAGTAACGGAATTCGGTCGGCAACAAATCGCAACCTGCCCAGTTCGCTTCAAGGTATAAAACAACCATGCACGACTATAAAAAGGCGATTTCTCAATTACTCGTTCTATTGTTCCTGGTGTTCTGCCATTCTGATGGACAAGCGAAAACCAATCGCAAAACACCAACTGCAAAAAACGGGGTTTTAGATTTATCAAAATGGAGTTTCAAGAAAGATGGTCCCGTGAGACTTTATGGGGAATGGCGTTTTTTCTGGGAAGATTTCCTCCCGGCTGATCAACCGCTTCAGGACTCAGCACCGGGTCCTTATAACTATCTGACTATCCCCTCCTATTGGAATGGCTACGAGATCAACGGCAACGCTATTTCCGGTCTGGGTTACGGAACGTTTTCGTTGACGGTGCTTTTGCCTCACGGAACGAAAAAATTCGCCTTTAAAATCAAAGAAATTAAAACGGCATATCGTCTTTACGTTAACGGGGAACTGGTGACAAGAGACGGAACTGTCGGCACCGACAGACAGTCATCTGTTCCATTTTACAGACCTCATGTTGCGGAATTTCAGACAGATCAAACACAAATTGAGATACTTATCCATGTCTCCAATTTTCACCATCGATTGGGTGGGATTTGGGAAGAAATCATTATGGGAGATGAACCCGGAATTCGCAATCTTCGGGAAGAAAGATTGATACAGGAAATTTTCCTGATGGGTTGCATCCTGATTATGGGGCTTTACCACCTTGGGCTTTTCCTGAATCGGAAAAAAGACACCTCGGCTTTATATTTCGGATTCTTTTGCCTGATTATCGCTGTCCGCACCCTGACGTTGGGAGAACGGTATTTTATTTCACTGTTTTCGGTTAATAGTTGGGAGGTTTTGCATACGATAGAATTTCTAACATTTTACACGGCCGTCATGGCGTTTGCGACGTTTTTATATACCTTGTATCCCAAAGAGTTTAACAAGGTTTTACTTCGGATACTGCAGGCTATCAGCATCCTGTTTTCGATTATTACCATTGTTACTCCTGCCATTGTTTATACACAGTTATTGGGTGTTTATCAGTCAATTTCCGTTTTGGCCGGAATCTATTTCACCTATGTTCTGGTCCGTGCCGTGATCAATAAAAAGGAAGGTGGTTGGATTATTCTACTGGGATTTATTGTGCTGTTTGTCATGTCTGTCAATGAAATTTTGCATACAAACCAGGTTATTCATACCGGATATTTTGTTCCCATAGGCTTGTTTGTCTTTATATTCTCCCAGGCATTCATGATAGCATTAAGGTTTTCCAAGTCTTTTTTGACAGTGGAGCATCAGGCTTGGGAGTTGATCAAAACAAATGATGCATTCCGAAACGAAATAAGGGAAAGGAAAAAATTAGAGCAAAACCTGGTTGAAAGCCACGAAAATTTTGAACGATCCAGGGTAGGAATTATCCTGGGATTGGCCAAACTTGCCGAGTACCGGGATGAGGATACCGGTACCCACTTGGAGCGAATGCGTGAATATAGTAGAATACTGGCGGAAGAGCTATCCACATTGGATGAATACAAAAATTATATAACTGCTGAATACATTGCAGATCTGTTTCAATCGGCTATTTTACACGACATTGGAAAAGTAGGAATTCCTGATTCCATATTGCTGAAACCGGGAAAGCTGACACCAAACGAATTTAAGATCATGCAACAGCACAGCCTTATTGGCGGTGATGCGATTCTCAACATTGAATCGCGGATTAACATAAAATCGTTCCTGACATTGGGAAAGGAAATTGCTTACAGCCACCATGAAAAATGGGATGGAAGCGGTTACCCCAAAGGACTTAAAGGAAACGGAATTCCCCTCTCTGCCAGGATAATCGCTTTGGCAGACGTCTATGATGCATTAACTTCAGAACGACCTTATAAAAAAGCATTCAGCCATGAAAAATCCAAAAACATTATTCTGGAAGGCAAAGGAAAGCATTTTGATCCCTCCATCGTCGATGCTTTTCTCATTCGTGAAGATGATTTCAAAACAGTCAGAAGTCAGTTCCTGGATACAATCCCTGTAATTCCCCTGGTCAATTCATTATAACTTCAATACAATACTGCCGTATCTTTGTGCAAAAAGTATTGCCTTCCCCTTGAAAGCAATTTATATAACCCCCCCTAATCATTTTTAATATGGAGCCCTAGGTATATGAACACCCGTCGTTTACCCTCATTGGATGAGGTTTTTTCTCCGCAGGGAATTGCTGTTGTCGGCGTTTCAGGTTCGGGAAAACTGGGATTCGCAGAAATGATCCTGATGGCGCACATGGAAATCAAAACCCCCAAGCTTTACCCGGTTAATCCTAAATACAAGGAAATCTTCGGAATTCCCTGCTTTCCCAGTGTGCTGGAAATTCCTGATTCGGTGGATCATGTCATCGTAAACATTCCAGCTGATCTGGTGTTAGAGCTGCTTGAACAATGCGCTGAAAAAAAAGTGAAGTCGGTCCATTTTTTTACCGCCGGTTTTGGGGAAAGCGGTCAAAAAGACAGGGCTGAACTGGAAAAACAGATGCTGGATATCGCCCAAAAGGGAAAGTTCAGGATAATCGGACCGAATTGTGTCGGTCTTTATATTCCTGAAGCTAAGACAGCTAATATTCTTGGTGTACCGTACGAACACGGGTCTATAGGTTTTCTTTCGCAAAGCGGCGGACATGCTTCTAATTTGCCGGCTTTTGGAGCATCGCGTGGATTAAGATTCAGCAAGGTTGTGAGTTACGGTAATGCGCTGGATATAGATGAAATTGAATTGCTTGAGTATATGGCTGATGACGAAAAAACAGATACTATCGGGATTTACATCGAAGGACTTAAAAACGGACAGGCCTTTTTCAAAGCATTAAAGTCTGCCGCTGCCAAAAAGCCGGTCATTGTTTACAAGGGAGGGAAAACCGAAGCAGGGCAACGTGCAGCCAAGGGCCACACTGCAAGTATGATTAGCTCCGTGAACGTGTTCAATGCTGTTTGCAGACAAGTCAACGCCATTGAAGTAGACAATATCGATCAGATGATCGATGTGATGGTCGCCCTCCGGTTTTTACCCCTCCTGCCGAAAGCTAAAAACCTGGTACTTTTTGGTTCCGGGGGAGGGCCCAGCGTTCTTGCCGGAGACGAAATGGAAGCAGTTGGATTGACAATTCCCCAATTCAATGAGAAAACACAATCCAAGTTAAAGTCGCTATTACCGGTCGATGGAGGGATTTTTATCAACCCGCTTGATACGGTGAACCTGGTTGAACCGGAAGCGATTGAAGCGGCCCTTAATGTTTTTATCGATCTGCCGGATGTGGATATGATTGTATACCATTTTGGATTTCATCCCATTGGTATGTGGGGGCTGGGAAGGTTTTCCAAGGCTGCTTATCTTGAGAAACTTATACGGGTCATGAATCAAGCCAGGAACAAAACAGATAAGGCACTTATGCTGGCGTTGAGACCCCCGCTGGATGTAACTTCTTTGGAAGAGTTTCTGGAGGTACAAATGGCCTTTGTTAAAAATAAGTTTCCTGTTTTTCATTCCCTGGGAGATCTGGCACTTGCCGTGAACAGGGTGGTCGACTGGAAGAATAACCATGACGATAGCCGTGGTTAAAAACCGAAGGTGCATTCATTTTTTGCTCTCTCTACCTCTTCTGTATTTGCCGACTTATGTACGAAAGGTATTTACAACGTTGACTGATTCGTATAATGGATTTGAAGAACAAAAAACCAGCAAAACTCTTAGAGATTGTTTTAAGAGGTTTTTTTTAATTGAAAAAAGGAGAGTTTTATAATGACAGATAAACACTGGCCTACCTCAAACTGGCCGGATGGCGTTCCCGGCGAGATTTCGGGATATAACGTCCCGCTGTATTCAGTCCTGGATAATGCAGCGCAGAAATGGCCGAATAACGTTTATACCATATTTAACGGCGGCACAAAAACATTTGCCCAGGTTAAAGATACTGCGGACAGGATAGCAAATTTTCTGGTGAGCAAAGGAGTAAAAAAAGGGGATAGAGTCGCCATTTTTTTACCCAATATTCCACATTATCCTGCCATCTATTTTGGAATCTTAAAGGCAGGAGCCGTATGCGTTACCTGTAATCCCATGTATACGGTTGAAGAGCTTAAATACCAGTTAAGTGATGCAGGAGCCAAGGCTGTTTTTGTAATGGATCATCCTCTGTTTTATAAAACTGCCACCGAGGCAATCAAAAGCACAAAAATCGAAACGGTGGTGATTTGTAATGTCAAATCCTATCTACCTGCCTTAAAAGGATTTATTGGTGGTTTACTGGGGAAAATTCCAAAAGCGGAAAACCATGATCCGGCACATGACATGTTTGATGATGCGATTAAAAATGCAAAACCGGAGCCTCCAAATATCGATGTTGACCCCGATAAAGACCTGGCCTTAATCATTTATACCGGCGGTACAACCGGCGTACCCAAAGGAGCCGCTCTACAACATCGATGTTTTATGCACAACCTGATCGCCATGCCGGAGTGGGTGCGCATATCCCACGAGCCGGGCAAAGAACCGGAACCGCTGAGAGAAGGCGGATTTCACTCGTTTCTTGGTGTTTTGCCCTGGTATCACAGCTTCGGTATGACACTGGTTATGCTGATGGCCTGTAAGACAGGAAGCAAGTTGGTTTGCGTACCTGACCCTCGTGCGGGTAATCCTCCTTTTACCGAGACTCTTAAAGCGGTACAAAACAATAAGACCACTTTTGTCGCCGGTGTACCTACAATCTATGTTGCCTTTACCAATCATCCGTTACTGGAGAAGTTTGATTTATCTTCAATGATGTCTTGCGGATCAGGTGGAGCACCTATGCCTGTAGAAGCAGCCAAGAAATTTGAGTCTAAAACCGGTGCTGTCATTTTTGAAGGGTACGGACTCAGTGAAACGGCTCCGGTTGTCAGCATGAATCCAACAGATGTCAACAAACGGAAGTTTGGCTCGATCGGATTTCCTATTCCCAGCACAGATGTGAAAATTGTTGACACCGATACCGGATTAAAAGAGCTGCCCCAGGGGGAAGACGGTGAGATTGCTGTACACGGCCCCCAGGTGATGGAAGGCTATTGGAACAGGCCTGATGCAAACGAAGAAGTGTTTCGACAGATCAATGGAAAACGATATTTTTTAACCGGTGATATTGGTAATATCGATGATAATGGCTATATTACCATTACAGATCGCAAGAAAGATCTGATACTTGTCGGAGGCTTTAACTGCTATCCGCGGGAAGTTGAAGAGGTTCTGTATGGCCATCAGGACGTACAAAATGCTGCCGTAATCGGTATTCCGGATGACAAAAGTGGAGAATCCGTGAAAGCCTTTGTACAAAAAGTTCCGGGATCAGCTGTGACAGAACAGGAACTGATGGATTTCTGCAAAGAAAAATTAGCAGGTTACAAACGCCCTCGCTCAGTTGAGTTCAGGGACGAGCTTCCAACTTCGGTTGTCGGAAAGGTTCTCAGAAGAGTGTTAAGAGACGAGGAAGTAGGCAAAGTATAAGTTGCCTCGATTAATCAAAACATGCCGGAAGCTTCTTAGTTTCCGGCTTTTTTTTTTGAAACTGACTTTATTGGTGAAATCAATTCTCCTGTCCTCCCGTTCCCTTACCAGATGAAAAACAAATCCGGTTAACAATCGTAATTTTTCAATAAATCCAATTCCTGTTATCTGCGAAAATCATTCATTAAAAAGTGCTTCTCTTTCCGACAACGCCTGCTGAAAAGCAGGATAAAAGCGTTGATCCGTCATTTCAACACCTTTCCCGGGAAACAGCTCAAAATTGTTAAGTTACTGGTCAGCCTGTTTCAAAGGTAATAAAATTTATTTTTGGGTTGTAACTTTGAGGTTGGGTCAAATGCAAATCGTTTAGCAGGAGCAATATTATGAGCCGTAAGTTTATGGCCGGGGGTATTGTGAAGTCTACTAAATCCTTGTTTTCTCAACTGATACTGGGTCTGGTTTTGATTGTTGGGGCACAAGGATGCACATCTCTGAACAATATTTATTATTGGGCAGATACTTACCTGGCTTGGCAGATAGATGATTTCTTTGATTTGACCAACGAACAGGAAGCTTTTGTTGATAAAGGACTGGATCGATTCTTTCTTACTTACAAATATCAGGAAATTCCGAAATATATCGAGTTCCTGCAAGATGCGAAATCACGATCCAATCGACAATTAACCGAAGCAGACCTGGTTTGGTTTTGGGATTCCTTACGGCAGTTTAATGAAAATATCGCCAATCTTCTGGCAGAAGATGTTAGTCTGTTTTTGGCTAGTCTGGAACAAAACCAGATACCGTACTTGCAATCAAAGCTGAATGAAAGCAATCAAGATTGGAAGGAAGAACGGGAAAAGCGCCTGGAAAGAACTGTGGAGGAAAGATTGGAAAGGCGTTATGAACGCATTGAAGAATGGGTGGGACCGTTGTCAAAAAATCAAAAGGACCAAATCGTCGAGATGTATCCGATGACGGGTGATGAGGACGATTTTCGTTATACCAGACGCCTGAGCTCGCAACAACGTTTTTTGAATATTATTGAATCTGTCAATGAAAGGCAGGCACTAAGAACAAGACTGTTGGATTGGTATCTAAAACCCGAACAATACTATAGCAAAGCGTATCAAACTTATACCGAGAGCAGAAATCAAAGGAGTGTGAAACTGATTTTGATGCTTGATAAAACGGCAACAAAACAACAACGTCAATTTTTTCAGGATAAGCTGGATGAATATATTGAAGAACTGCAACGGATTATCTCCAGCTGATAAATCGAACACAGCCCGTTACGGTAAGGTTTGATAAGATAATAGGATTGAGATATCATCAGATTTAAGTGAAAAAAAGAGAATCGATTTCCGGAAGGCGCTACAATTAATCAAACTTTTTAAACAAAGGACTCACTATGAAAAGCATAAATCCGGCAAATGGTGAACTGATAAAGGAATACCCGGAATACTCACCTGAAGAAGTAAAACGAATTATTGACGATGTCCATGAAGAATGGCTTTCCTGGAAGACAACGTCTTTCGAAGAACGCGCGGCATTAATGCATAAAGCTTCGGATATTCTGCTGGCAGAAAGAGATGAATGTGCCTCTGTTATTACGGCAGAAATGGGAAAGGTGATCAATGAATCACGGGCGGAAGTTGAAAAATCAGCTTTGGGCTGCAGATTTTATGCTGATAACGCCGAACGCATTCTAAAAGACGAAGTAATAAAGACCGACTTTTCCAAAAGTTTTGTCAGCTTTCATCCCATTGGACCGGTGTTGGTAGTCATGCCATGGAATTTCCCGTTTTGGCAGGTTTTTCGGTTTATAGCTCCCGGTTTAATGGCTGGTAATGCGGGTGTTTTGAAACATGCTTCCAATGTTATGGGATGTGCGCTTAAAATCGAGGAAGTACTGATCAAGGCAGGATTTCCAAAGAATCTTTTCCGAACGCTTTTGATCGGATCAGGCCAGGTGGCAGATGTGATTGAAAATCCTAAAATCAAAGCTGTGACCTTGACAGGTAGTGAACCGGCGGGAAGTAAAGTGGCTGAAAAAGCCGGTAAAGAATTAAAAAAGACGGTTCTGGAACTGGGCGGCTCAGATCCTTACGTGGTTTTGGACGATGCAGACCTGGAACAATGCGCCAAGACAGCGGCCATATCAAGAAACCTGAATTGTGGTCAGGTGTGTATCGCAGCGAAGCGCTTTATAATTGTGGAATCAGTCGCAGAAAAATTTCAGGCGTTGCAGAAAAAAGCGACTGAAGAACTGGTTATCGGAGATCCGGCAGACGAATCGACCCAATTGGCTCCCATGTCCCGACCTGATTTGATGGATGAGCTTCACGAACAGGTTGAAAAGAGTGTCTCCATGGGTGCCAAGGTGTTAACGGGCGGGAAAAGACTGGACAGACCCGGTAATTACTATGCTCCAACCATCCTGGCTGATGTGAAAAAGGGGATGCCGGCTTATGATGAAGAAACCTTTGGTCCTGTAGCGGCTAATATCATTGTCAAAAATGAAGCAGAAGCTATCGCCGTAGCAAACGATACCCCGTTTGGATTGGGTGCCAGTGTCTGGACTCGGGATCTGAAAAAAGGTGAGCGGGTGGCCAGGGAAATTGATTCAGGTATGGTGTTCGTGAATCACATGACAGCTTCCACGCCTGCAATGCCTTTTGGTGGGACAAAGCGATCCGGTTATGGACGGGAACTCTCTGATTATGGAATCAAGGAGTTTGTGAATATCAAGAGTATTTGTATTCAAGATTAGCGATTCAATAGATGACTTTGATTTCGGGTATTGCCATCATTGCGGTTTTGGTCTTTTTACCGCAATGGTGGGTAAGGCATGTATTTGCGAGATATCAGCTTGAACGTGAGGATATTCCCGGTACCGGGGGACAACTGGCGGAGCACGTCATTCGTACCCTGGGTATAAAACAGGCAAAGGTTCAAGTCACAGAGTCGGAGAATCACTTTGATCCCACTTCCAAGACTGTCGCTCTGACCCTGCCGTTTTATCAAGGAAAATCCCTCACTGCAATCGCTACGGCAGCCCATGAAATCGGACATTTGATACAAATGGAAGAAGGCAATATCTGGTTGCGGGCTAGAATACAATTATCCCGAATGACACAAAAGCTGGAAAAGTTTGGGATGATGGCTTTGTTTCTGATGCCTTTTGCCGGTTTGTTGACTCGCTCTCCCTCGGTTATTCTGATTTTGACGGGCCTGGGCCTATCCGGAATGATCATGAATGTGATCGTCCATCTGGTTACCCTACCGGTGGAATTAGACGCTAGTTTTGGCAAAGCCTTGCCACTGCTGAAAAAAGGAAAATTTATTGATGAGCAAGACGAGCCGAAAGTAAGAAAGATATTGTGGGCTGCCGCCCTAACTTACCTCGCTTCAGCTCTCTCCTCCATGTTGAATTTGGCAAGGTGGAT
>JANQLH010000451.1 GCA_028280735.1 SAR324 cluster bacterium | reverse complement strand
GCGTTTGCCGGATTTGGTCAAATTTTCATTGATGTTGACAAAATTCCTGCCCTTTTCAAGATTGCTGATCATACTGACTATTTGGTCTCTTTTTTCTTCGGGAACCAGGTAATCACCTGTATGAATCCCCACGATCTCTTCTCTTTTGTAACCAAAAATGTTCTCGGCTGCCGGATTCCAGGACCGGATGACAAAATCATTGTCAAACTCAATGGCACCAAGGAGGGAATTTTCAATATGAAAGGCAAGCTTTTGGCGGGATTCTTTCAAATATTGCTCATTTTGGAGCTTCCCGGTGACATCTTTCTGTATGGTCACATAAAGTTTTTCTCCTTCGATTTCAAATAGATTCAATGTAACTTCGGAGTCGAAAAGTGATCCGTCCTTTTTCCTGTTTTTGATGATCCCTTTCCACCCTCCCATCTTTGCGACTGATTCGTAGATTTCCTCGGCGGCAGATTCCATATCCGCATTCAATATTGAAACGTGTTGACCCATCAGCGTTCCGGAATCATAACCGAACATTTCTTCCAACCTTCTGTTTGCAAACAGGATCGTTTCATTTTCACCGATTACTGAAACACCTTCTCCCATATTGTCAACAATCATGTGGAAACGTGTTTCAATACCTTTCAGTTCTTGCTCGGCATGCTTTCTTTCCAGCACATTGACAAAAAGATTCCCAAAATGTCTCAAAAGAGACGAATACTGGCTGGGCCATTCAATTCTCTCATCCATCGCACCATAAAAGCCCAAGGTTCCCATAAGAATGTTTTGTCTTATTAAGGGAACAAAAAGCAGAGATCTGAATCCGTGCTCCATTGCCCAGTTTAGCTCACCAACTGCTTCAGGAGGGTAATCTGAAAGCTTGGATATGGAAATGGTTTCAAAGTTTTTGAGCTGTCTTTCATGATGCCCAAAAGTGTCAAACGGAATATGTTGTAACAGTTGTATTTGTGAATCTTCCGCATCTGCGCACCATTCATGGGTATTCGTTATATGAGCCTGGTCTTCGCTGACAATGAACAAGGAACTTCGACTCGCTCCGACAAATCTTCCGAGACTTTCCAGAGCCTGGTTGATTTCGGGATCTATATCTAAATCGGATGTACCGGCGAATCTGGCGGAAAAATTGGAAATAAGCTGTTCGAGCCTTGCCTGATAATCCAGTTTCCTATCCTTAACTTTTAATTCACCTACAAGACTGACATAGTGCAACAATCTCTTTATTTTAAAATTCAGCTCATCAAAAGAGACAGGGTCCGGAACAAATTCGGTGTACGAATTGTTAAGCTTGTATACCGTGTTTCTCAGGTTAAATTTCCTGGAACATGCAATAAAGGGAATTTCTTCCCGGGTAAATCTATCCAGTGTTTGACGAATAGTTTCCAAGTCAGTCAAGGTATCCAGGTTCATCAATATCAAATCGGGCTTGTGCGTCTTCAGCTTTTGAATACCTTCATGAACTTTTACAGCCATTTGTATGTCAAACGGGTGTATTTGCTCAAGAATGGAGGACCACTGATCCACTTTATTCAAATCAGCTTCTATTAAAAGTAAAGAGTGCCGTCTCATTGAGTCCCCGAAAAAGGTCGAGATAAAAGAATTTTTTACAAAAGTATAAGAAAAAACCTTTGTTTTGGGAAATACTTTTGCCCTTTTAAGAGAAGAATGGAGACAATAGAACAAGTTGCAAGCCTGGAAGCCATCAGCTCGTCAATGACCTAGGTTGAAGGTAGTGCTTATAAAAACGATGGAAGTTCAGTTTCGGTTTCCCGGCTGCCTGACCGTAGAAAACGATTCGTCAGCTTATGAGATTGAGGCCCTAATCCGTCGTTTGAAGCAAACTTCAGGATCACGCCTGCCGATTTATTCAAAAGCAGCATTGCTGCTGATAGCTCGCGAATTAAGAATTCCTGATTTTTTTTGTTAATTCTGCGGATGGCAATTCATGAAGGAATCGATTTCTTCTGCTGAAGGAATGGATGGTTGTGCCCCCAATCTGGTAACACTGATCGCAGCCGCAGCTTGTGCCCTCTTTACAGACTCCCTTAAACAAAGGCCTTTTAACAGGTTAACAGCAAAGGCTCCCACAAAAGTATCCCCTGCAGCGGTGGTGTCAAGGGGCTGCACTGTATACGCAGGCTCATGAAATGCCTGATCCGATTCTGCAACAACAACACCCTGCCTTCCCATAGTTAGAAGGACGTTTTTTACTCCCCTGTTCAGTAAGTGTTTTGCTGAGGACTCGGCAGTTTTTAGATCCTTAATTTCAAAGCCTGTCAACATGGAAGCTTCAATTTCATTGGGAATTAAAAAATCTATTTTCTGCATCAGTTCCCCCGGAAGATCTCTGAATGGAGCGGGATTTAAAATTATCTTGGTATTGTGCCGGTGGGCGATGTGAATAGCCTGTTGAACAGCGTCAAAATTGGTTTCTAATTGACAGATTAGGAAATCACCCCGCTCAATGGCCTTTGACGCCTGATCTATCTGCTTGGGGGAAATCTTTTCATTGGCACCGGGAGAAATCACAATGGTATTCCGGCTTTGATCATCCACCTGAATCGAGGCAACCCCGGTGGATTCTTCTTCCAGGATGCGGATATTCGTGGTATCAATTCTCTCTTTTTTGAGAAGCTCGAATAGCTCTTTACCAAATCCGTCATTACCGACACAACCGATAAACATCGGTGAGACACCCTGGCGACCAATAGCAACGGCCTGATTAGCCCCTTTTCCTCCCGGAATCATCTGAAAATGATTTCCCTTAATCGTTTCACCGATGTTGGGATGGCGTGGGGTTCTTATAACAAGATCCATGTTGATGCTGCCAAGAACGACTATTTTTTCACTCATGATATTCCCGGTTCCTTAAACAAATACACGGGGTTGCCCTGTCAACCCGTGTGGTTAGTTTTTATGCCGACGATTGCAATAGATATGGATTGTCAGATGTATACCAATAAATTAGCTCAATCGCTTTGCTGTAGCAATTGTAGTTTTGCTTCCTTTTCGGCTAACAAGGCTTTGAGGTTGGCTTCGGCTCTTTTTAACTGACTGATGTCGTGGGTAACATAGAGGATATGGGTACAAACTCCGTTTTCGTCTATAATCGGAGTATAGGTACTTTCAAGATAGAGCGTTTCATCCCGGGTCGGCACCTCTTCTATCACTTTAACCGGTTTTCCGGTTCGAATAACTCGTTTGTATGATTGGATTGCCATATCAACAACGTATTGCGGCCAGTTTAGTTTCTCCGCTGCTTCCTCCAGGGTTAGACCTAAAATATCATCTTTACTCATTCCCGGATACCCGGCTTTAACCGTTGCATTATATGCTTCATTCACGGATACCATGCGAAAACAGTCGGGTAATTCAATCCCTAACAGGCACATGTAGTTGGAGGTTGAATTATAGATAGTCGCCAAGCGGTTTTCACTTTCTTTAAGTTCTTTTTCAGCTTGTTTACGCTTGGTGATATCCTCTCCCGATGAAAGCAATCCTATAATCTTTCCAGCCCTGTCACGCAATACAGAGTTATGCCAGGCAATTGAACGCCGGGTACCGTCTTTTCGAAGAATTTCATTTTCATGATAGTCTACAGGTTGTAAGCCCTGCTGGACTACCTGCCTGAAAACCTGTTTAATCTCCAATATAATCTCATTTGGAATAAAATGATCAAACCAGTTACGACCAATAATTTCTGATTCCTCATAACCGAGAGTCTCACAGCCCTTGGGATTGATCATGGTGACACAACCATTGACATCCAAAGCGATCAGGGAAACGCCTGCTATATCCATGTAATGCTGGGCTTTCCATTTTTCATATTCAAGAACTTCCTCGACTCTTTTAATTTCATTGATATTTGAGTTTGTACCAACCATTCGCATTGCCGCCCCGGTCTCATCAAATTCTACGACTTTCGCCCGAGAGAGAACCCAGATCCATTCTCCGTTTTTTCCCTTTAAACGGAGTTCCATGTTGTTGTCCGCATCATCGCCTGTCATAAACCTGGATATATTTTGATCCATTCGATCAGTATCGTCGGGATGCAGAAGTTTTTTAAACGATTCCATGGAGTGTGGTAATTCATTGGGTTCATATCCCAACATGGCAAAGTAACCCGGGCTAAAATAGATCTCACCGGTTTTTAAATTCCAATCAAAGATCCCATCGCTGGAAGCTTCCATTGCATATTGAAATCGTTTTTCACTGGTACGCAGTTCTTCTTCCGCTTTTTTACGTTCCTTATCCACCTTGGAAACATAAAGGGCCATCTCAATTGTAACTATTAATTCCCTCTCCTGAATCGGTTTTAAGATATAACCGAATGGCATTGTTAACTTTGCCCGCTTGATTCTTTCTTTATCCAGATAAGCTGTTGAGAAAACGACCGGAATGCCGAATCGGGATCGAATCTCCTCAGCTGCGTCGATTCCATCAATTTCTCCCTTGATCCGGATATCCATCAGAACGAGATCCGGTTTGTACTGCTCTGTTTTACAGATCGCTTTTTCACCGGTATCAACGGTCTTTATCACTGAATATCCCAGGTTTTGAAGAATTGCTTGTATTTCCATGGCGACAACCGCCTCATCCTCAACAAGCAATATGGTTCCTTTTTCCATGCTTAATTCTCGTCAACTCGATATCTGGTAAGAACTTTAGTCTAATTGTTGTATTTCGAAACTGCGGAGCCGGTTAACCGGTTTGATGAAGTCACTTTCCTTGATCAGATAAAAGCAATTAAAAACAATAGCTTGAATTGTTCCGAATTTGACAACCAAACAGCTAACGCTGATAAAACCAGGTCTTTAGATAGCTCGAAACAAGGGGATTATTGGGATTATATTATCTTAATATTGCGATAAAACATAGAGTTTTCATAGAGCTTTTATAAGTATACCAGTACACATTTTGGGGTATTTTAAAAAGGCACTTGTTTTCCGGCCCATGCTAAACAAATCGTAATTTCAATGGGTCAGGTAACTATTATCGGTCCTTGGCAAAAGCTCAACGTTCTAATGACCAGCTGATTGCTGAATGCAGAAGGCCGAAACCTTCCGAAGCAAAAATTAGCTCTTGAGTCCTTTCTGCAAGAATTTGATGGGTTTTCGTTCAAGCACTCATTAAGGCGTTGGTTTTCAAGTTATCACCCGATTATGAGTCGTTGGTAGGCAAATGGATAACCGATAGCAGATGAATCACCCGGATAAAAGCCCGTACTTGCCTGGCAGGAAAGGCTATATAAAACTCTGATAATATTAGGTAAGTAAAATTAGTGACAACATTTCCGGATGGTTCCAACTACCTGAATTCAATGCAGCAGAATGAACGCTTTTCTTTTTTTTGTTTATAGGCCTTCAATCCTGGGCTCCGTCAGTCTTCATCCGGATTAATATGAATGTCTGTAGCGTTAGACTTTGTCTGTAGTAGTTTTTCCGGCAGCATACGTCGACTTGGTTGTATATTTTCCAAAACTTGGGATTGTGATTGGACCATGCTTCTATCCCCGATATAGAAAAAGGCCATAGACTCCTGTAATTGCATAGCCTGACTGGACAGTTTTTCAGAGGTTGATGCCATTTCTTCGGAAGAGGAAGCATTTTGTTGGATGACTGATTCCAAATGTTGCAGAGCTTTATTTATCTGTTTGACTCCGGCGTTTTGCTCATTTGAAGCGCTTGCTATATCCTGAACCAATTCAGCGGTTTTTTGAATATCAGGAACAATTTTTTCCAACAAGGCTCCGGCGTGTTCTGCCGCTGCAACACTCGAAGAAGACATTTCACTGATATCGGCAGCTGCCAGACCGGATCGTTCAGCCAGTTTTCTGACTTCAGCTGCCACAACTGCAAACCCTTTACCGTGCTCGCCGGCTCTTGCTGCCTCAATCGCCGCGTTCAAAGCCAACAGGTTGGTCTGCCGAGCAATGTCCTCAATGATGGATATTTTATCTGCAATTTCCTTCATCGCTTGAACTGTCTGCATGACGGCCTCCCCACCTTTTTCTGCGTCAAGGGCAACCTGTTGAGAGATTTTCTCCGTTTGGATAGCGTTGTCGGCATTCTGATTAATATTAGCTTCCATCTCCTCCATTGACGAAGAGACTTCCTCTATGGAAGATGCTTGCTCACTTGCCCCTTGAGAGAGGGTTTGCGAGGATCCAGATAGTTGTTGACTCCCTGAAGCAACATAGGAGGAAGCCGATTGAACACTGCTGACGATCGCACGTAGCTTAAGCACCATGTCATTCAAGGCGTTGGCCAACATACCTATTTCATCTTGGTGATCAACTTCCAGCTCTTGAGAAAAATCCCCTTTTGACATTTCCTGGGCAAACGCAACCCCCTTAAACATCATCCTAGTAATTCCGCGTGTGAGAAGAATTCCCAGGGTAATGGCTATTAAGACTCCCAAAAGAATTCCTGTGATTGCCATAAATTTTCCGGTATTGGCGTCACTGATTGCTGCTTCAACCGCCAAATTGGACGTTTCCTTATTATTACTAATCATACTTTTAATCACGTCCATGGTTTTTTCTTGTCCTTCCTTGGATTCAGTCACAAGGATGAACTCCATCCTTTCAAATACATTTGCGGAAATTCCGGCTACCCGGGTAAGGTTTTCTAATTCAGCAGAGACCTGTTTGGTTGAAGGCAACATGTCATTTATAAAAATGCTGACCGCCTGACTGTTCTGACCGTTGTCCACAGCTGTTTTGATTTTTGCTACCGATTCGTGAAAGCGGTTGTGGGGGGGCCGAATTCGGGAGATGATCTCATTAATGTCGGGATTGCTGGTCTGATAGGTTTGCAACCATTTTCCAAGACGGCATTTGGTAGCATCAGTGCCTCCTTCAAAGCTCATGTTGGCCAGCATCAATTTCCCCACGTTTGATTCCAGCTGATAGTGATCACTGGTAAACATCCACAGGTCTTTCATATAACCTTCGGGATTAAGAATATCCAGCTCTATTAGTTTTTTTCCTTGTTCGATTGCCTGGTTGTTCGCATCCGCCCATTCCTCCACCTCATTGAGAAACCTAGTCTTCAAGCGAGCCTCTTTATCGGAAATATTCATGGCATCAAACTGTTTAAAATATGATTGATATTTTGCCCGTTCATTGAGTATACCGGTAAAAAGCTGTTCGCGTTCCTCTTTTTTCATGTGGGTGGAAAGCATTTCTTCCAGGTAGATCATAAGGGCTTCCAAGTGGGATTCCATACCCGCCAACTGTTCCATTTTAGGTATAACATCGTTGCCAAGTAACTCCGTGTGATCCGCGATTTTCGTTAGTTGCTGGTAACCAAATAATCCGACAATAGCGGTGATAGCTGATATAATTATAAAACCACCGATCAGTTTAACACTCAGACTAAAATTTTTCATGGTCTTCTCCGGATTATATACAGCTGGTGGTACCTTCAATAAGTCAATAACCTGTTTATGGCTATGATCTGAAACTGCGTTTGACTACGCGGATAATTGGATAATAGGTGCTCTTATGATAACACAGATGCGGCCAATTTGAAATTTTTTTATGAATTCCAACTGATAATGATCGTCGTCTGATGTCGACACTTTTTTTGACAAAGCATTGGAAACAGGGTGTGACGTTCCGATTCACTGCAGCGCTTCTGAAAGCTGAAAATCAATCGCAATCAAGTGGACTTATGCTGGTTAACACCTTAAAATTGTCTTTTTTCTTGATTGTTACTAGTGCGTTTACTCTATTTATCCCACTGTTTGACCTATGGAATATTTACAATTTGATCAACTAGCCGATGAGATTGAGATCCCCAAAAAAGGCATTACAAGCTATTCATTAATAAGTGAGCCACATGTGAGAGTCGTTGTATTCGGATTTGCCGACGGGGAGGAAATGACAGAACATACAGCAGCTGTTCCTGCCATTGCCCATGTAATAAGTGGCGAGTTTGAGTTTACGGTTCCCGATAAGACCTTTCATTTCAAGACCGGAAGTTGGATTCATATGGATGCCCATCTGCCACATAGCCTTGTCGCAAAAGGTGACGCGAAATTAGTCTTGTATTTATGCCGGGGTTTAAAAAGTGCCGAAAAATCAAATGCAAGGTATAAATAACACGATAAACCCGTCACTCACGATTTAAAATACAGCTTCAGCCGGACTCCAATCAAAACCCGGTGTTATCAACGGTCTTTTCCAAGGCAGATAAACCGGAAAAGTAATTCAACTTGTTACAACGCGCATTCATCAATGCCTGTTAAGATTTGGAGATCTTCAAAACCACCGGGAGGAGGGGAAAACACCTGCTCTCGTTTCCAGTTGCCTTGTTAACCGCCAGGCGTTTCAAATGTCAACTTATCAACTACGTCCCCTATTTCAGTTTGTTACCAAAATGGCGCTTGCTCGTGGTGAAATGCTTCTTGACATAAGAAAACACTGACCATAGAATACCAAACATGATTTATGGAATTTATCACGATATTACATGAAAATCCGCGGAGTAATCGCGAATGTATGACAGAAATCTGCAATTAGTTGATATTGTAAGACGAAAAAGTGTTTTTTTATTAGGTCCAAGGCAAACAGGAAAAAGTACGCTCTTGCGAAAACTGTTTCCTGAGTCTTTATATGTTGACCTGTTAGAAGCTGACACTTTCAGGGAATTGAGCGCATTTCCGGAAACACTGAGACAAAGAGTTGAAGACAGGCACCGGGTCATCGTAATCGATGAAGTTCAAAAGCTGCCTCAGCTGCTTGATGAAGCCCAGCTTTTAATCGATAGAAACAAAAACCTGCGAATGATTCTGACAGGCAGCAGCGCACGCAAGTTAAAGCGGGGGAAAGCAAATCTGCTTGGTGGACGAGCTCTTTTCCTGAAGCTTCATCCGCTTATTTCGGCTGAGCTTTCATTTAATCGGTTAATTGACCGCCTGAATTGGGGCGGTTTACCGGCTGTTTTGGACTCGGAATTTCCGCAACAGGATTTGAACGCCTATATAGGAACTTACCTAAGGGAAGAAATCCAAGCAGAAGCTGCAACAAGATCCATCGAAAATTTTTCACGGGTACTTGAATTTTCTTCTCATTTAAACGGTTCCCAGGTCAATTATACCAAAATCGGAAATGACGCCCAGGTTCCACCCCGCACTGTACAGGATTATTTTGCTGTTTTTCGGGATACCCTAATTGGTGAACTGCTTCCCTGTTTTCAAGGTACGAAAAAGCGCAAGGCGGTCTCTACCGACAAGTTTTACTTTTTTGATTTGGGAGTGGCTCGCAATCTGGCAAGAATTGGAATGATTGAAGAAAGGTCCAAAGCGTTTGGAGACGCGTTAGAACACTTAGTTTTTTTAGAGCTTCAGGCTTATCGGGATTACCGGCTGGCGGATTTCGAGTTAAGTTACTGGCGAAGTCGCTCCAGGTTGGAGGTAGATTTTTTAATTAACGATGAAATTGCCATTGAAGTGAAAGGAACCAGTCGAGTCAGCCCTTCAGACCTTAAAGGTTTAAATGCACTGGGTGAAGAAATTAAATTAAAACGAAAAATTGTTGTTTGTTCAAAAACAGAGATAAGAAAAACAGGTGATATTGAAATAATGCCAATTATTCAATTCCTCAAACAACTTTGGGAATCTGAAATCATATAATCAAATCACAAGTCAATAAATGAAATCAAGGGACAGTATACCAAATTAAAATTTAAGTATATTATGCGGCTGGTATTTAGTGTTCAATCATGAGAACAAATGATTCAAGTGGTATTTAGGCAGTTATCATCAAAGCTGTCCCCGACGCACCTTTAAAAAAAAAAATTTAATATTAGGTTAGAAATGAAAAAATTATTAATAGTGTTGGTTTTATTGATTGCAAAATCTGCATACGCTGAACCGAGAATTGAAGGAACTATAAGCGAATTAAGAGAGTATTTTCTTAGTGAAAATGTAAATACGGTGGTTCTTGAGGCTACTGCTTCCAACAAAGTCTCATATAACAAAGCGGTGATAAAGCTTCTGATAAAGACGGAAAACAAAAATCTGGCTACTGCATTAGAAGTAAATTCAAAAATCAGAGCCAAAATAAAAAAAATGTTGGTAAGTTCAGGAATTGATAAAAAAAATATTAAGGAATCTAAATTCTCTTCAACACCTGAATATGGCATTTTCGGAGACGAGCCAGATTCATATAAAGTCGAAAACGTCTTGTCAATTGTGGTCAATACTGAACAACAGATGATAAAAGTAGCGTCGATCTCAGATAAAGAAAAAGGGGTCCGTTATGTATCAAGCAAACCTGAAATAGGCGACCGTTCGCAGATAAGATCCGAACTGATCAAGGGGGCATTAGCTAAAATCAATGACAAAGCCGTCATATATCAGAATAACTTGAAAATAAAATTGATACCCGAGTCATTTGAAGATGTGTCATTCAATTTTATTGAACAAGAACCCACACCCAGGTTAAAAAAATCCAAATACTCAAGCTATTCATCAGACCAAGTGGGCATTTCAAGCTTTGGTGAAACTAAGTTCTCAATTACCCTCAGAGTCAAATTTAGGGTCTCAAGAAAGTAGCGGTGTGAACAATGGCATTCAGTTGAGCCTCACCTAGTCCTCAATGGGGCCAAGTTGACCATGCGCTTGGTACCTACTGAATATGCAGAATGACAGGAATTGCCTTTTCTAGCGTACCGTCTATAGGGTATGTCGATTTAGATAAACTGATGGAGGAGGTTTACGGAGAAAACAGGCCATGACATATACATGAGGTTTCCCGGTGTAAACTCCCGGGTGTCTTTTCTTGACACCCGGAAATTACCCGGTTTGGTCTGTCTTTTTCCCATTCCTGACCCGAATCGACCCCGGATCAGATTAATCCAGGGTCGCTCGAGGGAGAGAAAAGCATAGCAAAAGCTTTAATCGGAAGCGCTCTCTACTTGTTTAGCTTTGAACTGCTGACGAACATACTTGATAATAGGAGGTGCTACCAGACTGAATGCTGTAATGACCCACAAGGTAATGGTAATTGGAGACTCGTAAAAAGTGGAGAATTCACCGTAACTGTAGGTCAATGCTCTTCTGAAATTCACTTCTATTAATCCACCCAGGACTAATCCCAGTACCAGTGGTGCAATGGGGAATCCCGTCTTTCTCATGAAAAATCCTATTACACCAAATATCAGCATTAAAATCAGGTCAAACTCACTACCGTTAATAACATAAACACCAACAATACTGAGTACCGCAATCAACGGCATCAGAATCCATTTCGGAATCTGGAGTATTTTTGCCAGAAGGCGCACCAATGGCAGATTCAGGAAGATCAAAACCAGGTTGCCAATAAACATGGAAGCTGCCACGCCCCAGAAGATATCAGGGCTGTCCGTCAGCATAGTCGGCCCCGGCATTACACCTAAGGTGATCAATGCTGCCAGCAGTACGGCAGTGGTTTCACTGCCGGGCACTCCCAGCACCAGTAAAGGAATGAAAGAGCCGACAGCTGATGAATTATTGGCTGATTCAGGTGCGGCAATACCACGCAGATCTCCTTTACCAAAATTACCTGATTCTCCGGCCATCTTTTTTTCCGTGTTGTAGGCCAGAAAGCTGGCGATAGTGGCACCGGCTCCCGGTAAGACACCCACGAAAAAGCCGGTCAGACAACTGCGGAGAATACCGGCCAACGAGTCTTTAATCTCCTTGAAGGTAAGAAGAACCCTGCTTAACGATGCGACTTTTTCTTTAACGTTGTGTTTAGCCTCGGAAACGAATAGCAAGAGTTCGCCGATTGCGAAAATTCCGATCACTACCACAATAAAGTCAATGCCGTCATCCAGCTCATGAAGTCCGCCTGTAAACCGCCGCATACCATCGAAGCTTAATTCATCAATACCAACAGTGGCGATTGCCAGTCCAAGAAACGCGGAAAACATGGCCTTGATAAAACTGCCCTCGGAAAAACTCGTCAAGGCGGTAAAAGCACAGACCATTAACACGAAATACTCTGCCGGACCAAAATCGATTGCGAAGCTCGCCAAATACGGTGCAAAAAACACCAGCAAGAAGATCGATATGGTTCCGCCGGAGAACGAAGCCAGTGCGCTCATAGCCAGAGCCGGCCCCGCTTTACCCTGTTTGGACAGAGGGTGACCATCGATACAGGTAACGGCCGCAGATGACGTCCCCGGCACATTCAGTAAGATACTGGAAATAGAGTTACCATACTGCGAACCGTAAAAAATTCCCGCAAAGAAAATCAATGCAGAAGAAGCCGGTAGCTCTAACGTCAGTACGATGGGAAACAGGATTGCGATCGCGTTGATCGGCCCAATCCCGGGAAGCATACCGATGATAGTCCCGAGAAGGCAGCCGATCACAACCAGCATCAGGTTAGTGCCGGTAAAGGCGACTGCAAATCCATCCAATAATAGATCAATCATACTATTCCATATTAGAATTCCAGGATACCGGCTGGTAGATTCAGACCCAGTATTCGGTCAAAGACAACATAAAAGAAAATCGAAACGGTAATTGAGGTTGGTGCAATCCATTTGGGCTTTGCTCCAAAAAGCCACATACACGCTCCCATCAGAATAGACGCCAGAATTAAGAAACCAACGTGACCCAAAGCCAGGCTGTAAACAAGAATAACCAGGACGAGAAAAATAATCTGTTTAATTTGCTGCCAACTAGGCCAGGTGGCTTTTTTGTCGGACGGGAAAATTATCAAAAGAATGGACATCCCGATCATCCCTATCGAAAGTGCGAGGGGATAAAACTTTTCGTTTTCCGGGTTAAAGTCCGTGTCCAGTGAAAGTGCCATGCAGCAATATCCGATGCTGAACAACAACATCACGATGGCATATTTTCGGTCTGATATTACTTTCATTTTTCTGCTATTTGATGATATTTAATTCTTTGGAAAGCTCAGCCACGGCATTGATTTGATTGGTCACAAAATCGTCAAAATCCTTTCCAAAAGATGTGAATTCAGCCAGACCGTTCTTTTCACGAAGTTCGGTCCATTCCGGTGACAAAGCAACTTTTCTGACAGCGTCAACCCATTTCTCATATACTGTATCGGAAATACCTGCAGGCGCGTAAAATGCTCTCCAGTTCCCCCCAACGACGTCATAGCCTTGCTCTTTGGCAGTTTTAGTATCACCCAGTGCAGGAACCCTTTTATCGGAAAGCACCGCCAAAACACGCAGCTTACCAGCTTTCAACTGGCTGATGATTTCGGAGGTATCCCCGGTAAAGGCTGCGGCTCGTCCGCTGATTACTTCAAGCAATGCCTTTCCACCATTGTCAAAGGGAATGTAATTAATACTTCGCAGGTTTTTGATCCCTGCTTCTTTCGCTACCAACAGCATCTTTAAATGGTCCCAACCACCACGAGAACTCGCTCCAACAATTGGATTTCTTCTTGGATCATTTCTGAGGACCGCAATCAAATCATCCAGGGATTTATAAGGTGCATCCTTAGCAACAACGACGACTCCGTAGTCCATTCCTAAAGCTCCTACCCACCGTACATCGTTGGCTGTATAGTCACCGTATACTTTTTGGGCCAGACGTGTTGCCGTAGCAGCGCTGGCGGCTACAATCAGTTTTTCATCATTGCTCCTTCGTGCAACAACATGCGCGAAAGCCTTTCCACCACCGGAACCTGACATATTCACAACTTTGATCGATCCCTTGACTGCTCCAACTTTTGGCATCAGCTGGGCTGCCGGTACCCGGCAAGTGAAGTCCCACCCACCTCCGGCACCAGCCGGAGCCAGGCATTCAACACCTTTCAGTTCACCGAAAACCGGGGTAACACTAGTTAAAGCTGTCATAAAAATCGATGCAGCTATTACAGATAATAGTTTTTTCATAAGCTTTCCTCCAAAGTTTAATTTAAACCTGAACTTGGACGCTTTATCGTAAATAGACATCCAGAATTCAAAAACCTGAGTTATTAAATAGGCGGATGTTTCGGTTGTCAATATTAGCCAAATATTGGCTAAAAAGGTCATTTTGTGAATATTGTTCATAAAGTTCACAAACAAGAAAACTTTACCGGCAAAGGCAAGGACTGTTCAAATGCAACCTTCAAAGTCACTTTATCAAAAAAACAAACCTTTTGAAAGCAAAGGAATTGAGCCCTGAACAAGCATAAACGGAGGGGGCCATTTCCCTATAAGAAAACGATCCCGGGGCTTTGGCCTGTCACATCAACGATCCGGTTTTTAGTTCGTGATTTTTGTCAAAAAAATTCGATTTTGTAATTTATGTTAATTTTGTCAACCAAGCGATTCCGTTCTTTTTATGGCTAAGCCACTAAAATAATTACTTATCCAACAAAAGGTATGATCTTTGAGATAGGGAATAACATGTAACACCTTCATCATTGATAAACCCACGGATTATAATTTTTAGGAGGTAATATGGAATTTACGGTAGAAATTAAGTACGTTTTGGACTCGTTATGGCTGATTTTGTGTGGCTGTTTGGTCATGTGGATGGCAGCGGGATTTGCGATGCTTGAATCCGGTCTGGTTAGAACCAAAAACACAACGGCAATATTAACCAAAAACATAGCGTTATATGCGATCGCGTGTATCGCTTATTATCTCATCGGATATAACCTGATGTATGGATCGGGCAATGCCCTGTTCGGATACGGGTTTGCCCTTGGAGGGACCTCAGTGGAAGGTGAGACCCATAGTTTATTATCGGATTTCTTTTTTCAGGTTGTATTTGTTGCAACCGCTGCTTCCATTGTTTCCGGAGCGGTGGCCGAACGGATTAAGTTTTGGTCTTTTATGCTGTTTACTGTTATTCTGACGGCCTTTATTTATCCTATTCAAGGGCATTGGAGTTGGGGTGAATCAGAGTTAGGCGGATTGATTTCCGGTTTCAGCGACTTTGCCGGTTCCACCATCGTTCACTCTGTTGGCGGATGGGCAGCATTGGCTGGTGTGTTGTTACTTGGGCCTCGTTTGGGAAAATACTCAAAAAACGGAAATGTTAATCCGATTCCAGGTGCGAACCTGCCCTTATCCACGTTAGGAACCTTTATCCTTTGGTTGGGATGGTTTGGTTTTAACGGTGGGTCACAGCTGGCTATGAGCACAAAGGCCGACATCGATGCTATCTCCAGCGTGATAGCGAACACGAACATCGCAGCTTGCGCCGGTGCCGTTGTCGGAATGCTCCTGACTCAATTCCTCTATAAAAAAGTAGACTTAACAATGGTTCTCAATGGTGCCCTGGCAGGTTTAGTGGCTATTACGGCCGGACCTGACTATCCAAGTATGGGATTAGCCTGTTTGATCGGTGGTATTGGTGGCGCTTTGGTTGTTTTTGCAGTTCCTTTGATTGATCGTTTAAAAATTGATGATCCGGTAGGTGCATTGTCCGTGCACTTGGTTAACGGAATCTGGGGAACATTGGCAGTGGGAATATTTAATCCCGATGTCACGATTTTTGGGCAGTTAAAAGGTATCTTTTTCGTAGGAATCTTTACATTCTCTTTTAGTTTCGCTGTTTGGGCCGCCATCAAGTATACCTTGGGGATTCGGGTTTCTCCGGAAGAAGAGTTGGAAGGAGTTGATACCATGGAATTCGGCTTGGCGGCCTATCCTGAGTTTACCTCAGGCTCGGGAACTTTTTCATCGAACGCTTATCCGCCTTCAAGTCCTACGGCCAAACATGCCGGCTCAGGTGAACTGAGTTCAGAAACTGTTTAGTGCCATGAAGATCCAAATTTCCGTATCATTTAATTTTTAGCATAACAGTCAGAGATGAGTGAAATATGAAAAAAATAGAAGCCATAATCAAACCCATGAAGTTAAATGAGGTGAAGGAAGCCCTGGGAAAACATGCTAACATTGGCATGACCGTGCATGAAGTGAAAGGCTTCGGACAGCAAAAGGGTCATACAGAATTGTATCGCGGTGCTGAGTACCAGGTGGATTTTGTCCCTAAAACAAAGATCGAAATCGTGGTTGAGGAATCCATGGTTGATAAAGTGGTCGATACATTGTTGGATGCGGCGAAAACCGGTAGAGTCGGAGATGGAAAAATCTTTGTCTCTTCCATGGAGGAAACAATCCGGATCAGAACCGGTGAACGTGGAAATACAGCTGTTTAATACCAGGGAGTTTTTTTAATTCCTCTCCTAGCAGGACAGTCGCTGCTGATGAACCTCAATCCTTATTCAGCAGCGCTGGAAATCGACCGGAATATCAACTCATAACACCATGCCCCCCAGACCCTTTCTGCATTGACTAATCCGTTCTGTTTTGACTGTGTGTTTTTTTAAAACAGGCAGCAGTCTTTTCCTACAGGGCGACAACATCTTTATCTATCCGATCCTGGTTTCGATTCGTCAATTACCTTGATGACCTTGGATAGGTTGGAACCGGTTGAGGTTATATTTTCCATCGAATCCGGCATTGCCTGTATTTGTATGTTGCCACCGGATATCTCTTCAATGCTTTGGGATGTTGAGCACTATCTCTCTTAGATTCCCCTACAAAACATAGTAAAAATATACCAGATACTTACATCGGTTTTACCGTAAGCAAAACTGTTTCAACCAATAAAATCTGGCGCTGTATTCATACCATAAAAAACACGATGAGATCTCCTTTTTTTTCCAGGCATTAGCTCTTACAGGTTTGAATTAGTTTAGGAAAAAAATATAAAATATTGTAATAGTGAATAAAATTTTCATGTCGTTAAATGTATCAAACCAGTAAACAGACGATTTGGTTGCGGAGGAATGATCTCGATTAAGCCATTATAATCTGAAGCTAACCGGCACTTGCCATCTAAGCGCTTATTCAAGAAGATGAATAACAGTTTTAAATATTGACTCTTGATAAAAAATACAGATAAAATTGTAGCAAGCTTTGCCTTAAATTCCGGCAATCAAATTAGATTTAACTACGCTGAAGTTTCTGTTATTAATGAAGATAATTAATTATTGCAATATGACTTTTCTATGAAGCGGTCGGTTATCATTTTTCATATTTTTGTTTTTCCACAATCTCTAAACAGCCCGGGGTCACTACATGGTTAATCTTGACCACATAATCAACACCATTGAAATGATACCGGAGCCGGCAGTAGTTATAAATGCATCTTCTTCAATACTGTGTTGCAACAAGCTTTTTATGAACTTTGTAGATCGTGAAGAAGACGAAATTGTAGATGAAACCATTTCATTGTTTTTCTCGAGCCCCGAAGTTGCAGATGCATTTATGGCCCAGTTGCTAAAAATAAAGGATCAATACGAACCAAGTCTTCTGCAATCAAGAATGATCAACAAACACGGAATACATCTTCCCGTTTTGTATACGGTCTCCCCTTTCACGGAAACAATTGACGATCAGAAAACCTTCTTATTAATAGCAAACAGCAAAAAGCTGGAATTTAAACCAAGCTTCGATGTGATGTTTGCAGATATTCCCATCCCATTTTTAAGAATCGGATTAGACGGCACCATTCTAAATGCCAATGAAGAAAGCTGGATCATTTTGTCTTACTGGCAAAGGGAAATTAATCAGCAGGTTCCCGAACCGTTTTTAAGTCGGCTGGATTTGGGTCCGGATCATCAGGTAGGGGTCGAGATTGAGTTTCAGATTGGGTATAAGTTTTTTCTTTTTGTCACCGTATCGGTTTCTGTAAAAGGGTATGTGGACATATTCGCTTTTGACATCACCCAAAGAAAAAAAGCGGAAAAAAAGCTGGAAATCAACGCCCAGGTATTTGAATCGGCTTTTGAGGGAATTGTAATCGCGGATGCAGAAAGGCGAATTATTGATGTTAACAATGCCTTTTGCACCATCACAGGTTATGAACGGGAAGAGGTTTTAGGCGAGGATTTAAAGATCCTGCGTTCCGGTAAACATTCGCCCGAATTTTATGATGAGTTATGGAATAGTGTCCGTGAAAAAGGAAGTTGGCAAGGTGAGATTTGGGACAGGAAAAAAGGCGGGGAAATCTTTCCCAAGTGGTTTTCGATTAGTTCCATTAAAGACCTAAATGGTGAGGTGATACGCTATATAGGTTTGTTTTCCGATATCAGCGTGATCAAAAAGACAGAGGAAAAACTCTATCGCATGGCAAATTATGATGCGCTGACCGGTCTTGTCAATCGCAGGTATTTTATTGATCAGCTTGAAAGAGCCCTGTTACACGCCAAACGGCTTGACGAGTTATTGGCAATCATGTTTATCGATCTGGACGGATTTAAGCATATTAACGATAGTCTAGGGCACCAGGCCGGCGATGATCTTCTTTGTATAGTAGCCAAAAGACTGAAGGAATGTGTTCGAGATGCAGACATTGTTGCAAGGATGGGGGGAGACGAGTTCATCATTCTGTTTCCAAGGATAAACTACTCTCAGGATATTGTGAAAATCGCGGAAAAAATTTTAAAAACCCTCAGTGATGCAGTGGAACTGGAAAACTCCGATCGTTTCATCAGCGCCAGCATTGGTGTTGCAATCTATCCTAATGATGCGATTGACGCCGAGGAACTGATACAAAATGCAGACACGGCTCTTTATCAATCAAAAAAAATGGGAAAAAACATCTACCATTTTTTCTCGCCGAAGATGAACAAATATGCCGAAAAAAAATTCCACATCCAATCCAGGATGCATCTTGCACTGCTGAACGGCGAGTTTTCCGTATATTATCAACCACAGCTCGATACGATAACCAATTCCATCATCGGCGGTGAAGCGCTGATTAGATGGCAGTTATCCGACGACTCATTTGAGAGCCCCGATCTGTTTATCCCTATAGCTGAGGAAACAGGGCTGATAATTGAGATTGGTGATTTTGTGCTGCAAACTATCTGTACACAAGCGAAATTGTGGATTTCGGAAGGTTTGTTAGACTTTCCTATTTCCATCAATGTTTCTTCGATACAATTAAAACGGCCGGAGTTTATAAAAAGGTTTGATGCCGCCTTGGTTGCTTCAGGGCTAAAGTATTCCAATTTTGAAATTGAACTGACCGAAAGAACCTTTGTTGAAGATGCTGAGACTATTCAGGAAACGCTTCGATACTTAAAAGAACAAGGATGTACCTTGGTAATAGATGATTTCGGAGTTAAGTATTCGTCTCTTTCTTATCTGAAATTGCTGCCCCTGGACAAATTTAAAATTGATAAATCTTTTGTAAAAGATTTACCGGATGATAAAAAAAGTGCCGATATTGTTAAGGCGGTCGTAGCAATGGGTAGAAGTCTAAATCTTTCAATGATCGCGGAGGGCGTTGAAACAAGAGAACAAATGGATTTTTTAAAAGAGATTGATTGCAATTGCATTCAAGGGTACTACTTCAGTCGGCCTCTGCCGGCGGATAAGTTCCATGCCCTGTTGAAGACTAATAAAAAGAAGATCCCTAACATCATCAGCTATTGATTCGGTTTTTTTAAAAATGATAAATGGATCTAGCTAACATCCAAATTCGAATCAGAGTGTTAAACCCCTGCTTTGCGGTTTGTTGCTCGATTTTCAATGCTGAGAAGGTTTCAAAGGCTGACTGTCGAGACCATAACTTGGATCATACCAGAGGCAACAGAACCGCGGGAAAGGTTTGCAGCATAACCGTAATAAAGACGGTATAATGTGTTTATTAAGTGTTAGTATGAATACTGAATCTTGACCTGAATGATAAACAGCGGATTTCTTGGTGGGAACAAAAAATACTTTTGCAATTAATCATTATTGTCATCGTGATGAACCTTAACGTCTGAATGAAGTAACAGAGAAATGAGGAACCGGATGCCCGGGGATTAAACCCGAACAATAGCCAAGAAGGGGATTAATAATAGTGAAAAACGATTTTAAAATGAACGTTGCAGCCAATTGGATTGAAATTGACAATGTTTATACCGCTAGCAACAAATTTTTTAGTTCATTCAAATTCGATTTGAATAACATCGACCGGGCAACCATGGTGACCTGTGAACTCGTTGAAAATGCAATTAAATATGGAAATTTCGAAAAGAATAAAACTGTTGATATCGGTGTTAAAATCCAAAAAAAGAAAGCTACTATTATTGTAAAAAATCCAATAGGAAAAAAATCGGAGACATACCTTCGTGAGTTGGACAAAACGGTGCAATGGATTCGCGGTTTTCAAAATTCTTATGAGGCATATATCGAACGGATGAAAAAAATTTCCACCGAACCCATGAGTTATTTAAAAAGCGAATTAGGAATTGTGAGAATAACCTATGAAGGACAGGCAATAATCGACTTTTTTATCCAGGATGAAAAAATGTTAAATGTTTCTGCCGTGCTGGAAATCACTTAATCGATAACAGGGAGGTCAACCCTATGAGCAAAGTTAAACAGTCTTTTGAAAATGCTCAGCTTCGGCTCGAAGTATTTGATGAATCGGATACTGTCGTCGTGAGATTGTTGGGTAAAAGCATATTGCGGAATCCAACCGAATTCATTTTGCCGATCTTGATAGATACGGTAGAGGAAGCAAATAAAAATAAAAAGAGAACGATTCTTGACTTTACGAACCTGAAGTACATGAATTCCTCTACACTTACACCAATAATCAAAATTCTGGAAAAAATGAGGGTGGAATCGGGACAAATAACTCTCAAGTACAAAAAAGAATTAAAATGGCAGGACATTTCATTTTCCGCTCTCGTTATTTTTGAGACCAAGGATAAACGAATTGAGATAACAGGAGTTTAACGTATGCATCTTAAACCTAAACCCCTGGTTGGTTGGCTTACTACTGAATCGACCAAAATTGAAGTTGAAACCCGGTTCGCGACCAAATACTCCATCCTCATTGTTTTAAAAGAACGAACGAGATTAAATAAAATATCTGATTTTCAGTTGAAAGTTGAAGATGATGTCATTTCCCTCGGACCTTGTAAGATTATTACCCAGCCTGAAAATCAAATGAGTACGTTTCTCATTATTCCCGAGGTTAATTTTTACAATTTTGAAAAACTTTTTTACCGGTCAAAATTGGAAAACCTTGAAACCGCCTTAATGAGCCTCCCTTTACTAATTAATTATAAAAATGAATTAAAACCGGAATTTAAAGAATTTGTTTCCAATCTTACCTACGACTTAAATGTATACAGCCATTTATTTACTCAAGCCGACAAGGCATCAAAGGATGAGCCGGCAGCAGTACGCGAACACATTCAAACCAGGCTGATCAATGGATTGGGAACCAACCTGAATCAATACTTAAAAAAATCCCTGGAACAGCTGGAACGGATAGTTTCACCTTTTAGCCAGACTGAACATGAACATCACGGTTTCTATTTTCGTAAACAGCTTTGGCTTACCTTGATGCAAGCTCCCATTATTGCGAGGACAAATTTAAAACCAAGAGGATATATCGGGGATTCCGAGATTATGAGAATGATTTATAGCAATGATTACCAGGGCGATTCGACATTTGGGAGAATTTTGCATAAATTTTCCGTTGACCAACCTGCTGCTGATTCAGTTCGTAACAGGCGGCACATCATTGCCGGAATCATAAGAGCAATCAGGGAAAGAGGTCAATTCGATGCAAACAGGAAAATGCATGTGCTATCGATCGCTTGTGGACCCGCAGTCGAATTGGGAGATATTTTAACGAGCAGCGAAGACTGTTCTCAAATGCATTTTTCCTTGCTTGACCAGGATATCGAAGCACTGTCAGAAGCCGGATCATTGATCAGTATGATTGAGAATTCGCTTAATACAAAAATATCCAACGATATTATCAAGGAATCGGTGCGAATAATGCTTTTAAATCCGGATTATGCGGCTAAGTGGGGTAAATTCGATTTCATTTATTCCATGGGTTTGTTTGATTATTTTACGACGCCGGTCGCCACCAGTGTTCTAAATAAACTCTATGAACTGCTGAATCCAAATGGAGAGATGGCAATCGGCAATTTTCATACTTCAAATCCCAGCCTTTATTACATGGAATACTGGCACGACTGGAAGATCATCCATCGTACGGAGGAAGATTTTTTAGAATTAACCAAAGAACTCGATAACGCAGCATGTCACATCCACTATGATGACTTAAAAATCCAGATGTTTCTGCGAATTAAGAATAATAACCGATTGCATACCAAGGTATGATAAGAATAAAACTAAACTGGTTTATTAATAAGGATCGGCTAAAAACCTGGACCGAGGACGCAATTGAATCGGGTCGTTTTCAGAATTACCAGAATGTTATTATGCATGATTGGCTGTTGACCTTGACTGCAATGGCCGCCTTGCTGGTACCGCTGTTTTTTCTGCTTGATTTGTTGATGATGCCTCGTGAACTGTTGCCGTCATTTGCTATATATCGAACTGTGTCCACAGTGTTGGTCCTTGCCCAGGCGATCATAGTCAGAAGAACGAAACCCGGTATATCATCGTACTTTCATGGGTATTTTGTTTCCTCTCAAATCGGTGTAATGATCTGTATGATGACCGTCGACCTGGGAGGGTTCAATTCAAGCTATTATGCAGGATTGATTCTGGTTATAGTGGGCGTTAACTTGTTGATGCCGTGGAAAGCCTTTCATACGGGCATCAATTCGGCCATGATCGTTTTATTATATGTGATGTTTAACCTGATAACCCCCAATCCCTTTGATCCCGCTATTTTGGCAAACAACCAGTTTTTCCTGATAGCCACGTCCTTGCTGGCAATGAGTATCAACTTTGTCAGATACAATCTGTTTCAAAAAGAGTTTAATCTGCTGATTGAATTGAAGAAGACAAAAGACTCGTTATGGAGCGAAATTGAACTGGCCAAAAAAATCCAGACGGCCCTTTTACCCCGCCTGAAAGAGCTTTCGGGTTATACGCTTGCAAACACGATGATACCTGCCAAACAGGTTGGTGGTGACTATTTTGATATCATTGAAACGGAAAACGGAAAACGGTGGGTGGCAATCGGCGATGTGGCAGGTCATGGCGTGGATTCGGGACTGATCATGATGATGGCACAATCCAGCATCATGACCTTGATCAAAGGCAATCGCTTTGCAAAACTATCCGACATTCTGGATGGGGCCAATGTGGTTTTGCGAGAAGATATTTCAAGGCTGGGATCGAACCACTATATGTCACTAATGCTCCTGGGGCTTGAGGATGATAAAATCACAGCGGTTGGTCACCACCAGGATATTTTAATATACCGTGCCGCTGAGAACTGTACCGAGGTGCTTGAAACCAAGGGAACATGGCTCGGAATTGCCGATAATATCGGAGATTTTCTTGTTCCCACAACCTTTACCGTTGCTGAAGGTGATACCATCCTTCTTTTTACAGACGGGGCAACCGAGGGAACAAACGAAAAAGGTGAAATGTACGGTCAGGAAAGGTTATTGAAAGTATTTAAACAAAATGCCGCTCTTTCTGTGGATAAATGTCTGAATAACGTCCTGGAAAACATTCAATCCTATCAAACAGAACAGGACGATGATATCAGCCTGATAGTCCTAAAAAGAACCGCCTCTTAATTTTTGAGACCTGCTCAAATTCCAAAAAAAGAGAAGGATCAAGCCTGCTTTTGGCTTTTTTCCTTTTTTTTACAAACTACCAGATGTTTTGCTGATCACCAACTGCCGTCAGATATCAAATTCCCAATGCCCGTAGTTTTCAGCAGTTTCAAGCGATCAATGTTTCATAAAAGGATGTGTCAGATTTTAGTTTTGGCATGACTCATTCGACGCCGCACAATCTCATAAATATGTTTGTAAATGGAAGGTTGCTCATTGTTAATTTTTGTAAGAGCCTTTTTTAGGGAAGTCCAATCTTTTGCATCGATATGCCTTAATCGTATGATAACTTCAATCAATAGAAGCTCTGTATCTACCGATGGGAACTTTTTTGAATAGTCTGTCAGAATCTGCCTATCGATTTTACGCTGTTTTTTTATCTTGTTTACCCTGTCGCTTGTCTGGATCACTGCGGCCCTGGTCTCCTTAATGTCACGTGCTTCGATTTTTGAGACTTCAGGGTTTTCATCCGGATCTTTATTAAAGACAAAATGGTATAAAACATCTTCAATGGGAACAGATTTGGTTGACTCGCCGCAACTTACATTTAAGCCCCCTTTGTGTGCGTATTTATACAAGTCTTTTAACCGGTAGAAGTGTTTTTCCCTTTCGCCGCTTGCCTGACAGAGGTTACAGAAACAGGGGAGATGGACACTGTAATCGATTTTTTTGTATGAAGAATTAAATATCTCATCGATTTTATCTTTGATGATAATGAAAAACTCCTTCCTTTTCACTTCAGAGCCCTTGAAATAAATCCAGATATCCTTGTGAGTGATATCGATATCCTGGAGCAAAAGCACATCCAGGTCATCTTTATATTGAAACAAGGCACCATCCCGCCAGATCAAATCGTTATGTTTGCTGTCTTTCAGGATGTAACTGGAAAGGCGAACCACAATTCTGCTAACCAGGCCGTTTGGAATGAATGAAAAACTAAACTTCAAACATGAGCTGTTTTCTTTGTCCCAGTTTTCAGCGTGTTCAGCCGCATCGTTGTTAATGATATGAGGCGCCAGGTAATATTTTTTACCGTTTTGATAAAAAGCGTAACAAATATCCAGGTCTTTCTTACACATAACTTGGAACAGCCTTTCCTTTTCCGGCTTTTTATAATTGTTGCCCCATAAGTGAAAGATCTCTTTTTCGGTAAATCTTCCCTTACTCTGAAAGTTTTTGTCTTGCAGGATCTTATAAATGGCATCTGCCAGCCAGTTAGGCCTTAAATAGATGTAATGACTTAATGTTGTATTATCCTTGAAATACATGACTGTTCCCAGTTCGTTTAGACGATCGAGCAGATATAGCTGATCTGCCTCTTTTTCAATTCTTGCGTCTGAGCAGGTTTGTTTATAGCCATCCAGGCTAATATAATTACGCTTATTTTCCCTTCGTTTTTTATGCAATTTATGCTTTACCTCTTCCCATCCTTTGGGTAAAGGTCTGTCAAAGTTTTCAGAGTTTTTTACTGAGTTAAGTATATGATTTTTTAATTTATTGAACCTTTTATCTCGTTTTTTAAGGTCGACATCAAAAAAGTCAATTTCAAACAGATCTTTATAACGGTTACGATATGTCTGAATATTCAGTTTAGTGAAGGACTTGGCGTTGATATCTTTTTCATTTTGCACAACTGTCACCGGGCTGCCCTTGCCAAAAATCCTGATCGTTTCAAACCAGTAGTTCAAGTTTGATGTTCCTTGCCTGTCATCAACGACCAGTATGTAAAAGGATCGATTGGTTAGAAATATGTGATGGAGGAAGTATTGGATATCTTGCCCGCCAAAATCCCAATAATTTAGTATCAGTTTTTCCCTTCTGTCATCAGGTATTGGAGGATAATTCTGGATATTAATGTTTTCCCTGGAGTCTTCGGAGCCACTGGAGTCCGTATCCAGATCGGCTTCAACAGGATCTTTAATGTCAATACCCAATGTGGCTTCGTAATCTTCATTTGTATTGTTTTCTTCCAAATTGAAGTTTTTATCTATGAGCATATTCAGCAAAGTGGTTTTACCGGCGTTTGGATCACCGACGATCATTATTTTAGCTTCATTCAGTTTTTGAGTCGGACGGTTGATAGTTTTGGCAAAGGTGCTTTTATACAAGCGTGGATATCCCTGGCCGGTCTGCAGGTTTTTTAAAAATAGCAGGGGGTTCCAGTCTAAATCCTGGTCTTTGAGTTTATCAATAACCAGTTCATTAATGTTGTGAAACTCACTAATGTCAAAAATGCTTTTAAAACGGTTGTTGCTTATATCCAGACTTTGCAGGCTGGTTTTACAGTGGTGGAGATTAGCCAGTATTTCGAGATTCTCCAGCCCACAGTTGTCCATTTTTAGTTTTTTTAGGTTTTTTCCATAAATAGCCAGGTCTGTGAGCTGCATTTGGGTGTCAGCAAACTCAAGCTCTTCCAAGGACCGTAAGGAAAGCTCCAGTGTGCCGCTGTTAAAATCACTTTCATAAAATTCAATTTTTTTAAGATTGTCACATTTTTCAATAGTCAAACTATCATGTCTGTTTATTTTTAGATTTTTAAAGATGGCCTTTTCCAGATTTTTATAGTTTGAAAAATCGTGCAACTGATTGATAATACCGTCATTAAAGGTATCCAGTTTTAAAAATACCAGCTTGTTTCTGCTATCACTTAGCCTCAGGTCAACCAGGTTGTTGTTAATCAAGACTATATGAGACAGATTGATCAGGCCGGTGTCATTTGTATTCTTAATATCAACCCTGTTGGAGGACAAGACAACTTTTTGAAGGCTTTTTTCCGCACCTGAAAGATCCAGACTCCCATTGAAGCATTTGTCCAGTGCCAGTACCTGCAGGTTTTTAAACCTGCCAATATCCAGTTTTTTTCCACCTAAATTACATTCCAACAGAACCAGGGTTTTGATATCAGGATAGTCGTATAACAGGTTAAAGTTTTCCAATTCACATCTTTGTAAGGCTATTTTTTTTATATCTTTGAAATATACGCGGCACTTGCGCAAGAGATCCGCCTCATTTCTAATAATCAACTCATTAAGGGTATTCGCTTGGACGATAAATTCATTGGCCGATTTCTCCTCAATGATTTTATTGCTGGTTTTACCCGGCTTTTTTTCACCAAGGTCAATATGATTATCAATTTCTATGGAGGATATTTCGTTGTTTTTATTCTTTTTATAATAGTAACTTAATGACTCAGCCTGTATGGCACTCGTATCCTTTCCGATATTCGGTGTCACATTAAAGTTGCTGTTGGTCAGCCGTTCTTTGTTTTCAAAAAAGTTATCGGAGAAATAGCCATAATTCGAACTATAACTGATATTCTCGATATCTCTTGAATTATTGAAGAAATATATGTTTCTTTTCATGTGCCCCCCCTGCCGAACAAAACCTTTTTCTATAAACCTTAAATTTATGAAAATGGCCTTTTAACAAAATGATGGAAAACTCAACCAGCGTCTGAACGGAAAATCGCTAAACCCTTATCCGGTCTTGTGCGAAATACCGGAAATCTACCTGAAGACAAACGTGCTATCAACCGTCAGCTTTCGGCCCAAAGCATAGACAATTCGAACAACAACTGGCTGAGAGCTGATCGCTGAATGCTGAAAGCACTGAACTTCGAAGCATCAAGCTGCCTTTTAAGCTTTTGTTGAGATTGTTTACACGAGTTTTTATTCAGATACCAACTACGTTTTTTCCTGACCGATCAAAAGCTTCTTCAAAATCTTTAAGCGCCTAGTGATGCATAACAGAGCACTCACACAAAGTCAAAATCAAATTAGTTTGATTTGGATTTTGAAACAGAGGTATCAATCCGGCCTGGCACAATATTAATACCTCTACTATATAGGACGGCAGCCAATCGGTAATTAGTGTCTGAACGGAAGCCCCCTTAAATCCTTATTCCGCTTTGATGTTATCATTCAGATTCTTTTGAATGGTTGACATGCCTTCAACTTACGTCAGCATCAATTAAAGCAAAGACCGGCTGAGAGCTGATCTCTGAAAGCCCTTAACTGGGAAGCTCCGAGCTGCTTTATTAATTTTGGATGAAGTTATTTTCTTTCAGGCAACGGTAAAAAGGCCTGGGGATTTGAAGGAGTGGGGAAAGAACCGGAGATCTTGTCATTTTAACTATCAAAACTCATGGAATAGTGTTTTTAAGATATACTTTACCAGTTGATTTCGGATTATTTTCAGTTTTCTTAGACTAATGTATCCGTTTTCTCCAATCCCGATAACTGAATCTAATTGTATGGGGAATCCAATCACGAATGGATTTCATTTTCAAACCGCCTATTTCGGACTCCAATGATTTTAGCTCACTTACCAGTTTCCTGACGTTGGTTGAAAGTGAAAGCATGTCAAAATCGGCAAAAAATTCTTTAATAGTTAAAGCCTCCGAACTTCGATTGAAGTGGCTTAAAACTTCGTCGGCCGAATCGGGAAAGCCGCAAATTATTGCCAGAAGCAATGAGGGGATTTTAAACTCCCCACCACTTTCCGTGAAATCATCCGATCTCGCTTTATCATTACCGGCCTTTAGAATTCGATAGAGGTTAATAAACCTTTTAACTGTCCTCGGGGAACGACCGACAATACTCCCAAGCTTCTGAATATATTCCAGCTCTGTTTTGCCGATTTCCAAT
The DNA here is from genome assembly GCA_028280735.1 of SAR324 cluster bacterium. GTDB lineage: Bacteria > SAR324 > SAR324 > XYD2-FULL-50-16 > XYD2-FULL-50-16 > JAHJTV01. The sequence goes on along the minus strand of JANQLH010000451.1, from coordinate 3,417 downwards.
GATCGGGTTGAGATCAGGTCCTCATCAGGTATTTCGTCAACACTGCTCTTCTCCACGTAATTGTTCTCCTGATCTTCCGTCTCCTCAAACAAGTTTTCATTGTTTTTAGCTTCCGATGCTTCATTATCCCTTTCGTCTTGACCATGAAATTGCTCCTGCACTGTGAGCAGGGATTTTATCATGTCACCGGCCAGTTTTTTATCCATGCTTTTTAGCCAAAAAGGAATCTGAAAGATTTTTTCCAGATAATCATGGGTGGATGCCGTAGAATCAATGCTATCGTTTCGCGTATCATTGTCCGTTTCATGGGTAAGAAAAGTATAATGCTCTTTTAATGATCTTCCCAACCAACGGGCATCTACCCCGACAACAACCATAAACAAAGGAAATGCAAGCAGCAAATGAACAGCCTGCAAAACTTCTACCACGACATTTTTATTGCATCTGTCCAGGTCATCTATGTAAAGAATGATTCTATCTAAAGTTGGAAGGTTTTCATCTTTTTGCTGCCTTAACAGATCATTTAATCTGCTAAAATCCCGACGGATTAAATGGAGTAGACCCATTTTTTTTTCGTATTCCGGGCAATCGAGCCTGGAAAAGATGAAATTTGCAAATGTTTCATTGGAAAGGCCACCGTAATCGGCATCAAGTTTTATTTTTTCCTTTTTTTCCTTTGTCATTGCTTCTCTGTTTTTCGAAATTTTTGTGTTGACTTCAGCCAGTTCCAGTTTTTTTGATTCAATGTTTTGTTTAATCTGTTGACTTTCCGAATCTTTTTTCTCCTTGCGCTTCTCATAGTTGGCGAACAGTGAGCTTAGCCTGTCACTTACTTTCCGAACCCGAACCAAGGCCCATCCAATTGAACTCAAGACCGTGGTCATGATGCCGCCAATTGAAACTATTGTAATTCCTGATTGCGGAGGCTGTTGAAAGAAATAGACAGCAGAAAATAAAGCAACAAGTGAGATTACGGTAACCAATAGTACAATCTTCCGTGATCGACTTAAAACCGAAAGAAACCAGCGAAACGACTGCCATGGTTTGTTTCTTCTGAACTGCTGAATCAAGGCGTTAAATTTGTTAAAGTCTTCTGCGATCGAATCGATATCCTGATCCATACCCCGGGTTTTGAGGAATGTATTGATGTCGCCTTCATATTCCTTGATCTCTTCCAAAAAGCTTTGTTTAAAAGAGTGAAATATTTTTGGCTCGTCTTTTTGAGAGGCTTTTTTTTCTAATTCAACCAATTCCTTTTCTATTTTTTTTGATTCCTCTGTGAATTTTACTTTTTCATCTTTTAATTTATTGATTGATTCATACAATTCCATCATCCGGTTTTCGCCAAGTCTAAACCGATCCAATTCATTCAGGAGGTTTTGATATTGTGTATCCGCTGTCTTTGCATTCAATCGTTTCAATTCATGGTACAACCCCGTGAAAATGTGACTCGCCAGGTTTGCCCAAAGTGAGCTGTCCTGATAGTTCCACGCATTAAACCAGATTTGTGCCACCTTTTGACAAAAAACTCCGGAATACCCGGATTTTATGTCAGCATTGTATTGAGAAAGCTTCTCGGCATGATACTCAATTCGACGCATGAAAAACGTTTTGCCACTCCCCCATTCTCCAAAAAGACCTATGGCCAGCGGGGGATCAGCATCTCGTGCACACATTGTCTTGGCAAACGCTTTGGCTTCATCATCGATTTTCAGTAAATCCCTGGTTGTACCTCCCGCGGTGTCGGAATCGATCCTGGTAAGTAATAACGGTAGAGTTTGAGGTGGGTTGTTTTCAATTCTTTCATTTATTGTTTTTATCCACTGTGAATTGTCGTCTTCCGGCCAATATTTCTCAATTATTTCTGCGAATTGTTTCTTGATTTGGCTTAAATCACTCTCCGACGCTGATAGTAACTCCTCCTTTACAAATTTATAGAACGAATTGGTGGTGCCTTGAAGTATGGCGCCGATCATGTGTCTCAACTCTATTTGTTCCCTGCGTTTGGTTTTTATCGCTATTCTTCTTGCCTGTGCCAGGATCTTGAGGACGTTTTGTTTTACCAATAGATCTGTTGTTAGTTCTATTTGCAAATTGCCGGCAGGCAAGGAGCCGATTTCCGAAGAAAACTTTATTTTTTCCACTATTCGCTCTATATCCAGAGCCCGGATCATTTCCGGGGAGGATTTTTGTAGTCTTTTGTTTTTGAATGACTGGCTTAAGGCAATAAAGCAGGCTCCAATCAACAAAGATGGGAAAAATACCTGACTGTGACCTTTTGCGAACTCTAAACAGGTAGCAATAATTTTCTTAACATCGCTGTCGAAGCGATAGTCCAGAACGTAGCTTGCTTTTAGATATCGGCAGTCGATATCCCGAGGGTCTGGGATATCATCAGGATTAGGTGGAGGTGTTGTGATTTGTTTGCCGATCAAAGAATTAATTTCTCTCGCCTCTTGTGCCGTAACACGGAAATTGGTTCCGGTAGGATTTCGTAGTATTGTTAATCCGTCTAATATTCTGGGAATTCTTAACAACTCCCGTTTCATGATTCGGTCAGGTAATTTGCCTTGAAACCGGATAGGAATCCGCGAAACGCCTTCGGATTTTTCAAAAACTTCGCCACTGATTACAAACCAGCCGTAAATTCCGGGATCATCGCCTGCTATCCATAAATAAACGATATCTCCTTCCCGATACTGACCGGCAAACCTGGTCACCAGCCAATCGATACTGTCTCCTGTTTCAAGGTTATCCGGGATTTGATATTCCTTAGGGTTTGCCTGGAATATCCAAAATTGAAGCCATGAACCTGTTGTTACTATCATTCGGTGTTCCTTTTGTTCGCTTATGAGATTTTGTTGCCATATTCCGAATACAAAGGGAAAGCAGAGGCAGGTCCGGTGACGGACATCGTTTATTTGACCTGCTTGATTAACAGAACAAACCTGCTGTTTTGCTTTATTCGAATCATGTGGCATGGATAGTAACACTTTCCAATAAAAAGGGCAAAACAAGCTGAAATACCATCCTTTTTGCTGAATGAAACATGTTGTTTACTGTCAACCAAGGCTGATTTTACGGGGCTTTTCCGAAATACTGATGTTGATAAACGCTAGGTTAAGGACTTATGTGTGAAGGATAGGGATTGCTTGTGCCGAGAAGAATCGGGAAAACTTTTAGCTAATTAAACAGACTAATCTTGTACTTGTTTTGAGATTTTCGATCGGGCTTCGGGCCATGTTGAATCAGCCCGCTGAGAGGTGGATTTGGGTTTAGACCGGTTTTATTCTGAAGAACAGAAACCCCCAGAGAAAGGCCAAACCACCAAAACCCATGGCGACTAATTCATACATTCGGATGTAAAACTTGTCCGTTTTTGTTACGCGAATAGCGGGAACACCGATTTGGGGAGGC
>JANQLH010000390.1 GCA_028280735.1 SAR324 cluster bacterium | reverse complement strand
GATGTGGTTTCTATAATTTTCTCGATACTATTTGTTTTTTCGCTCCCGTCAAATCCTCTGATCGAAGCTATAAACTCCAAAAACTCGAGGACGGTCATATTTTGATAACTTGGGGCGCTTTCCGGAAGATAACCGATGTGCTGCCTTACTTCCAAAGAGTTCTCCAGAATATCCTTTCCAAAAATACTGGCTGTACCGGAGGTTGGAGTAATAAAACAAGATAGCATTTTCATTGTCGTTGACTTGCCGGCGCCGTTTGGTCCCAGAAAGCCAAGTATTTCTCCTTTCTCTACTGAAAAGGAGACGTTATCAACGGCAGTAAAATCGCCGTATTTCTTGCTTAATTGGTTAACTTCAATCATAGCTGTTTTTTTGTCTGATAGATTAACTTCCAATAACTGAGAGTTTAATGAATCAAAACTGGAAAAGTCCCGGAAGCCTGCTTCCAGCTTGTGTTGACCCTGCTGTTACCCCGATATTTCACGTTCTTTTTTTATATTTTTTTGGGTTCAACAAATAAAAATATCTTAAACCTCCCCCAATTAGTCAATAGCCATTCCCAACCTTCAAACTCATGGGGATGAAAAAAATGTGATAGTTAAGATTCGATCGACGCCCGTGGATCAAGCATTTGGGGGAAAACTCCTTGACGCCGCGAAATGAAGATAGTACTTAATCATCTTATCCACACGAAAACATACGATTTTTGATTCCAGTAAAAGCTGAAAAAGGAGCCCGATAGTGGGATTTGAAACCTTTGTCGCAAAAAGATACCTCAGAAGCCCCCGCAAAGATCGATCAATTTCCGTCATCACCAAAATTTCCATTATCGGAGTGGCAATTGGAGTGATGGCCCTGATTGTGGCTTTATCTGTGATGAATGGATTTGAAAGAGACCTAAAAGGTGCCTTGCAAAGAGTAAATGGAGATCTCACCATATATTCCCTCTCTCCAAGTGGTTTCAAATGGGAAAGCAATAACCCTTTGATTCAAAAAGTTGAAAACTCAGAATTGATTGATGCCTATGCTCCATTTACCCAGCACCAGGCATTCATAATGGGTAAACACAAACCCATGGTGACCCTCATCAGGGGAATCGACATCAACCTTGAACCCCGGGTCACCCCCATAGAGTTTTTTGTCAGAACAGAATCCTTCGAAAGCAAACGAGATAACACAAAAATTTCAAAGAGTGATATTGAGGAAAAGCGAAAAATCCTAAACAAACTGATACCCTATCGCTCTGAACAGGATAACAGACTAATCACCGGAATTATCGTCGGATCTCAACTGGCTAAGGAACTGGGTGTCGACGTTGGGGATTGGGTCACTATCATGTCCATGGAGGCTAGAATTACGCCTATGGGCGACATGCCAAGGGCTAAAAAGTTCCAAGTTGTCGGTTTTTTTGAGTCCGGAATGCCGACGGCAGACGATTATTTCACCGTGATCGATATCGGGGTTGCACAAAAACTGTTTAAAACAGGCAACAAAATCAGCGGATTGACTCTAGGTATAGAAGAAAGGAATGAAGCTGATAAATATAAGTCAAAGCTACAGAAAACAATCGGTTTGCCTTATATCATAACAACCTGGATCGATCAGAATCGCAACCTGTTTGCCATGTTTAAGCTTGAGAAGTTTGGACTGGCCGTTATTCTTACCATGATAATTCTCATTGCTGCCTTCAATATCATCAGTTCCCTGATCATGCTGGTAATTGAAAAAAACAAGGATATTGCGATTTTAAAAGCGATGGGTGCCAAAGACAGTTCGATTCGCCAAATTTTCATGATGCAGGGCATCATCATTGGTTTGACCGGTACTATCATTGGAGAAATCCTGGGCCTGACTATCTGTTGGGCACTTTCAAACTTCGAAATTATACAGATCCCGGCAGGGGTTTACGTGGGGAATCGTATTCCAGTGCACGTTCAAATCTGGCAGATCTCACTGATTGCGTTGATTTCATTCCTGATCTGTTTCGTCGTTACCATCTTTCCATCACGCAAGGCTTCAAAACTTGATCCTGTTCAAGGATTAAGAAACGACTAAATACTTGAATTTAATAATTTCATGAGCACAGTCATACAGATAAAAAACTTATGTCGATATTTTGAGGATGGAAGTGGTAACGAAATTCAGGTTCTAAAAGGTATCGAAGCTGAATTTCTCTCCGATCAGACAGTATCGATCATCGGTAGTTCCGGAAGTGGAAAGAGCACCCTGCTCCATTTGCTGGGGGGGTTAGATCACCCGACAACCGGGGAGATTCGTTTCAATGGAGAGAATATCTTTGACTTCGAGACCGACAGACTGTCTTCCTGGAGATGCAAAAATGTGGGTTTTGTTTTTCAATCTCACCACCTGCTGCCTGATTTCACAGCCTTGGAAAACATCATGATTCCGGGTCTAATTGCAGGGTTAACCAAGCAAACAGCTTTAAAAAAGGCTGAAGTTTTATTGGAGCAAGTCGGGTTAAAAGACCGGGCAACTCATAAACCCGGACAACTATCCGGTGGTGAGCAGCAACGGGTAGCCATTGCCAGGGCTTTAACGAACTCACCAGATATTATATTGGCTGACGAACCAACGGGAAACCTGGACAGTAGAACGGGAGAGAAAATATCATCCCTCCTTCAGCAGGTTTGTCATGATCAGAATGCTACGCTGATTCTGGTTACGCATAACATTCAGCTGGCTCAAGCAGCGGATATCCAGATGACCTTAAAAGAAGGAATTTTAAAAAAGACGAAATAAATCCATAAAAAAATTCGTTAACAGGGGGGGGAGACATCTTTCCACGTTTTGATTCATTTCATGCAATTCGATATGCAACTACTCTAGACCGTTAATTTTCCAAAATTTCCTGCCATTTTATGCAATCCATTGTTTCACACTCAAGTTTGTTTAATTTAGCCAGAACTATAATACTTGTCTCTTTATGTTTTGTCTGGACAACGGCGGTATTGAAAGCCCAAACTGTCGAATCTTCCGCCTTGGGACACCAGGGTACTATTGCTTCAATACAGGTTGAAGGTCTTCAGCTTATTGAAAAAGGTCTGGTTTTCGCGACAATCAGTTCACAAGAAGGACAAAGACTCTCTCCTCAAACCATTTCGGAAGACATCAAATCCTTGTACAAACTTGGTTATTTTAATGATATTGAAACTGAAATTGAGCCACTCACGACGGGACAGTTCACGCTGATTTTCAAACTCGTTGAAAAACCGAAAATCTCTTTGATTGAATATCAAGGTAATGAGCTGTTAGCGGATGGAAAACTAAAGGGTGTCACCAAGGTTTTTCTTAATAACATGGTAAACCTGAGGCAAATCAGAGCTGATGTGAAAGCCATCACAGACGAATACAAAAAAAGTGGATACTTACAAACCGCTGTCAGCTACGAGATTGTTACCATAGATGAATCATCCGTGAAACTGGTATACAAAATAAAAGAATCTCCCAAAGTGTTTCTGACCGATTTAAATATTACCGGAACGAAGGTTTACCCTCCGCTGGACATAGAAAGGATAATAACCTCCGCTGAAATTGATTGTTTTGCCTGGGCTAATCAATCAGGAGTATTCCACGCACAAAAAGTAAACCAGGATATGCAACTCATTACCCAGCATTACCTGGTTAACGGCTACATCAAAGTCAAAATTGACAAACCAAAAGTAGTGCTGATCAGAAATCCGGATTATTCAAGAGTTGTGATAGATATTAATATCACGGAAGGAGATCAGTATTTTGTCGGCAATGTTGATATTGTGTCTGAGGATGGAAACGCATTGCTGTTTGACAAGGCGGAAATGCTGGAGAAACTGGCTTTGCAGCCAAATGAGATCTATAACCCGTTTAAGCAGAACGGTGATCGTTTCAAAATCGCAGATGATTATCTGGAGCAGGGGTATGCCTTTCAAAGAGTTCGGGTAACGAACGATATCAATGAAACAACAAAAAAAGTCGATGTAACCTTTCATATTACAAAAGGGGAGAAAGCATATATAGGCCGAGTGGAAATTCAGGGCAATTATGAAACAATCGACAAGGTTATCCGCCGTGAATTGGAAATCCATGACAACGAACTGTACAACGGTGTTAAACTCAGGGAAAGTCAACGCAATATTACACGGCTTGGTTTTTTCACATCAGGAACTGGCGTGAGAATGGAAAGCACTGAAGGAGAAGAAGCTTCTACCCTGGATTACGACATCATACTTGAAGAAGGACAAACCGGCACCTTCAACGCCAGCGTCACCTACTCAGGAGAAACCGGTTTCGCTTTGATTCTCAGTGTTGCTAAAAGGAATTTTCTCGGTACGGGGAGAACTATCAGTTTTTCCACCGAGGCAAAAGACCAGGGCGACAGTCGCTTTGATTTTTCCATAACAACTCCTTATTTCCTGGATACAAGATTCACCAACAGGTTTAGTATTTATTCCGTATTTGAAAACGGCACCTATTACGATACCCAATCCAATGGCTTCAGTGTAGGCATGAGCTATCCTATCTGGAAAAACTGGTCGCTCTCCTCGACATACTCTTATCGTGAAGAGAACTACCAGGATATCTCCGACACAGGGGAGACTTTATTGGAAAACGCTACCAAAAATTCATTTCGGACCTTGGGTGCCGGGGTTACACGCAGCACTGTGGACCATCCTATGTTTCCTTCAGACGGCAGTGAAATATCCATCTATACCTCTCAAATTGGCGGCCCTTTACTTGGAGGCAATACCGAATATCGCACCAGAAGCTTTAATTACAAGTATTTTAAACAACTAAACGAGCGAGGTACAATAGTCTTCGGATTAAAGTTTAATTGGTCCTACCTGGAACAATCTAATCCGAATAAAGAAATTCCTGACGGTAAACGATACACCCTTGGCGGCGTGACCACTGTCAGGGGATTTGACTGGAATGAAATCGAAGGACCTTCCAGTACCCATGAATTGCCTGATGGATTTGATATTGAAGAGAAATATCCTTATCAAGCTGACTACATGGCGGATAATGGTTTAATTGATCAAGCAGATTGCAACGCTGATCCGCTTTGTGCAGAGTTACCCGTGGATAAGCCTGAAGTCAGGGAGTACTATGAAACGCATAGAGGTGGTAACGAAAAAAGGCTTTTGAACCTACAGATCTATTTTCCCTTAACCAGAGAAGGACAAAACATTAAAGGCCTGATTTTTTACGATGCGGGGAATGTCTGGGCTGAAGACAGGATGTATGAAATTACCGGATTGGAAAGGAATGACTGGTACTATAGGCAAAGTGTGGGAACAGGCGTAAACCTTATTACTCCCATGGGAGTTTTGCGTTTTGAATATGGATTGAAGCTAAACAAACTTGACGGAGAGAGCCCGGGAAGATTTGATTTTCATATTTCGGGGCTATTTTAATCCGGAAAAACAAACAAAAAAAGGGAACCGGCTTTCAGGTTCCCTTTTTTTTTAAAGAGCCTTGGCTCGTTAGTATCTGTAATGGTCTGGCTTATAAGGTCCTTCAACAGGATAGCCGATATAGTCAGCCTGCTCTTGCGTTAAAACCGTCAGTTTAACGCCCAGCTGATCCAAATGCAGACGCGCGACTTCTTCATCCAGTTTCTTTGGCAGTACATAGACCTCGTTTTTATATTTTCCCTTATTCTTATACAATTCCAATTGCGCCAAAACTTGATTACTAAATGAGTTTGACATTACAAAACTTGGATGACCGGTCGCACAACCCAGGTTCAGTAGCCTGCCTTCTGCCAGGATCATGACACTGTGTCCATCAGGGAATCTCCATTCATCATACTGTGGCTTAATATTGATTTTTTCTATACCTGGAAAGTCTTTTAATCCGGCCATATCGATTTCGTTATCAAAATGCCCTATGTTCCCTACAATTGCTTTGTCCTTCATTTTTGCCATATGATCGATGGTGATGACATTGAAGTTTCCTGTTGTAGTAATAAAGATATCAGCAATATCAACCACATCCTCAACAGTTTTAACTTCGTAACCCTCCATCGCAGCCTGCAACGCGCATATGGGATCAATCTCCGTCACAATTACTCTACTCCCCTGACCTCGAAGCGCTTGGGCTGACCCCTTTCCTACTTCTCCAAATCCGCAAACCACAGCTACCTTTCCGCCCATCATTACGTCCGTAGCTCGACAAATTCCATCCGTAAGTGAGTGTCGACAACCGTAAATATTATCAAATTTGCTTTTAGTCACTGAATCATTGACATTAAATGCCGGGAACAGCAATTCACCTTTGGATTGCATTGCATACAGTCTTTGAACGCCTGTAGTCGTTTCTTCGCTTACTCCGATTATGTTTTCTGCTACTTTTGTCCAACGGTTCGAATCTTTGTCCAACTCTTTCCTCAGCAAGTCCAGGATCACACCCCATTCTTCCGGATCGTTGTCAGGATCGAATTCGGGTATTTTACCGGCAGCTTCGAACTCCTTGCCTTTATGAACCAAAAGTGTGGCATCACCACCATCATCAACGATCAAATCAGGCCCTGAACCGTCGGGCCATTTCAATGCCTGTTCAGTACACCACCAGTATTCTTCCAGGGTTTCTCCTTTCCAGGCAAACACTGGTGTGCCTGTAGGATTTTCAGGAGTCCCATCGGGACCGACGACTACTGCTGCCGCAGCATGATCCTGGGTGGAAAATATATTGCAGCTTACCCAACGAACATCTGCTCCCAGTTCCACAAGCGTTTCGATCAATACTGCTGTCTGAATTGTCGTATGCAGACTACCCATAATCTTTGCTCCCTCTAGGGGCTTTTCTGCAGCATAGCGTTCCCTGATGGCCATCAATCCCGGCATCTCTTGTTCGGCTAGTCGCATCTCTTTACGACCAAATTCGGCTTCATTTATATCGGCAATTTTATATGCCGGTCTTTCTTGATCAGTGGAGACAAGAATTTGATTCATTTTAATACCTTGTTTAATTATTATAGATAGTTACAAACAGAAACATAAAGTCGGTGTTAAACTCTAAGTATACGTTTGAAGAAAGTTTTTGTCACCCATGGTTAGGTATATTCTCTAATTTTGCTGCAAATTTCTTCCACTATCCAATCCGATGTGGACGCTCCCGATGTTATTCCGATTTCTTTCTTATTTTCAAACCATTCTTCTTTAAGCTGGTCAGCCGTTTCTATCTGATAGCTTTCGACGTAGGCACTGGTAATCTCTTTTAGTTTTTTTGTATTTGAAGAATGAAAGCCACCTACAACAATCATGATATCAACCTTCTGAGCTAACGATTCCGCTGCTTCTTGACGCTTTTTGGTTGGTGAGCAGGTCGTATTTCTGATCTTTGCTTCTTTGACTCTGCCTGCAATTTGTTTTGCCAGTTTATGGAACTTCTCCTCTGAAAATGTACTTTGGCATATGATCCCAACTTTATCAGGAAACGAAACGGATCTTATATCATCTTCATCTTTCACGATAACCGGCTGATGCATTCTCGAAGCAATTCCTTCAACCTCCACATGGTCTTTGTCACCAATTATGATGATATGATAACCCTGCTCTTCTAGACTTTCGCCCACGTTGTAAATTTTGCTGACCAGGGGACATGTGGTATCGACAATATCAAGCTTGAGATCCTCAAACAATTTTAGGTTTTCAATCGTTGTCCCATGAGCGGTGATCACTACCGGATTTTTCTCGTTTCCGGTCACTTCATGAATAATCTGTTTTCCTCTTTTTTCCAACTGGTTTACGACTTGTTTGTTATGAATCAAGTCTCCGTAAATATAGACCTCGTCATACTGGTCAACTATGTCCAGAGCTCTCCTGACTCCCCAACAAAATCCTTGATCGTCTGCAACTATAATATTTTTCATCCTTAATTCGATAACCGGGGTTTTTTGGATCGACTAGAACAATGATATCCAAGATTTGAATAATGTCTGTGCATTTGGAACGGGTCACCATCCAGGTGTTGTTCCTCTACAATAATTAGCATTATGATATGCCGGGAGATCTCCCTTTTATTATTTTAAAGTAAAATAGTTCGTCTTAATCAGCAAATTAGAAAGATTTTAAGTCCGGAATTCCAATACTAAAGCAAGCACAGGTTTGAGAAATTTTGGATAAAACAGCATCAAAGCCAGTGATTTGATCAAGTATATTTTATAATTGTTTTACCGATTGTTAAATCATAGTATTTTTTCTTTATATTTCAACTATATAATCCAAGCTATAGATTTATTTTCATAAAACTGCTATCGCTTAAAAGATATACAAAAACCGAACGACTGTTTAGTAACATCCATCACTTAGCAAATCTGCATATCCCAAATCCGATTGACTCACACCAGAAATAAACAATGCTAAATTATTTAAAAAACATAATTGTCGGCTCTTTTAGTGATCGTGAACTTAGAAAATACAAGCCTTTGCTAAACAAAATAAACAACCTGGAAGACGAAATACAGGGACTAACCCAGGCTCAATGCCTTACCAAGGTTGAAGACTTGAAAGCAAAAGTTCAAAACGGTGCCGATTTAGATGAAGTACTACCTGAAGCATTTGCCCTGGTTCGAAAGGCTGCTCAAGAAACTTTAGGGGAGCGTCATTATGATGTCCAGATTCTTGGGGGAATTGCCTTGCACAAAGGAGAAATCGCGGAAATGAAAACAGGGGAAGGTAAAACCCTAACGGCGACACTGCCCCTCTTTTTAAATGCTTTGACCGGCAAGGGTGTTCATTTAGTCACCGTTAACGATTACCTGGCGGAAAGAGATGCCAATTGGATGGGAAAGGTTTATGACTATCTTGGTATGAAGGTTGGTGTAATCAAACACGGTTTGAATGATGATGAACGTCGAGACGCGTATGGTTCCGATATCACTTATGGAACAAACAATGAATTCGGATTTGATTATCTGCGAGATAATATGAAATTCGATTTAAACGACTACGTTCAGCGTGAACACCACTTTGCCATTGTCGATGAGGTGGATAGTATCCTGGTTGATGAGGCCCGAACGCCGCTAATAATTTCCGGTCCTGCACAGGTATCCACGGAAATGTATCATCAAGTTGACAGGGAGATGTACGGTTTAACCCGTGAATGGCGGGTGGTTGATAATGCGGAACCGGAATTGATTGCGAAGCACAAGGAAATTGAAATCGGTGAAGTAAAAAGTTTTTTACGGGAATTGGAGGATTTAACCACTATTATTCAGGGCGATTTTACCCTGGAAGAGAAATCAAGAAACATTCAACTTTCCGAAAGGGGAGTCGAAAAGATGCAAACTCGCCTGTCGGGCTTGCTAAAGACCTCCAATCTGTTCGATTTCGAAAACATCAACATCCTCCACCATGTAAACCAGGCCTTAAAAGCTCACTATGTGTTTAAAAGAGATATCGATTATGTGGTGCAAGGCGGCAAGGTTTTGATCGTCGATGAATTCACAGGTCGGATGATGGAGGGGAGGCGCTTTAGCGATGGTTTGCACCAGGCATTGGAAGCTAAGGAGAGGGTTAAAATCGAAAAAGAAAATCAAACCCTTGCTTCCATTACTTTTCAGAACTACTTCAGAAAGTATAAAAAGCTCGCTGGAATGACCGGTACCGCCGAGACTGAAAAAGATGAATTTATGAAGATATACAATCTCGGTGTTATTGTGGTTCCAACCAACAAAGACATGGTCCGCTTGGACCAGCCTGACACGATATATAAAACATCCGACGCCAAATATCGCGCAATCTTGAACCAGGTAAAAACTCTTTATCAGAAAAAACAGCCGGTATTGGTGGGGACTGCTTCCATTGATAGTTCCGAGCGACTAAGTCGAATGCTCACTAAAAACAAAATAGAGCACAAGGTTCTAAACGCTAAATTCCATGAACAGGAAGCTGAAATTATTGCCAAAGCCGGCCAAACCGGAGCAGTAACTATCGCGACCAATATGGCAGGAAGGGGTACGGATATCAAGTTGGGCAATGGAGTGAAAGAGCTTGGAGGTTTATACATTCTGGGAACTGAAAGAAATGAATCCCGCAGGGTAGACAACCAATTGCGCGGACGATCGGGACGTCAGGGTGATCCGGGGGAAAGCCGCTATTTTCTTTCTTTGGAAGACGATTTACTGAGAATTTTCGGCGGTGAACGTATTGCCAAACTAATGAGCAAGTTGAAAATCGATGAAGACGAATCTATTGAACATATCTTGATTTCAAGAGCTATTGAGAACTCCCAGAAAAAAGTTGAGGCTCATAACTTTGAAATCAGAAAACATTTGCTGGAATACGATGATGTCATGAATCGCCAAAGAGAAATTATCTATAGGCAACGTCGTGGTATTCTGGGTGAGCATGCAGAAGATGTATTCCTGGACCTGCTGGATGACGCTCTTGAAAAACTAATGGAGCAATACTGCAGTGAAAAATACATCGATCAGTGGGATTTAGAAGGATTGCAAGGCGAACTGCATACCCGTTTCAAAGCGAAATCCACATCGGAAATCGATGAGCATACTGCTACCCGGGAATCGCTGCATCAATGGGTATCAAAGATTGCCGAAGATCGCTACCAACAAAAAACCAAAGAATTCGGTGAATTCAAAGATATTGCTCTCCGCCAGATATTGCTGGAGATTACTGATAACATGTGGAAGGATCATCTGCTTTCCATGGATCACCTGAAAGAAGGGGTCGGAATGCGTAGTTATGCACAGAAGAATCCACTGAATGAGTATAAAAAAGAAGGTTACGAGTTATTTGCCGATCTGATGGAACGTATCAGTGAAGAAACCGTCAAAGCTTTGTTTAGCATTAGTATTGTCTCCGAGCCTCCAGCCGAAATTGCTCGTAAAAAACAAGAAATGGAAATGATTCACGGTGAATTAGACAGGCCACAAGCAAAAGAAGCCCCCAAGCAGGCTCCCGTCAGAAAAGCAAGAATACCGGGACGGAATGAGCTGTGTTATTGTGGAAGTGGTAAGAAATACAAAAACTGCCATTTAAAGACAGATCAGGCTAAAGCGGCGGGCTAACAACGCCAGGCAAAATAACTCCCATGAAATCCATTGCATTTATGAGCGTCACTTTGGAAAACCAGAAAGCAGAACGAATCAGATCATTTTTTCTTTATATATTAATGCTGTCTATCCCCTTCAGTATTGCCGGGGATGACTTTGCCATAATCGGCTTGTATGCTGTCACCATCTATCTGTTAGTTACTAAAAAAGAAGAATGGGTCTCATTAAAGTTCCAGTACGGAGTGATCATCTTACTTCTTGGAGCTTTTATCGCTACCCTGGCCTCAGCCGATCCTTTATCGGGATTTGAATACTTTAGGTCTTTCTGGCGATATGGACTTCCGTTTTTGGTATTTTTGGCGTTTAGAAATCGAAATGTTTATCCGTATTTGAGAGTTCTGGCAATTGTTTCAATTGCGATTGCCGTTTATGCCAGTTTTCAACCTTTCACTGGCATTGATCTTCTTCGTTCCGAGGATCTTCAAAACAATTACAGACCATTCGGGAAACACTGGAATGCTGTTGGTGCCTTTTCTCATCATCTGACCTACGGAGGTGTTACTCTAGTATTGTTCGCCTTATTTTTTCCTGCTGTTTTTGACAATACGATACGAAAATCTGACAGATTGTTGTTTACTCTCGCCACGCTTTGTAATCTATCCGGTTTGCTGTTTACCTTAGGCCGAAGTGTTTGGATTGGAGCTATTGCGGCTGTTTTAATAATGTTCCTTGCAAATCTGCGAAAAAAAACGATGATTATAGTCTTCGTTTTGGTTTCCTTGGGCTACGGCACGTACTCAATGATTGATCCAGGAGTTAAAAAAGAGTTTTTTCAAACAAGCACTATAGGAAAACGTATTG
>JANQLH010000346.1 GCA_028280735.1 SAR324 cluster bacterium | reverse complement strand
TATCGTGGTAGACGGCTGTTTTATGGTATCCCTGTAACTCGGCCTGACGTTTGGTAAAATGGGCAACCTGCGATAGTTCGTGGCCGAATTCGTCAAATTTTCTTACAACTTTTATTACCCCGTTTTTTTGACGATACGCTTTTGACATCATCAGAATTTCCGATGACTTTTTGTTATTCAGATTGTAAGTGATTTGCGTTCGTACAATACCTGTTGAAGCTGTCTTTTGGGAGTTGTAGACAAACTCTTCCATGGTTCTGCGACCGTCTCGGTGAAAATGGAATATCGAATTGATAAAACCTGATTTTTCGGCTTCCTGGGGAGTGTAGTACATTTCTACCTTGTCTTTCATCCCATCGGCATCGAGGTGCACGATCGACTTGACTACACCGGTCTGCGATATCACCGCTTTTGTAAAGAATCTTTCGACCTTTGTCTTTCTTCCCTTATCGTAGTTGTAAACAGTCCTGGCATATCCTGTTCGGTCCGACTGTTGAGGGAGATAAGTCTCCTCAACCTTAGTGCGCAAGCCTTCTTTGTTGAATCGGGTGATTCTTTTTTTGTAGCCAAGTAAACTGGCATTTCCGGGAGAAAGTGTGGTGATTTCTTTGATAACCTTGTCGTTTTTATCCAGTATTCTTTCCCGTATGTTGACTTGATTTTCGTGGCTCAAGGCGAGAAGAACATTGGGGAAATAAACAGCAAGGAAAAAGATCGTCGGAATGGCCAAATGCTTTTTCATAATCGGTCAATGGTAAACTATGCTTACTGGAAGAGTTGGAATCATGAATACCTACCGAATAAGATCCCATGTATTGGGATGCGAATTGGTATACCCGGGATTATACCAGTTTTCCTTTGGTAATAACAGTAAAGATTTTAGTCGCGAAGCCCCTGCCGCTTTTTTTCTATGGATGTTTTAAACCAGGAGAAGACAGTCTCAAAAGGTATTTTCATGGTTCCTTCTTCATCCAGGTATTCATCCAGCTTTTCCTTTGCGGTGAGGAAGTCCCTGAGTTCCACCATCATATCATCCAGGGTTCCCAAACCTTCTTCGGCAAGAATTCCAGGCATCCTGTCGACGATTTCATCCATTTTTTCCTCTAGTTTTCCGCTGGTCACTTCGCTCAGCAAGAGATCAAATTTCTTTAATTGTGTCATTATATCCTCAGGCTAAAAAGTCATTGTGAGATGTGTATCCGGTAATATTGACTGCTTTCGAAGCTTAATACGAATGATTCGAATCAAATAAACCTGGTAACTGTTTGAACTTCAACCAACTGAATGCCGGCCTAAGTTCTGTTTAGCTGATTGGACCACATTTTCGATCAATTAAGTTCGAACAAGTCATGCCTTGAAATCTTTAAAACAAAACAACCACTACAACATGATACTGCACTTATCATCCCTGGTATATTTTATCTTGTCGGGTTTCCGTAATCAATGCAGTGATCACAAGAAATCCAAGGGCATTCTGAGCTTCCGATGAAACTATCGCCGGCATGATTCAAATCCCATATTCTGGACTTTTTGATTGTAACAATCACCGAATAGAGATAAATAGTGAAGTTACAGGTTTAACCCTAGAAACCCACTCCAGTGTTAACATATCTATCTAATTTGGATTATGAAGTTATACCAACTGCCATTGCATTCCCTGCACACCAAACGCTTAAATGGCGAAACCACTACGCTTGAAATTGCAGAATCGGTTTTAAGCCGCATCAAGGAAACAGAAGACAAGCTGCACTCATTTATTTCAATAAACACGGATAGTGTTTTGGAGAAAGCAGAAGCAGTTGATAAAAGACTTCATGACAAACAGTCAATCGGCATTCTGGAAGGGATACCTTTGGCGGTCAAGGATATATTTTCAACCAGGGACATGAAAACTACCTGTGGTTCTCGTTTTTTAGAAAACTATGTGCCGCCTTACGAGTCCACCGTCACGGAAAAACTAATTGCTGCTAATTACAACCTGGTTGGAAAGACAAACATGGATGAGTTCGCCATGGGTTCATCCACGGAAAATTCTGCCTTTGGTGTTACCAGGAATCCCTGGAACCTCGATTGTGTTCCCGGCGGTTCTTCCGGCGGATCGGCAACTGCTGTTGCGGCCGGGCAGGCTATTGCCGGTATCGGTACAGACACCGGAGGATCAATCCGGCAACCTGCTTCTTTCAATGGTATTGTGGGCTTGAAACCAACGTATGGTCGAGTCAGTCGCTGGGGAATCGTTGCTTATGCCAGTTCGTTTGATCAGGCAGGCCCCCTGACCAAAGATGTTGAGGACGCAGCGTTGCTGTTAAAGGTAATTGCGGGTTATGACAAGAACGATTCCACATCTTTGAACACAGACGTTCCCGATTATACCAAATCCCTGAATCAATCGATAAAAGGTTGCAAGATAGGTTTGATCAAAGAAATCGATCTGGCCAGCTGCGATGCTGATGTCATTCGTGTTTTTGAGGACAACCTTGAGCTGCTGAAAAGTGAAGGTGCGGAAATAGTTGAGATCAGTATTCCTAATATCAAGCATGCTGTTGCAACTTATTATGTAATTGCACCATGTGAAGCAAGCTCAAACCTGGGACGATACGATGGTATTCGCTATGGAAGCAGGAGCGATGCTGCTGAAGACCTGATCGACATGTATGAAAAATCCAGGGATGAAGGATTTGGGAAAGAAGTAAAAATGCGGATACTGATTGGAACCTTTGCACTTTCCGCCGGTTATTACGATGCATACTATCTTAGAGCACAGAAAATTCAAAATTTAATTCGCTCCCAATATGACAAGGCTTTCCAACAGGTCGATGCCATAGCAACACCTGTTTCGCCTATACCGGCATTTAAGATCGGTGAGAAAATGGATGATCCGTTACAGATGTATTTAGTGGATGCATTCACGATTCCCGCCAACCTGGCGGGTTTACCGGGCATTTCCATTCCGGGAGGTTTTTCTTCCGGCAATTTGCCGATAGGGCTGCAATTGCTGGGAAACCATCTGCAGGAGGAGACCCTGGTAAAGTTGGCTCATCGCTTTGAACAAACCTTGAATTTAAAAAAACCAGAACTTGCTTTGTAACGCTCATGGAAAAAGTATTTCAAGCACTAGAACAAGAATTTCAAAAGGTATTGGAAACCATCCAGCAGATTAGAGATTTGGATTCGGTAAAGACAAGCTTTTTGGGGAAAAAAGGAAAGCTGACTTCAATGATGAAACAATTGAAGGATCTTTCAAATGAAGAACGGGCTGAAGTCGGCAAAAAAATCAATCGCCTGAAAACAGCATTTCAGGAAAAATTGGATTCAAAGCGAGTAACCCTGAAGAAAAGTGAGTTCAATAAAAGAATGGAAAAAGAGTGGATTGATATAACTATTGATCCAATGGCTGAAGAAACGGGAAGTATGCATCCAATCAGTATCATGCAACAAAGGCTGGAAGATATTTTCGTTGCGATGGGATTTGAAGTGTTGGATGGTCCACATATTGAGACCGAGTTTTATAATTTTGAAGCATTGAATATCCCGGAACATCACCCAGCCAGGGACATGCATGATACATTCTACTTTGAAGACGGACATTTGCTGCGGACCCAGACTTCTCCAATTCAGATCAGGGGTATGGAAAAGCTTGATCCCCCTTTTAGAATTGTAGGACCCGGAAAGGTTTTCCGCTGCGAACGGACTGATGCTTCTCACGACTCCGTATTCCATCAGTTCGAAGGGATGATGGTGGATAAAAACATTTCGGTGGCAAACCTGATCTACTTCCTGAAAACCATGTTGGGGGAAGTCTTCGAAAGCGAGGTGGAAGTGAGGCTGCGACCTGGATATTTTCCATTTGTGGAACCAGGATTTGAACTGGACATGCGCTGCCTGCTTTGCGCGGGTGAAGGCTGCAAGTTCTGCAAACAGGTGGGATGGATAGAATTGTTGGGTTGCGGTATGGTACATCCCAATGTTTTAAGAGCAGGCAATGTTGATCCGGAAAAGTATTCAGGATTTGCATTCGGAATGGGTATCGATCGATTGGCTATGCTTAAATACGACATTTCCGACATTCGACCATTGCACGGTGGGAACTTGAATTTTGCACGGGTGTTTTCCATAAAATAACCGGACTTGACTGAACTTATAATTTTAACAACCCACGAAACACGATTCTTGGTATGAAAATTTCGTTAAACTGGATAAAAGATTTTGTTGAAATTGATCCAAACCTATCAGCGGAAGAACTGGCTAAAACCATTACTCTTTCTGTTTGTGAGGTGGAAGGATTTGAATCAACCGGCTCTCATTTGAAAAACGTTCTGGTATCGGAAGTTGAAACGATCGAGCAACACCCGGATGCTGATAAATTGAGTGTGGTCACGGTTAATTACGGACATGGCACCCAGCGTGTTGTTTGTGGAGCTTCCAATTTCAGTGTTGGTGATAAAGTCCCGTTTGCAGGTGAAGGTGTGGTTCTTCCCGGGGATTTTGACATTAAAAGAACCAAAATCAGGGGAGTCGAAAGCTGCGGGATGCTTTGTGCGGAGGATGAGCTTGGATTCTCGGATGATCACGAAGGCCTGATGATTCTTGAAAAACACCAGTCTCCGGGAATGCCCTTATCCAAGGTTTACCCGGATCAGGTCGATATCGTATTGGAGATCGATAACAAATCTATTACTCACAGGCCCGATTTGTGGGGGCACTACGGCTTTGCCAGGGAGCTGGGGGCGATATATAAAAAACCGGTAAAACCGATGGAGCTTGATAAGCCATCACTGGCAGGAGTCGGAGAAAGAATTACTGATGTTGAAGTGGTGGCAACAGATTTGGTGCCGCGGTTCACCGGTCTATCGATCGATCAGGTTCGGATAGCTCCCAGTCCTGTGTGGATTCAACACCGATTGCTGCGTGTCGGACTTCGTCCGATAAACAATATGGTGGATTTAACCAATTACGTTATGCTGGAACTGGGACAACCGATGCATGCGTTTGATGCGAGTACTATAGCAGGAAACAAGTTGATAGTTCGCCGGGCGGAAAAAGGAACCAAAGTCATGACACTGCATGGCAAGGAAGTCGAACTGGATGAACGGGATCTGACCATTTGCGACAGCGATGGCGCTTCAGTGGTAGCCGGTGTTGTAGGTGGTGAAGATTCAGGTGTTAAGGATTCGACCACGACGATATTTCTGGAAGCAGCCAACTGGGATCCTGTTAATATTCGAAAAACATCAACTCGAATCAATTTAAGAACGGACGCCAGCAAACGTTTTGAAAAATCTTTAGATCCGGAAATGACCTTGCTTTCCATTCAGCGTGCTGTGGAATTCATGAAATTGACAAGCCCGAGTTTAAAGATTTGCGGTGAGCCGGTCGATATCATCAGCAAGCAGAATGATCCCGTGTTTATAAATATAGAACCGGAACTGATCTGTCGAAGGTTGGGAAAGGAGATTGGGGAAAACACCATTAACGACATTTTGACCTCCCTTGGTTTTTCAATCGAGAAAAACGGATCAAGCCTGAAGGTTGGTGTCCCTTCTTATCGACGCACAAAAGATATATCCATTAAGGAAGATCTGATTGAAGAAATCGGTAGAATCTATGGGTTTAACAATATTGAAGCGATAGCCCCAATGTTCCCTATCGACAGACCTGTATTCAATCTGCAACATCAGTTCGAAAGAGTTGCCAGGTCGGTTCTCAGCGGATCACGTTATCACGAAGTGGTGAATTATCCCCTGACATGTCAGAAAACGGAAGCACCTTTTGGTCTGAACTCCAATGGAGTGATGAAACTCATTAACCCGGTTGCAGATCATCAGGATCAAATGAGAACCTCAATGCTTCCTCACTTTGTGCAAAGCATTTTGGATAATCAGAAGATAAGCTACGATTTCAAACTTTATGAGTTCGGCAGAGTATATTGGAAGGATCACCAGGGGGGACTTCGGGAGCCAAATCGTTTGATTGTTGGCGTATCAAAACCCAAAACATCGACAGGTGGGGCCTTTTACAAGCTTAAGCATGATTTGTTGAACTTGTTTTCCAAACTGCAAATTGACGACCTGGGTTGGTTACAAATAAAATTAGAGTCATTAAAAGATTATCAACACAAATTTGTATCTGCCAGTCTTGCATCGGGAGACACGGAGTTTGGTACGATTTACAGTTTCAGTCCCGAATTTGCTGATACACTGGGAATTAAAGAAGATGTCTGTGTGGCTGAATTGGATTTCGATCTGATGTTCGGGCATAACAAAAAACAATACTTGTATAAGGAACCGCCAAAATACCCTGCGGTTAACTTCGAACTTTCCATTATGGTTCCTCAAAGGACTTTTTTCGAAACGATACGGGAAATCATATTTTCAGTCAGCAAATTGGTCAGACACGTTGAATATCTTGATGTTTATCAATCCAACGATTTTAATGACCTTAAATCGATGTCTGTCTCTATAGAGTTCAGATCATCGGAAAAGACTTTGGAACCTGACGAGGTTACTGAATTGCAGGACTCGGTTGTCCAAACACTTTCCGATAAGGGGTACAGACTTCGAGAAGCTTAATAGGGTTAAGTATGGAAGAACGGGATATTTATACCATAACAATCGTCAGAAATATCGGAGTACCCATCTCCTTCACCATAAAACGGTGGAAGGTTATGTTTCTGATGGGTTTTGTTGCCCTGCTTTCTCTATTGTTATTGGTAGGTTCAGTTGATTATTTCTTTTTAAGACTGGAATCCGAGCAACTTACCCAACAGTTATCAGTCAATGTCAAAAAGTCTGATCTGCTATCCGAGCAAATTGCACGCATGGATCATGACAGGTATTGGGTGAATGCTGTTGAGAAAGCCAAAGAGATTACCAAAACCCAGGAAGAGATAGTAGATCAACCTGAGTTTTCAACAGAAGGTATCTGGATAACGAGCAAACCAACCCTGGATGAGGAAGACTTTCAGGAAGGTCGATTTGTGGAAGTCGGAGCTTTTAGATCTTCCGTGAAAGGTGATTTGTTGAGGATGACCGTAAAACTAAAAAACACCTCAAATCCTCCCCAGGTAGTGGGTGGCTACATCTGTATTACGCTGGTAAATAACGATCAATCTCCGACTCTCTACCAATCAGTTACCGAGGGATCAGTAAGCGAGAATGGATTTCCTTCGAGTTACAAATCCGGAAAGAATTATTATATTAAAAGAAAAACAAGCACCAGTCGGCTGAACTTTAAACTGACCAAAGTAAACGAGTATTATACCGATGCCATGGTATTTTTATATTCCTGGCAAGGAACTTTACTCAATAGGAGTCAGTATGTCTTGGATAAGGAAATTTTCCTGGAATAAAACAATCCCAAATGAAAGATAAAAAATCTTACGATATTAGTGGCTTATTAGGGTCCGGAAGCCATTTTGAAGGACAGATAAATTTTGACGGAACCCTCAGGATTGATGGTTCCGTTTATGGTCAGATCATGTGTAAAAACAGCAGTCCCAGCATGATCATCATAACTGAAATGGCGAGAGTGGAAGCAGACATTATTGCGGATGTCGTCGTTATATCAGGAACGGTTTCCGGCAATATCAAAGCGGTTGAAAAGCTGGAAATTCATGCACCGGGACGATTGGAAGGTCTTGTTTACACTAGCGATTTCAGTATTGAAGATGGCGCTTTGTTTCAAGGCGAATGTATCATGATTCGACATTTAAGCGCTGAAGATAAGCAATATTTAAAAATGGAAGGATTCTACAACATTCACCATCATCAACTGATCAACGAAAACAGAAAAACCCTTCAGAGTCCCATCGATGATTCAACAATAATAGAGCTATAGCTATTATTGTTATTAGTTTTCCTGGCGCTAGGCAAGGGTTTTGCTTGTCTATATTCAAATCGATTTCTCACGAGGCGAATCAGGATAAACACATGGCAAGAGTACACTCAGCATTTCTTATTGTACTAACATTCTGGATTAGTACCCTTTTCTTCTCTCTGCCGGCACTTGGGGCAGAAAACCTGCTTGAAAAAATTACCCACACTGTTACCAACAAAAGCCAATCATCCATCAACATTACCAGCCAGGTCAGACCGGATTATGAGGTTGTTGAAAATCTAAAGCGGCAGGTGTTAATTATAAAACTCAGGGGCACGGACCTGGGCAAGATTCCCACCCTGCAAACGTATCAGGAATCCGTGGTTTTGGGTTATCAGATCACCAACATCGATAAAAATGAGTATTGGGTGAAGATAAAGACTCGTGTTCCCAATCTGAGATTTCGTGTTGTGGTTCCCAAGTTTCAGCCAAATGTTCTGAACGTGATGTTTTACACACCGGAAAAGAAAGAACCATTGTTGGATGGTATTGAGATTACAAATATTTTGCGTGAGTTAAATCCCACCAATGAAATATTGTATATTTTTTCAAAAAAGCCTCTGCAACACGACTTGGTGAGAGATAAATCAAGACCTGGAAAAATAATGAAAATCCGCTTGTACAATGCAAGGTTGAGTAAAGGATTAATTGTGCCGGGAGCCCAAACCGATATGTTAAAGGGCATAAAACTCGAGGAGCAAGGGAAATACATCAATCTGGCAATAACGCCAAGAACTCATGCTCTAAACATCTCCAAGAGGATTGAAAGGGATCCGGTCCGCTTGATTTTCACCATCAGCGAGAACAAGAATGTTTTGGTGACTGATCCGGATGAAGAGTTGATTCAGGAAAAAAAGAAAGCGGCAGAAGAAAAACTGGAGATCGAAAAAAGGGATAGGTTTCTGACAAGGCTGTTTACCGATGCAGAGAAATTTTACAAGATAGGACGATTTAATCAGGCGAGTTTGAAATTCAAAAATATTTACAACTTTGCCCCCGATTCCGAAATTGGTGTTCGTTCCGCTTTTCGTGCGGCTGATTCCCTGTTTCAACAACAACGCCGAAGACCGGTGAAAGGGAATGAACATTTTATTAATCAGGAATACAAGGCGGCAATCAGCGCCGCACTTATCGCAGATGCCGGTTACGAGGATATTCCAAGGGCCTATTACAACATCGGCAGGAACCACTTGAATCTAAAGTTCTATGAAGACGCATTCAACCACTTTGAAATTCTGGTTCAGGATTACCCCGAATCTCCGTTTGCCAAAAACGCTTTGTTTCATCAAGGCTTGATCCACCTGAATATGGAGCGATATAGCAAGTCAGTGGAGGTGCTGGAAAAATTTGTCGAGGAAAACACAAGCTCTCCGTTGATCCACGCTGCTTATTATAAAATTGGCGAAGCTCAATTCCAGTTGAAACGTTTTAAAGATGCCAAAACCAGTTTTGAAAAAGCCTGGAGTCTGGATGCCGAGTATATGAAGAAAGATCCCGAACTGATGTTCCATATGGGGGAGGCTTATTTTGAAAACCAGGAATACAATACCGCACGAGCAATTTATGAAGAATTAATCGACTTGTACCCCAGGGAACCATTTAGCAACCTGGTTGCTATCCGTATAGGCGATTTCCTGAGGGCGGAGGAGAAATACGAGGATGCAATCAAAGCCTATGAAAAAGCAATCAATCGTTTTCCAAATGAATTGCTGTTAATCGGTAGGATGCGTATCGCAAATATTTTGTCGGAACGCCCCAATAGCGAAGATTATAAAAAAGCACTTGATATATACAATTTTATCATCACAAAGCATGTTCTTTCCGATCAATTGGAGGAAGCTACGCTCAGGAGAGCGTTAACCCTGTCTTTGTTTAATCACTATGCAGATGCTATCACCAGCCTGGAAACATTTTGTGAGAGATTTCCGGAAAACGTCTATGTGAAAAACGATATTATTCATGATCGTATCCTTGAGACTATCAAGGCATACATTTCCGATTTTTATTTTCAGGGTAAACATCTTGACGCCTTGGGTGTTTATGAAAAATACGAAAAACAGTATTTTTTAAGGTCGGAATTGAGCGCCTGTTTTCATCCCAAACCAGGTGAAAGACGGAGAGACACTGTAGCTAGGCTTTCAAAAAAAGCTCCGTTATTTCTGATAAGTGATTCCTACTATCGACTCGGTCTTTACGATAAAGCGCTGGCAATTAACAAACACATACTAAGTGATGAAAAAGATCCAATTGCTCCCATAGTTCTATTCAACCAAGGAAAGATATTTGATGCTAAAGACGAGTATGAAAAGGCGCAGGAAGAGTATGGAACCTTTATTACTCTATATCGGGAACATATTTATACTCCATTGGTAAAAAAAGCCTTGGGTGATTCTTATTTCAAAATTCACAAACCGGACAGGATTACAAGGGCCATTCGTATCTATCGCCAAACGATCCGGGATTACCAGGATTCGGATAATATGCTGGAAAGGGAGATTGTTCCTGAATGCTGGTTTGCCTTAGGGAATCTTTACCAGGGAATCGGTCAATATGACGACTCCATCGATGCTTACAAAAACGTACTAAATTTTTATGAGCATCCGTTGCAAAGCAAAAATGTTGATGAATATGTTATGGATACCCATTTTATTCTGGGAAATTTGTATCTTGAGCTGAACCAGTTACCGGAAGCCCTGGAAACCTATAACAATGCAATTCGACTGTTCCCTGACTCGGATAAGACTCCCTGGGCGAAGTATTATAAAGGAGAAATCTTTGTCAGAAACAACCAAAAGGATCAAGCTCTTAAAATTTTCGAGGAATTGATGGAGGACGCTAAAGAAGCTCCGGAAGCATTGTGGGGACCCCTGGCAACCGAAAGTCACCGGACGATACTCAACGATTTGCAATTTGACCAATACCTGAATCGAACACCAACAGCGGCAAACATCGAATAGATGGAATTCAGGTTAGGTTTTTCTCTTTGAATTCACACAGTTCAATTAAGCAACATTCCCGGCACATGGGTTTCCTGGCTTTGCAAACGTGTCTGCCATGAAGAATCAACAAATGATGCGCTTTTGGTTTAGCCCAGTCCGGAACCCGCTTAAGCAGCTGCTTTTCTGTTTCATCGACATTCTTTGCTTTAACCAGCCCCACCCGATTTGACACTCTGAACACATGAGTGTCAACCGGAATCTCCGGTTTCCCGAACGCCACATTCAGCACGACACCCGCTGTTTTTCTTCCGACTCCAGGCAAACGCTCCAACTCCTTGCGGGAGTCGGGGATTATAGAATCATGCTCTTCAACCAGGATTTTGCACGTTTTAATAATATTGGACGATTTGGTTTTATATAGCCCAATACGTTTAATAAAACCAACCAGCTTATTCTCGCCCAACTCCAGCATCTTGCTTGGTGTGGGCGCAACCCGGAATAGTGCCGGTGTGGCCAGGTTGACGGATATATCGGTCGCCTGTGCACTTAGGATGACGGCAATGAGTAGCTCAAATTCGCTGTTGTATTCCAATGCTGTGATAGGCTCCGTGATGGAATCGGTTAAACGTTTGAATACTTCGTCGATTTTTTTTGTTTTCACGTGTATTGGGCGGAGGTTGTTTTAGTGCTGTTTTAAACCAACATGTTATGAACGGCTTTGAGTGCCCGATCGCTGTCTTTATCTTTAATTGCGCAAGAAATGTTTATTTCGGAAGCTCCTTGAGAAATAACCTCAATATTCACACCCTCTTTTGCTAATTTGGAAAACATTTCACCCGCAATTCCCAGGGTGTGCTGCATTCCTTGTCCAACCAGGCTTAAGATGGCAAGGTTTTTTCTGACTGTTACCTCACCCAGTTGTTTCAACTCATTAATAGCGGGGGTCAAGTTTTGATGTTCGGTAAGGGTAAGAGAGATATTAACCTCTGACGTGGAAATCAGGTCTATCACAATTTCATGGCGGTTGAAAACATCAAAAACCCTGGACATAAAGCCATAAGCCATTAACATTCTATTAGACTGAATATTTACAAGCGTAACATCACGTTTGACGGTTACTGCGGTAGGACCTTTTTGAACTTCTTGTTTACCTTTGCCGGGAATTATCGTTGTTCCTTCCAAGGTGGGATCGAAGGTGTTTTTTATGCGAACCGGAATGTTAGCGTTGATTACCTGTTCCATCGTGAATGGATGAATAACTTCCGAACCAAAATAGGTAAGCTCGGATGCCTCAGCAGGAGATACACTTTTTAATACTCGCGCAGAGGCGACTTTGTTTGGATCGGCTGTAAATATCCCGTCAACCTCTTTCCAAATTTGTAATTCATTGGCTTTTACTCCAACAGCTATCAGTGATGCTGTAAAATCCGTGTATCCCCGCCCAATGCTCTTTAGGATGCCGTTGGGTACGAAACCGAAGAAACCGGTTATAACGGGTATCCGTGCCCCGGATTCTTTTATTAGGGTAGCTAGTTTTTTTTGCAAATAGCTGCAAAACCGTTTGTCGATCTCTTTAAAAGGTTTATCAACCAGGTTGTCGAGGTTTATATAGTCGGAATCAATCCCCATGCTGTTTAGTAACGCACTGAAAATTCTAGCTGATAGTTTCTCTCCCGTGCTGATGATAACATCCATGGAACGTTGTGAAATCTCCCCAATAACCTGAATGGCATCAAGAAATGATTTCAGCTTTTGCAGTTCCTCTCGGATTTCATCTTCAAGCTGAATGCGGATTCTCAGATCATTAATAATTTCATTAACAACGTTCAGGTGGTGTGATTCAATTTGATCAATTATCTTGTAGTAGCTTCCATCATTAATTGCTTCGCGTGCCGCATTCATCAATCGACTGGTGGTCCCCTCTTTTTTTCCACTGTCACTCATTGCCGACAACACAACAACCGGATGCTCGCCGGCTGTGATAGTATCCTTTACAATACCGGCTACATTTTTCATGCGACTGGTCCGACCAATACTGGTGCCGCCAAACTTCTGAACTACGAATTCCATGGAGATTTTTTGATGTCGATTGAGTCTGTCAACTTATCCGAACCCGCTGTGGATCTATTGCTGACTTGATTAGAAGAATTTAGGTGTGCGCTGCCGAAGTAAAACATTCTCCCATACTAAACTTATAAGTAAAGCATCAAATTAGAAAAGAAAGTTATATCAATATTTTGAGGACCCTGGGTTTGGTTTTCCGTAAATCCGAACTCTAAAACCGAGTTTTCGGTGATATACCAACGCAGTCCTGCAGTGATTTCCCGAATATCCTCCGCAATGTTGGATTTATCCTTGGGAAAAGGGCTCGTATATTCCAAAGCCTGCAAGATCACAACCCAATTGTCGGTCAGAAACCAGTTTCCACCTAAAAAGAAGTAATATATTGTTTTGGGTGATTTTCGAAGTAATGAATCGTCCACATAAGATACAGCAAATGCCGCATGCAACGATGAACTTTCAAACAGTGAGGAATAAAACAATGAAAAATTGAAATCGTTGAAGTTTTTAAAGTCTTTCTCCTCAGCATCAGATGTTGCTTCATTAAACTCCTGCTCGATATAATAGTCACCGAAATTGGATGAGAGTGAAAAAGAAATTGCTTCCGAAGAAGTTTCTTTGACTTTGACTTTTATCCCCAAAGTCATCGATTGTTGTAAAAAACTTGAAGATTCTTCGGTAACAATGAAAACGTTTTCATTTAGCTCATTATCGTAAATGTAGATTTCCAGTAAATCCTGGCCTGTTTGATGTCTTTCCTTGTTGCTAAGGTTGAAAGAGTCGTGAAAGTTTTCGATGGTGTCATCAATTGTCCCCCCAAAATAACGAAAATCCCTGTAAGTAAACTGGAAATTAAAGCGGTCGCTGATTCCGTAATAAGCCTTAAAATAGCGGTAATCCATCTCTCCGTCGAAATAAACGGAATACCCCTTTGAGTCTGTCTCATCAAACTCGGATGCCGAAGCATTCCTATCCAGGGCCTTTTTCGAGTTATCACTGTATACATAGGAGTTCAGCAAGGTATATGACAGGGAAAAGAAAAAATCTCCGGGCTTCAGAGAAAAAGCAGTATCCGGCTCAAAGGTGGTGCTGAGAAAAAGCAATGGATACTGAGGACCGATAATCATCGGTTTGTCCAGCATTTGTCGAGAATTGGCCATTAATGGCGGGCTCATACATGTAAAAATCAATCCCGGGAGCAGGATGGAAAATAATTTCCTTTTGATTTGGAAGATTTTTCTAAAAAACATATTTCCAAAAAACGTGATATGTAACTTCAACTTGATGATTAAAGGGTTTGCAGAGAATACTTAAAAAAGTCATGCAATATGGCAACCACTTTTGTGGCTACAGCCAGTTATGTTGGAGGTTAAAAGTGTTATATTCCGAAACGAAGCTATGGATTTTTTGTAAGAGGTGTGTTTAATAACCGAGTAAAACAGCTCCCGGGAAGGCATTTGGGGAGCGATTAACCCCTAAGGAATATCGGTGTCGAAAACAAAAGTGAGGCAAGTAAGGCGAAGCTATTAAACGCCGCCTGCAACTAAAACATGAGGACGTATGATGAACAACCGATACGATTGCCCGAATAGATTCCCGGGAAACGGCAGGTTGCTGTTTCCTTAAGGGATACAGGCAATACAACAAATCTCGGGACAAGGAAAAAAGCAGATCTCGTTTCTAACCAACTATCTTTGTTTAGGATTGATAAACCGCCTTGTCTGAATTATCGCAAGCTGTAAAAGCAGGATGTGGCAGCAATTGGTCTGTGGAGCTGAAATCCAGCTCATACAGGCTTTCCCGCATAGTGTTAATGGCAACCAGTTCCTCCAGGTTTTCAGTCGATGCTTCAATCAGGTCAAGTGCTCTCTCCACAGGAATACTATGCTGCGCTAATCTTTCCAACTCGTTTGATATTCTTTTAACTATTTGATGTATCATGAGAATTCCTTTTTCCAGTTATTTGATTTTTATCAACGATAAAAAAAGAAATTCAAATAATATACCATGATAGTTAACTTGTTGTTCTGATAGAACTTATCTCGCTGGAAGCTCTATAGTTTGGGCTGACGGAGGTTGTTTGGTGGTAATGCTCGGGCGGCAACATGGTTTTCAAGCTCGATTGATGCGGACGAACACTCTTCCCAAAACGACATTGATTGTAGGCTTGTAAGGATTCGTCGCAGACTGTTTGCCTGTTTTCCCAGCATTTAATACCAAGCCTTTGAGATAAAATCTTAAATTCTGTCTTCATTACCTCATAAAGCTCCCAGGCTAAGGTTTTGATTTCCCAGCCAGATTGCTCACACATGGCACTATCGAGAAAACTCTGTAAAGTTTTAAAATCAAAGGCGAGAAGGTCCCGGGGCAATGCGACCATGGGCAACGACAGTTTGTAATCGGAAATCGAAAGTCCCCGGCTCGCACAAAGATGAATGAACTTTACTACTTCCTTTTGCAGGTGTTGCCATTGAGCTATGACTTTGTTGTCGGACAACAGGGCGGGAGGAACAACAAATTGCAGTTTAGCAAGGTTGCTAAGTTGTTTCGAGTAATTGCGAGGGCCAATGATTTTGCTATATTCGCTAACTACGTTGTTGTATGTGGCAATACTGATATTTTTGACCAGGAATAAAAACTGAGCCTGATCCGTCTGTTTGTTTGAGGTGTTATCGGAATGCTTTTCCAGTTCGAATTCAGAAATAGCACCCCTTTGAATGGAGTACCACAGTTGATGGGGATCTTCTTCATCATGACGGATATTCTGGGCTAAATACATAATTTCATGGGGAACAGCTGAACACCCCAGAAATGATACAGCCAATCGCTCTGGCATCAGTGAAGACATGTCAATTGTTTAGTTTAATCCGTTTTCAATGAGTGGAGCTGCCAGGTAGAAAAGACCGCTTTGTTCCACTATTTTACGGATGCCCAACAAAGACTCCAAATCAACAAGGGAATCAAGTATTTCATCTCTACTGGTTGGATAAACCAGACCCATCTTCTCTTTGATACCGAGATCACGTCTCATATGCTCTGTGGTTTGTCTGAAACTGGCAACATCATCAATAAGTCCCGTATCTTTTGCCTGGTTTCCGGTAAAAACTCTTCCATCGGCGATTTCTCTTACTTTATCAATATCAAGGGAGCGGCTTTTTGCTACAGCCGTGATAAATTGCTCATGGGTATCCTTTACCACTCTTTCCAACAGGAGCTTTTCCGAAGGTTTCATTTCACGGAACGCGGAGCCGATGTCTTTGTTTTTTCCTGCTTTTATAACTTCAGATTTTATTCCCAGTTTGTCCATCAGGCCTTCGACATTAAAAGTCTGAATGATGACCCCGATACTGCCGATCATGGAACCGGGATTGGCAAATAATTTGTCTGCAGCGATGGCGATATAATAGCCTCCCGAAGCAGCTGTCGAAGAGATCGATACATAAACCTTTTTTTTCTTCTTAAGTCTCTTTATTTCAGAATAGATCTCCTGAGAAGGCGAAACAGCTCCACCCGGGCTATTAATTCGCACAATAATTCCTTGTACAGCCGGATCATTTTCCAGAATTCGGAGCTTTTTTACAAAAGGTTCGGATTCCAGGATAACTCCATTCACCTCAACGATTCCAATTCCTGGGGTAACCACTGCTTTGCCGAAAAACTGGTAGATAATCAATAAACAGATAAAAACGGCAAGTGGGAATATTACAGGATATCGCCTGGGCAATGACTTTTTCTTGTCTGATTTGGATGAAAGCAATGAGAATGACATACTAAGTGGAGATTACGAGTTATTAAAGAGTTGTTGGGCTATACTTTACCCATGAAGTCATAAATCCATCTCACAAAGTTGATTATCACCAACACTAATCCTTGCCAACGTGCGACTACCCAATTTGTGCGCATAAAAATGACAACCAGCACAACCATGGCCATCAACATATACATGCTGCTTTTTGCCTCCGGAGAGACCATTAGACCTTGTGGATTGATTAAAGCCGCAAGTCCCAAAACTCCTAAGAGGTTAAACAAATCGCTTCCGATCAGGTTTCCGATAGCCATGCTGTGTTTGCCCTTCACCAGGGCCATCAGGGAAGTGGCCACTTCAGGTGCCGAGGTACCGGCAGCAACGATGGTAACCCCGATTACCCAATCTGAAACTCCAAAAAACCGGGCGATATTAGAAGCTGAATCGACGAGCAAGTGGCCTCCGTAAACAACACTGGCCAGTCCTGCAAACAGCAGAATGCCATCCTTCCATGTCAATTTGCCATGTTCGACCTCTTCACTTCGCTCTTTGTCTTTTTTTACAAAAAGGATAATCAAATAAACAAAGAAGAGAAGTAAAAGTATACTGCCCTCTAATCGGGTCATCAAACCAGGAGACGATACCTCCGGTTTAAGAATATTGGTTCCGAAAAGAAAGAAACCCAAAAGGATGGTAACAAAAATCAAAAAAAATCCATCCCGATAAACCACTTTCGGAGATGTGGCAATTGCGTAAAAACTGGCAGTTCCCCCTAGTATAAATCCCAGGTTAAAGATATTTGAGCCCACAACATTGCTGACGGAAATGTCTGCCTTGCCGGCGATAACTGCACTAATAGTGACGGCAAACTCCGGTGCAGAGGTTCCAAATGCGACAATAGTCAAACCGATGACCAGGTCTGATACTCCCATTGCATGGGCTATGTTTGATGCTGACGAAACTACCCATTCTGAGCCTTTCCACAGCAGAAAAATGGAGATTATAGCTAGAGGTAGATTAAGCGCTAATACGCTGGAGTCCATAGTGTTATGATTGAGAAGAAACCGTTAAAATAGAAACTATCGTTTGAGAAAATTGCAGGTTGATGACCACAAGCTCATGAACTTAGTTTGTTGATTCCTTTACCTGGCTGATTCGATTAAAGCGATGCAAAGCAAAAACTTTACCAGCAAGGCGACTGGATTGAATAAATTAAGACTCTTAAAATGTTTTTTAATAGCCGCACAACAAAAAGCACATGGGTGCAAAATCTTTATGATTTGCCCCGAAGAATGGATCCTTTTTTATAAATTCCCTTAAGCACACAATGGTTGGGCATTATCCAGCATTTTGGTTCCAAAAGCACCAACGGACAAAGCACTGCGTTACAACCTGTTTCGCAGCCATCACCAATAACTGCACCAAACTTCGATATACCTGTAGCGACTCTATCTCCTTCCACCTGAAGGAACATCTCAGGAAACTTGTTTTGCTTTTTAGCTTCCATCGACCGAAACTCCAGGTTTGATATTTTAGTCCCGGCACCAATATTTACGTAAGATCCGACAATTGTATCACCAATGTAGGCAAAATGCCCAGCTTCTACGTGTTTATTAAAAATACTGTTTTTGATTTCTGTTGCGTGCCCTACAACCGAATGCTCTCCGATATAGGCAAAACCTCTTAAGTAGGCTCCCTGGCGAATTTCACAGTTGCGCTCCACAAAAGTGTGGTTTTTTATTGTCGTTCCGGCTTCCACCAGGGTTCCCGCTTTGATGCAGATATTCAGCTCTATATCAACAAAGTCCTTCTGCAAAATCTCTGTTGACGTGACAAAGTAGCTCCCTTCCTTGAGTGAGAAATCATCGTGATATAACAGCTTTCGGTCAGCCGTTAACGATCCCTGGTTTTTCATTTTGCCAATAAAGAGTTCAATTTGTTTCTTCAGTTTTGCCAAGGGCGACCACGGAAACTGACTGTCCTCATAGATTGAATTCAGGAAGTCACCAGGTACGGAATCAAAATAATTATCGAGATTCTTCCAGGTCATGATGTTTAGTTTGCTTTGATGGATTGATTGATTAGTGCCAATTGAATCAGGTTATAGAGCGTTTGATTGGCAGGTACGGAAATTCCATGCTTGGCGGCCTTGCGTAAAACAACGCCTATAAGTGCTTCTATTTCCGGCATTCTGCCGGCTTCAATATCTTTTAACATGCTGGGTTTAACATCGGCGTATTCAAGGTTGACATTGAGTAATTCGTCAATCGTGCTATTGGGAATCTGGACTCCTTCTGCCTCTGCAACCTGTTGTACTTCACTCATCATTCGTCGGATTGTAGGTAAAATTCCTTCGGATAGATGAATCTGCCTTAATGTTGAGTTGGTTAAAGCGCTGATAGAATTGTAGGCGTTATTCCAAATAAACTTTCTCCACATCTCATAATTGATTTTTCGCGAAATCTTATGGTTTATATCAGCATGAGAAAAAATCTCAGAAAGCCACTCTTCACGCTCTGAACCCTGGTGATCCAGTTCTCCGAAAATGACTTGACCCGGCGCCAGTTGGGTAACTGTCGTTTCATTTTCTACAATTCCGTTAAAATAGATTACCGAACCCAAGACCAGGTTTTTACCGAGCAAATCGGAAAGAATTCTTTCGTTTTCCAGGCCATTTTGCAACGAAAGAATGATGGTGGTCGGTTTTATTACAGGCAGCAAGTTTAAGGCAATGTCATAGGTTTGAAATGCTTTGACACAAACCAGGATAATATCTTGTGCCGGAAGGTTGGATACATCGTCCACAAGTGTTGGGGTGAAATCATAGTCTTTGGCAATGTTGGAACGAATTGAAAATGTCGTGTCCCTCAGATCTTCAACCTTGTCCTTTGTATCCACAAAAACCACATTGAATCCGGCTTGGAAAAGCTTCCCTCCGAAATAGATGCCGACGGCACCGGAACCGTATATTAATACATTGTATTGTTCCATATTGAATTTTTATTTCGCATGAAATATGAACAGTCAGTTTTTCACTTAAAACGAATTACATTAGCTACTTAAACAATCCGAAATCTTGCGCTGTTACTATCATGATCAATAATAACAGCAATGAAAATCCCACTTTTTGAATTGACATGCGTAGATTTTTTGAAAGTGGTTTACCTGTAATTGTTTCAATCATCAGAAAAAAAATGTGCCCTCCGTCTAAAGCAGGAATCGGCAGCAAATTGAAAATCGCAAACTGCAGGCTGATAAATGCTACAAGCCTTAATAACTTATCAAAACCCAAGTGAGCAGCCTCACCCATCATTTGTACGATTTTTACAGGTCCCCCGACCGAGTCGCTTTTTTCCTTACCTGCAATTAAACGAGAAAGAAACTTGAAGGTTCCGGTAAAATAAAAATATGTTGTTTTCAATCCCAAAACAATGGAATCCTTAAGATTCTCTGTCACATAGACTGTTTCAGGGCCAATACCCAGTACCCAACTTTGCTGGGTACTTTCCCATCGTGGTGATATAAAAAACTCAATGGGTTTGTCATTTCTTAGCACTCTGACATTAAGGAGGTTTCCATCGGATTGACTGACCAGTGGTGAAATGTCTTTCCAATCCGAGACCTCATTCGAATTAATATGGGTGATTAAGTCATTTGTCAGAAACCCTGCGTTGTAGGCCTGTGAATCCTTGTAAACATGTCCGATCGTGGGGGATATTTTGGCAAGCCAACCCACTCCTCTACTTTTTTCAATCTGACTGACCGGTATCTCTTTTGTCAGTGTTTCACCACCTCTATCAAGGATTATGCTGATCTCATCCCGCGAAGAGTTTGTTATGGCTCTGTCAACCTCTTTCCAGTTTGTCACCGGGATATCATTAATTGATAAGATAACGTCATTTTCTTGAATACCTTGGACAAAAGCCGGACTTTGCTCTATTACACTGTCAATCTCGGGTGTGAGAAGATTATGAGCAGACGTTTCATATCCTGTATAAAAGACCAATGGCAGAATTATTATGGTCACCAGAAGGTTCATGAGTGCTCCTGCCACTAAAATCAGAAATTTTTGTGGTGCCGATTTGGCCGCATAGTTTTCGGGGTCTGTTTCGTCTTCGTCTTCAATTCCCTGACCTTTTAATCTCACATAGCCACCAATTGGAATCAGTGAAATCATATATTCCGTTTTTCCAATAATCTTTGAAAAGAGTTTAGGGGGAAAACCGATAGAGAATTCCAAGACGTGAACACCAACTTTTTTTGCCGCGAGAAAATGTCCAAGTTCATGAACAAAAACCAAAAAACTAAGTGAAATTATAACTGTGATAACGATTTCTACTGATACCATTCTTTTTCCTGATAATTAATTAATTTACGACAGCCGTTTTACCTATTGATTGTAATGCGAATTCCCTGCCCCATTGATCCGCCCGAATGGCATCCGATATTTCAAGCATTTCAAACAAAAAGGGTTTATCAGAAAACAACCTGTCCTTGTGGTAACCTTTTATAGTCTGCACCAAAGAACTCAGTATTTCAAATATCTCTGTGAACTTAATTTTCTGATTCAAAAAGTGTTCAACCAGGATTTCGTTGGAACCGTTCAGGGCGGCAGGAGCACCTCCACCCATTTTTAAGACGTCATATGCCATTTGAATAGTCGGAAATTTTTTGATATCAGGTGCTTCAAACGTCAACTTCCCGACTTCTGCCAAATTCAAGAAATCGCTACCCGACACAATTCGATCCGGATATCCCAGGCAATTTGCTATGGGTATTCTCATGTCAGGTGTTCCCATCTGGCAGATCGTTGAAGCATCACGATAGGTTACCATGGAATGGACAATGGATTGAGGATGTATCAGCACGTGGATTTGTTCCGCTTCAATATCAAACAGCCATTTTGCTTCTATTATTTCCAGGCATTTATTCATCATGGTTGCCGAATCAATAGTGATCTT
Organism: SAR324 cluster bacterium; assembly: GCA_028280735.1. Lineage (GTDB taxonomy): Bacteria > SAR324 > SAR324 > XYD2-FULL-50-16 > XYD2-FULL-50-16 > JAHJTV01. The sequence goes on along the minus strand of JANQLH010000346.1, from coordinate 3,883 downwards.
TTTGCCCATGTTCCAGTTTGGATGGTTTAATGCCTCTTGCAAGGTGATCTTGGAAAAGTCGGAAAGGCTCCAGGTACGGAATGGACCACCGGAAGCAGTTAAAGTGATGTATTCAAGGTTTTCTTTTTTTTCACCGTACAAGGATTGAAAAACTGCATTATGCTCGGAATCGACCGGTAGAATGTTCACATTATGCTTTTTTGCTTCTTTCAGTAATAATGAACCGGCAAGTACTAGTGATTCCTTGTTGGCCAATGCAATGGTCTTGCCTGTCCGTATGCCGGCTAATACAGGCTCAATACCGGCAGCACCAACCATTGCGGCAACGAGTTTTTGGGAACCCGGGAATTCTGCCAGTTCAACATAACCTTGTCGGCCTTCCAAAATTTTTACCCGTTCTGCTTGTTTTCCAAGCAATTGTTTTAATTCCGAGGCTTTACCTTCACCGGTTGCCACCACATCCGGTGAAAAACGTTCAATTTGCAAGGCGAGATCCTTGATACTGCCCCGGCAGCTCAATCCAATAACTCGAAACAGATCAGGATTTTGTTCAATGACGGATAAGGTGCTTCTTCCAATTGATCCGGTTGAACCAAGAATGGTAATGCCCTGTTTTTGTTTACTCATTTGACGCTTTAAATTGATTTTAGATTTGAATTATAATTCTGTCTTCTACCCTGGTTGGCTAATCAGATGATTCGATTGCAGATTGCCGGATGAAACGAGCAGATTTTTTTGCTTTGGAGTGGAATATGATGATTATAGGAACTAAAAGAGCCGCTTTTTTAGAATTGATTGCTTAGTGTTGTTTGAAAGCAAAGATTGTCGGTTAGATCAATTTAGGAACGGATATACCTGCCTATTCTTCTTTAAATTATACTAAAAATATATAATAACCCGATGAATGTCGGTAATGCCAGTAAATAAGCGTCGATTCGATCCAGCAGGCCTCCGTGCCCTGGAATCAAGTGGCTTGAGTCTTTAACTCCACAATATCGTTTGAATTTGGATTCGATTAAATCGCCGATTTGAGACGCTATAACCAGAATGATTATAATTGGAACAGCTTTCCAGACAGGCAACAGATTGTTCAGCCAGATGGTTGACAGGGTAAGCCCGGCAATCAATCCCCCTGCTATACCGAATAAACTCCCTTCTATTGTTTTATTAGGACTGATCATTTTTGCCAGGGGACGCTTACCAAATCGTTTACCGCCAAAATAAGCAAAAATATCATTAAAAGCAGTGACCAGAACAATAAAGAATATAAGTTGTGACCCCTGGGAACTAACCAGCTTGAACCTCAAAAGATAAAGAAGAGCCAAAGGACACATAATCCAGATAACGGGAAACAGGTACCATAAAAACGCTTTTTGTTCACGAGCTTTAGAAGTAAGGAAGCCAATTAACATTAAAGCAAGCGTTGCCCCCAAAAATCCTAATCCCACTTTTGAATCACCATCGATAAGAAACCAAAACCCTGCAATAACAAAGCACTGGGTAATATAAAGAATGGAGTAATGGACGGAGATTTTTTTTATATGCAGGGAATGACCGAATTCATAATATGCAATAACTCCTATCACGACTGTAATTACGGCAAAGACCAGCTCATTCGCGCTAAAAATATACCAACAGGCAGCTGCGGCTAAAGGTAGTCCAGTCATAATTCGATGAGAAAGATTACGCGATATCATGATTAATCCCTGGAAATGTTTATGATAGTGAAAGAAATGTTTGATTAGTTCCTCTATTAACCTTCCTTGATACAGAAAATAAACTGCGAAGGCAATGTGGCTTTTCAAACTTTTTTGTTTCTGATTGCTGCCAATACCAGTTTCTGACTGAAATGAGTTCTTAACGTGAGGATCAGAGGTGCATATAACCTGGTTCGCAAAAAAAAAACGGTTTCTTACAACCTGTCAGCTATAAGAAACCGTTTTGATCACTTTTCTGAAAAAAAGACAAACAAGAATTTAGGCAATACCCAGATAGGCTTTTTTAACAGCTTCATCATTCAGCAGGTTGGAAGCTTTGTCTTCCATGGTGATGTAGCCGTTTTCCATAACATATCCTCGATCTGCAATGTGCAGAGCAAGATTTGCATTTTGTTCTACCAGAAAGATCGTCACCTTGTTTTCCTTGTTGATTTTTTCAATAATTTCAAAAATCTGCCGGATTATCAGTGGAGCAAGGCCAAGTGAGGGTTCATCAAGGAGAAGAACCTTTGGTTTAGCCATCAAGGCACGAGAAATAGCAAGCATTTGCTGCTCTCCACCGCTGAGGGTACCTCCAAGTTGGCTTTTTCTCTCTTTCAAAATTGGAAACAACTCAAAAATGTAATCCAGATCTCGTTGAATATTACTTTTTGATTCCCTTAAATAGGAGCCCATATCCAGATTTTCCTGTACCGTGAAATCCGGAAAAATTCTCCGCCCCTCGGGCACCTGAATGATTCCTTTTTGTACGATTCGATCAGGTGAAATTCCGTTGATCGGAGAGTTGTTGAAGAGTATTTCTCCCTTTTTCGGAGGAACCAGGCCGGAAATCGACATTAAGGTGGTTGTTTTACCCGCACCGTTTCCACCGATCAGGGTGACTATTTCACCGGAATACAGATCCAGGCTGATTCCTTTCAGGGCTTGAATATTGCCGTAATAAGAATGAATGTCTTTTATCTCTAATTTCATTCTTCTCCCAAATATGCTTGAATTACTGCTTTGTTGTTTTGAATTTCTCCGGGTGAACCTTGAGCAATTTGTTTTCCCTGGTTCATTACAAAAATGCGATCGGATATCCGCATCACCAGTTTCATGTCATGCTCGATAAGTAGAATGGAAATGTTTTTCTCTTCCCGTATTTGCAAGATCAATTGATCCAATTCCTGTGTTTCCTGGGGATTCATGCCTGCGGCAGGTTCATCCAGTAGTAATAGAAATGGCTCTGTTGCCAATGCCCGCGCTATTTCCAATCGACGTTGAGCCGCATACGGTAGATTTTCTGCCAGGTTGTGCGCAAATTCCAACAAACCAAACGTTTCTAAAAGATCTTGTGAAAACTTGACGGTTTCACGTTCTTCTCGTTTAAATCTGGAACTTCTGATAACAGCTTCCAAAAAATTGTTTTTGGTACGACAATGACGCCCGACCATGACATTTTGCAACACGGTCATCTTACCAAAAAGCCGGATATTTTGAAATGTGCGTGCTAATCCGATCTCAGTTACTCGATTAGGTTTTTTCCCTTTCAGGCTGACTTGATTTAATTGAGGAGGAATAGCGAAAACATCACCGCTCGAAGGCTGATGCATTCCTGTTATACAATTGAAAAAAGTTGTTTTACCTGCTCCGTTGGGACCTATCAAAGCAACAATTTCTTGATCTTTGATATCAAGATTTATCGAATCCATTGCTTTTAATCCACCGAAGTTCTTACAAAGGTCTTTTGTCTCAAGAACTGTTTTCATACTTTATCTGGGTATACGTGTTAACATCGGGATTCACTCAGGTTGCAACGACCTGCTGTTGAGTTGAAGGTCGATCTTCTTTGACTCCCTCGTCTTCCTCAATCAATTTATACTTGTGTTGTGAATCGGATACGAGCCCTTGCGGTCTGAAAACCATCATGATAACCATGATTGCTCCAAAGGTCAGCATACGGTATTCTTTGAAGAACCTAAGGTATTCCGGCAGAAGAACAAGAATGATGGTTGCAAGGATTACCCCCCTGATTGATCCCATTCCTCCTAAAACGACTATGGAGAGGATAATAGCAGACTCGAAAAAGGTAAACATGACTGGGTTTACAAAACTACCTTTTGCAGCAACGATAACTCCAACAAATCCTGCCCAGAATGCTCCCAAGGAAAATGCGGTCAGCTTGG
>JANQLH010000344.1 GCA_028280735.1 SAR324 cluster bacterium | reverse complement strand
ACCTTGGGTGGAAAGATCCCTAAAGGTGTCTTGATGGTAGGCCCGCCCGGAACAGGTAAAACGTTGCTGGCGAAAGCAGTGGCCGGTGAAGCCGGCGTACCTTTTTTTAGCATTTCCGGATCGGACTTCGTGGAAATGTTTGTGGGTGTGGGAGCCAGCAGAGTTAGAGACCTGTTCGAAGAAGCCCACAAAAACGCTCCCTGCATTATTTTTATAGACGAGATCGATGCTGTAGGTCGACATCGAGGTGCCGGGCTTGGCAGCGGTCATGACGAACGCGAACAGACATTGAATGCCCTTTTGGTTGAAATGGATGGATTTGACGGTTCGGAAGGAATCATTACCATTGCCGCCACCAACCGCTCCGATATTCTTGATCCTGCCTTGCTCAGACCCGGCCGGTTCGACCGGGAAGTCCATGTCGGCTTACCTGACATTCGCGGACGAAAAATGATCCTGGAAGTTCATTCGAAAAAAATCCAGCTCGACCCTGAAGCTGATCTGGAAGTGATAGCCAAAGGAACCCCGGGATTCAGCGGTGCTGATTTGGCAAACCTCGTCAATGAAAGCGCCTTGCATGCTGCGAGAGTCAACAAAGACAAAGTCACGCTGGAAGACATGGAATGGGCTCGGGACAAAGTGATGATGGGAGCAGAACGTCGCTCCATGATTATGAAAGAGGATGAGAAAAAAGCCACGGCTTACCACGAGGCAGGTCACGCCTTGGTTGCCTATCATTTGGAAAAGGCCGACCCGGTTCATAAAATTACCATCATCCCAAGAGGACAGGCTTTGGGCTTAACCTCCTTTTTGCCTGAAACGGACAAACTGAGTCTTGAAAAAGAGGCCCTGGTTGCCAAGATGGCTGTTGCCATGGGAGGCCGGGCGGCTGAAGAACTTGTGTTAAAAGACTATTCAACCGGGGTGGAGGGCGATTTAAAGAGCGCAACAAACATCGCGTATCAAATGGTTTGTAAATGGGGCATGAGTGAAAACCTTGGAGCTTTATCCATTCCCCAGGGTGATAGCGGCAATTATCTGGCCATAGATTACAACGCTGAAGATCCCGCATCGGAAGAAACCATGCAGGCAGTTGAAAAAGAGGTTTTATCCCTGATAACAAAAAGTTATAGCCAGGCAAAGCAGATCCTGACCGATAATTTCGAGCAGTTAAACACCCTGGCCAAATTGTTACTGGAGATTGAGACCGTCACTGTTAATCAGCTGAAAGAGATTCTGGAAGGAGGTCCTGCAGCATCTGAGCCTACTCCTGCAACTTAACCACTATCCTCAACCTTAAGTTTATCATTCTATGAGATACCTGTTTCTTAGACTGTTGCCCAAAAACCTGTTCAGCAAGCTTTTGGGCAAGCTTGCCGACCTGCAACTTCCCTCACCGCTATTGGTCTCGTTTATTCAGCTCTATAGCAGGATTTACGCTGTTAATCTGGATGAAATCAAAGCTCCTTCCTTGGCGAAATTTAAGACATTCAATGATTTTTTCACTCGTCAGTTAAATCCAAAATCAAGACCTATAGACAATGATCCGGACTCCGTTATCAGCCCGGTTGATGGGAAGGTAGCCGAGTTCGGAGAAATCAACAACGGTTTGATGATCCAAACCAAAGGGGTATATTACTCGCTAACGGACCTTGTAGGTTCGAAACACGCAGGATTGTTTAAGGATGGGTTTTTCATTACTCTTTATTTGAGTCCTTCCGATTATCATCGAATTCATGCGCCAATATCCGGAAGAATCACCGAGTTTAGCTATTTTTCCGGGAACTTGTGGCCGGTAAACGATTTTGGTGTGAAACATATTGGCGGGCTTTTTTCCATCAATGAAAGAATTGTTACCGCGTTGGAAGGTAAAAGCAGTTCAGTTGGACTAGTAAAGGTTGGAGCTACTGTAGTCGGCAAAATCAAAGTTGAATACAGCGACCTTACATCCAATAGCGGAGAAAAAACCCAGTTGAATTTACCGGTTTTCCCCGCAAGATTGTATCAAAAAGGAGATGAGGTTGGTCGCTTTCAACTTGGCAGCACCGTCATTCTGCTATTTGAAAAAGATCGGTTCAAACCCTCCGACTTAAGAAGGGGTAAGACTGTTAAAATGGGACAGCCTATCGGTCAATGTTAGTATCCAGCCAGCCCTTGATACTGGGAAAATGGGAAAATTCTTCATAATAGTCTGATTGAAAACTCATTTGCTGCCCTGTTTCAGGATGATCAAATGTAAGGCTGGAAGCGTGCAATAATTGCCGGCTTATCGCGCCGTATGATTCGTATTCCGGCTGCCTTTTTTCATTCAGAAAATCCAAAAAGTCATTGTCTTCCTGCCCGTATAGCTTGTCTCCTAAAAGTGGATACCCGATATATTCTGCATGGCAGCGAATTTGATGAGTTCGTCCGCTATAGGTTTGAATTTCGGAAAGCGTAAGGTTGTTTTTAGCCGTCACTTTACGAAATAAGGTCTTAGAAGGTTTCCCCAGGCTATCCGTTACCTGCCTGATTCTAATTTTGCTTTGTTCGTTGGAGCACCTTTTGATAGGTCGATCGACCAGCACCTGTTCGGAAGTCATTTCACCCCTAAGCAACGCATGATATATCTTTTTGGGAACCTGGTTTGCAAACTGCACTCCCAGTCTCGTTGCGATTTCCTTTTGGCGTGAAATCAACAATACCCCTGATGTTTCCTTATCAAGGCGGTGGACTGCATAAAGTTCCGGAAAACCTTCTTTTTCCTTTAATATGTTGATCAAGGTGTTGCGATAATATCTACCCGATTCGGCAATGGGAATATTCCCGTTTTTTTCCACAACAAGAATATGCTGATCAAGGTAAAGTATCTTGTAGCGAGTATCGACTTCAGGTTCTTCTGAACGCGGTCTGTCATAGGAGATCACATCCTTGCTGGAAAGAATAAAGGAAGGAATCGTCTTTTTGGCGTTTACTTTGATCGCCCCGGTTTCAATTGACTTGATCCAGTTCTCCCTGGATTGGTAGGGAAAACGGCGAACCAAAAAATCTACCAGGGTTTCTTTGGTTTGATGCCTTGTGTAGCAAAAGGATTGCATGACTTTCAAAAAAAAATGTATTTGGTTATCGAATCAAAAGCCGATTTTTGGAAAAAACATCTCAACTGAAACCTTCATTGGTGTCTGGACGAAAACCAGTTTAAACCATACCAATAAAAGCTTTAAAAGCAGCTTGGTACTCGAGCTTCAGTACTTTCAGTGATCAGCTCTCAGCCGGTTTTTGCCAGACTTTGCAATGCTTTAAACTGAATGCCGAAAGCCGGCAACACGCTCATCTTCAAGCCGAATTAAGGTATCCGGCACAAGGCTGGATAAGGATTTAGTGATTTTCCGCTCAAACACTAATGATACATGTTTGATGTAAGACCAGTGATTACATATGTCATCACCCGGCTGATAAAATTCGGGCAGTGGTTTACATCAACAGCAGGCTTTGCTATCCCCACAGTTATACTATATACTGAGTTCCCTTTGTAAATATAATATACTTTTTTAAACAAGACCAAAGACTGAAAATATGGATGCAAATCTGCTGATTGTCTCTTCCGAGGATCTCCCCAACCCGCTGTTTGTGCGCTTGGAAGACTCCGGATTTACCTGCTTTTATTCAAGAGGGGTTTTGAAAACCAAGGAGATTCTGGGTAAACAGCAGGTCGATGCAATCGTCTGGTTGTTTTTTGGCCATGAAAGCGCATTAGGGAAAGATCTTGCAGAAGTCTTTAATCGCCATGCCGATATCCCCATTGTTTTTATAACACAGAATTACGAACAGTTGGATTTTGCCGAAGATGTCCGGGGGCTGTACGCCAATTTAGACATGAACGATGACCAGGGAGACATCATTCGTACGGTGGAAACCGCTTGTAACCAGTCGATAATTGAAGATCAACAGCCTGAAGAAACAAAAAACGATACCCATGAAATAGAATTCCGCAATATTGTTTCACAGGTCTTTGGCAAGTCAAAAAGCGATAAAAAAGAATCTGATGATCAGAAAGCGAAATTACCCCAAGTGGATTTGTGGGAAGCCGTTGACAAAAAAGAGAAGCAGATTCTGGCAGGAAAAATAAGTGGCATAGAAAAGAAATCCTTACTACCGAAGTTAAAAACGTTGATCAAAAAAGAGTAAATTCTGAAGCATTGCAGCTCCGCTTTATTGATCCCCGGTCTTATCGGTAACTATTCAGATTCGCAACTGCACTGCGAACAACTCTGAATTTTGTTTCCCTCGCTATCCTTAATACAGCTTTCCTCGTGAACCATAGAACCCCCGCATTGTCCTTTTGGCGGCCTCCCCCCCAGTATGGTACCCAATGACAGGGCTAAAACGGCCAAGGTAAAGATTAACGTAGAAATTAAAACAATTTCCATCATTTTCTATTGAAAAAGGTTGGAATCAAATCGGGAAGACAGCTTTTCAACGATACCATTTTCTGTCCTTAATATCCATATTACAGCCAGGTCCTTATCTTCTGCAAATTGACTACCACTCTCGTAACCCATGGACATTAATGTCGTGGCCAGGGCATCGGCTTGCATACAGGAAGGGTGCATAACACTTACGGAGGCAATATTGTTTTCAACAGGTCGACCGGTAAACGGATTTATGGTGTGGGAAAACCGCTTGCCTTCAATTTCATAAAAGTTTCTATAATCGCCGGATGTTGCCAAACTCATATCCGTCAACCGGATAATCTTATAAATGCTGCGCTTGTCAATTTCGGGTCGTTCGATAGCGACCAGCCAGAATTTTCCGGATTGCTTTCTACCCTTTGTCCTCAACTCCCCGCCTATTTCCACCAGATAGCGATCAATACCGGCTTCGTCCAGAAACTCGGCAACGGAATCCACAGCATAACCTTTTGCTATGGCAGAGAGATTGAGCGTCAATTCCGGAATTGATTTTTTAATTGAGCTACTTGATTGGGAAAGCTGAAGATTTTTGTATCCGCTTGTGTGTTTTGCCCGAATAATGTTTTTTTCATTCGGAATGCTTTTTGGAGGTAAGCTTTTTCCGAAACCCCACAATTCAATCAAGTTCCCGATGGTTACATCAAACGCCCCTTCAGAAGCATTGCTGATCGTTTGGGCCTCGTTGATTACCTGGAACATATTCTCGGAAATCCTAAACCAGTCATCACTGGTATGCCGGTTAAACTGGGCGACCTCGGAATTCGAGTTGTGTACTGACATGGAGGTTTCAACAGCATTCAACACGATTTTAATCTGGTCATGAAGTTCCCGCACATCAACGCTTTCAGGAATACCCAGGAGTTTGAGGGAGTAAGTGGTTCCCAATGCGGAACCGGAAAGCTCAACGGTTTTTTCCTTAAACAGTTCGCAGCCGGTTAACAGGAGCAGTGCTGTGATGATGAGGAAATGTAAAAGTGTTGGAAATCTTGACAAAGGTAAATCCTGTCTAGCCACCAAAATCATCCAGCAATATGTTTTCAGACTCTACACCCAGGCTGTCCAGCATATTCAACACGGCCGAATTCATTAAAGGCGGACCACAAATGTAGTATTCGCAGTCTTCCGGTGCTGGATGATCTTTTAGATATTCATTATAAAGTACCTGGTGGATAAAACCGGTTAAACCCTGCCAATTATCCTCAGGTAGGGGATCGGAAAGTGCGGCATACCAGGTAAAATTTTTGTTGGTCTTCTGCAATTTATCAAACTCTTCAACATAAAACATTTCCCTAAGGCTGCGGGCACCATACCAGAAGTTGATTTTGCGATTGGTGTTCAAGCGATTTAGCTGGTCAAATATATGAGAACGCATGGGAGCCATTCCAGCCCCGCCGCCAATGAAGATCATTTCCGCCTCAGTATCTTTCGCGAAAAACTCCCCGAACGGACCGGCAATCGTAACCTTATCACCGGGTTTCAAGTTAAAAATGTAAGAAGACATTATCCCCGGTGGTACGGTATCCGGAGCACCAGGAGGTGGTGTTGCAATTCTGACATTCAGCTTAATAATGCCTTTTTCTTCCGGGTAATTTGCCATGGAATAGGCCCGAAAAACTTTATCCTTAACGTGTGACTGGTAACGCCAAATGTTGAACTTGTCCCAATCCGAATGGTATTCCTTTTCAATCTTAAAGCCGGAATATTTTAAATCATGGGGAGGGCATTCGATCTGAATATAGCCGCCTGCCCGAAAATCGACATTTTCACCTTTTGGCAGTTCCAAGGTCAGTTCTTTGATGAATGTAGCCACATTCGGATTAGAAACGACCGTACACTCCCATTTTTTTATTGAAAAAATCTCAGGCGGAATCTCAATCTTCATATCCCGCTTGACAGTCAACTGGCAGGTGAGCCGAGCCCCGGCGTTTGCTTCTCTTTTTTTGATATGGACTGTTTCAGTAGGTAGAATATCACCACCGCCTTCCAGCACGGTGCACTTGCATTGAGCGCATGTACCACCTCCGCCGCAGGCCGAGGGTAGGAATATCTTGTTATTCGACAGCGTGTTTAGCAATTTATCACCGGCAGGTACGGTAATCGAGTTTTTCGGATCATTGTTGATTAGTATGTTAACATCACCCGTCACCACCAGTCTGGACCTGGCAAACAAAATAATAATCACCAGGCTCAGAACTATGCTGGTAAACATTCCTACACCCAAATATATCTCAATCATATTTCTCTATCCTTAATACAGGAGTGTTTCCCCGGTACCTGTTAATTAATCTGATATGGAACTGGTTAAAGCTGTATTCCGGAAAACGACATAAATGCAATGGCCATTAAACCTGCTGTAATAAAGGTAATTCCCAGGCCTTTCAGACCGTCCGGAACATCCGCAAACACCAGTTTTTCACGAATTCCCGCCAGGGCTACAATTGCCAAAGCCCAACCTGTACCACTTCCCAGTCCAAAGACCACACTTTCCCCAAAATTATAGTCTCTTTCCACCATAAACAGTGAACCTCCCAAAATGGCGCAATTCACAGTAATTAAAGGCAGGAAGATCCCCAGGGCGTTGTATAGTTTTGGAATATACTTATCCAAAAACATCTCCAATATCTGAACCATGGCGGCAATAACACCGATATAGCTGATCAGACCCAGAAAACTGAGATCAACGTTGGGAAATCCTGCCCAGGCCAGGGCACCTTCCCTCAAAATCAGGTTGTAGATCAGGGAACTGGCTCGAATGGTGTTGGTTTGCACCACGACGACTGCAACACCGAGACCCACGTCTGTAACAGCTTTCCTGGACACCGCCAAAAAC
>JANQLH010000337.1 GCA_028280735.1 SAR324 cluster bacterium | reverse complement strand
GGCCGGCCAAAATGATGCGGCTAACCTGCTCAAACCTGCCCTCGCCCGGGGAGAGCTTAAAACCATAGCAGCCACCACCTGGAGTGAATACAAAAAGTATTTTGAAAAAGATCATGCCCTGGTGAGACGCTTTCAAGTGATTAAAGTCGATGAACCTGATCCCGAACGGGCAATTGAAATGCTGAGAAGCGTTGCCAAATCTCTGGAGACCTTTCATGGCGTTCGTATACTCGACGAAGCCATTGTGGATGCTGTGAAACTGTCCCATCGCTATATATCAGGTAGGAAGCTGCCGGATAAGGCTGTTAGTCTCCTGGACACAGCTTGTGCCAGGGTGGCGGTTGGCCAGAATGCTACTCCGGCAGCGATAGAAGACATCGACCGCAGAATTAAAATGATGAACCAGGAAATTGACATTCTGAATCGGGATTGCACCTTGAATGGCAGTAAAAACGATCGTATTGAGGAATTAAGGGACGAACAGGATATCCAGGAAAAAGAACTGGTTAAGTTACAAAATCGCTGGGAAGACGAAAAACAACTCATCGAAGTAATTCGCGATATGAGCAACGAATTGGAAAACTCGGACCACGCAAATCCAAGTGATAAAGAACTAAGACAAGCGCTGCTGCAATCAAAAGCAAGCCTGAGAGAGCTCCAGGAAAAGGAACCAATGGCTCATGTTGAAGTGGATTCGGATATCATCGCTTCCGTGGTTTCCGGTTGGACGGGAATACCGGTAGGAAAAATGATGACGGACGAAATCAAATCGGTGCTTTCCCTAAAAGAAAAGATGGAAGAACGTCTCATCGGTCAATCCCATGCACTGGAGTCGGTTGCCAGAAGAATTCGGACCTCACGAGCAAGACTGGAAGATCCCGGAAAGCCGATTGGAGTATTCATGTTGGTAGGTCCCAGTGGTGTGGGAAAAACCGAAACTGCACTTACCCTGGCAGAGCTGCTTTACGGGGGAGAGGAAAATGTTATCACCGTGAATATGTCCGAGTATCAGGAAGCACACACTGTTTCAGGCTTGAAAGGGGCACCTCCGGGGTATGTAGGATACGGAACGGGTGGAGTATTGACAGAAGCCGTCAGACGGCAGCCTTTTAGCGTGGTGCTTTTGGATGAAGTTGAGAAAGCACATCCGGATGTCATGGAATTGTTCTACCAGGTTTTTGATAAGGGAATTATCGAAGACGGTGAAGGTGTGAAGATCAACTTTAAAAACACGGTCATCTTATTGACGTCCAACCTGGGTACGGACGTTATCCGAAAAGTCTGCTCGGAATCTGAAACTCAGCCGGATCACGAATATTTGCTGGAGCAAATCAGACCCAGCCTTTTGCAGCATTTTAAACCTGCATTTCTTGGAAGATTGGTTGTGATTCCTTACTTCCATTTGGGCGAAGACCAGATTCGAAAAATTGTGGACCTCAAACTTGATAAAATCAAAAAGCGATTTTTGGAACACAACAACGCCACATTGAGCTTCGATCCGGCCCTGATTGAGGCAGTCACTTCCAGATGCACGGAAGTAGAGAGCGGAGCAAGAAACATAGATACCATTCTCACACATAACGTTTTGCCCGAGCTTTCGGAAAAAATCCTGGTCAAAATGGCGGAAGGCAAAGAATTCGAACAAGTAAACGTCGCCCTGGATAAAGAAGGCAACTTCACCTTCGAAGTTAAGTAGAAAGGCATTAAGCAAATGGCACAAGGCACTAGCCAGGGACAACAATATGAGACCGACAACGAAGTTGCCACGAACTGTAAATCTTAAAATCGAAAATCATAAATCTAAAATATCGTATGTCTGAATACAGTTTTGAAAAAAGATCGGTTATTACCTTAATCATCAGCATGATCGTGTTACTGGTTTTGGTATATTTCCTGGGATTGCTGACAGGAATGGGGATGGATCGATCAGAACAGGGTTCATCTTCACAACTAACGGCCTCAACAACAACTGAAGAGGAAGTACAAAGCTCCGATTCAATTGAAGCGGCAAAAACCAGCACCAAAAAATCGGCATTGTCATACGAAACTGAATCCAAACCGGTCACACCGGATTTTACAGAAGTATCACCTAAGGCCGAACAACCAGGAATCAGTCAACCGAAGCAAGAATGATGTAACAATCGAATATAATTCCGATTAGTAAGCAGTGCCTGAAGGAAAACCTGTTTAAACAACACCAATAAAAGCTTTAAAAGCAGCTTGGCGCTTCGGGGTTCAGTGTTTTCAGCATTCCGCCATCAGCTTTCAGCCAGTTTATGCTCGTCTTTGCAATGCTTTAAACTGAACGCTGAAAGCTGACGGCTCCCGATGCATTTATCTTCAAGCTGATTTAAGGCATCTGGCACGAGGCTGGATAAGGATATAGCGATTTTCCGTTCCGACACGAAGTACTAAAAAGTTGTTTGTCTAGATTTTCGTCCGTGAACGTGCTCGTTCCCGTGCACCTAATCGTAAACGAAAAGTAAGAAGGTTTTGCGAGATCACGAAAAACCCGATGTGTACAAAATTTTAATCAAATTTGCTGTGTACCGGCTTCAGCCTTTAACCTTTATTTAACCAGTTTACTAACCCCGATCACAGAACAGAACCATGAAAAGGTATAGCAAGCTTATTAAGAAATCACTGACCCTTTGCGGTTGTTTTGGTTTTATCGTACCGGCGCTTTTTATCTTGGCTGGTTGTGCAGAAAGCGCCTTTATGCAGGCCAAACAGCGAAACACCTTTACCGGCTATACCGAGTTCCTGGCAAGCCATGGCGACAGCGAGTTCGCGGAAGAGGCGCTATCCCTCCGTAACAGAAAAGCTTTTGATGCTGTAAAGCAAAAGGATACCCTGGAAGCTTATAAAGAGTTTCTGACTGATTACGGAGATAGTGAATTTGCCGACGAAGCGACATATCGCAAAATTCGCAGGAAATTCATCATTACCAACAAAGTAAGCGTTTATGATGAATACAGCGAGGAATACCCTTCCGGAAAATTTATACACAAAATTAAAGAACTCAAAGAAAAAGCCTGGTTCGAACAGGTTAAAAAAGAAAACACCATCGATGCCTGCAATGAATTTTTGGAAGACAGCACCAATGAAATCTATGTCGATGCGGTTAAAGGTATTAAAGAGAAGGTCTTTTACGAACAGGTCAGGCGGCAAAATAACATTCAGGGATATGAAGACTACATGACCGAATTTCCCGACGGCAAGTTTATTAAACGAGTTGAAGCCCTTAAGGAAAGAGCCTGGTTTGAACATGCCAGAAGGCAACAAAACGTCCAGGTTTATGATGAATATCTCAACCTGTTTCCGGAAGGGAAATACGGAGCCCTGGTCCAAAAAATGCGAGAAAAGACCATGTATGAATACGCCAAAAAAGAAAACACCCTGGATGAATACAACAACTACTTGAAGGATTATCCAAAAGGAGGATATGCCGCCCAGGTGATGGCTGCCAAGGAAAAACTGCAGTTCGATAAGGCACGAAGATTCAACACAATTCAATCTTATGATGAATACTTAAACAATTTTCCCAAGGGACTTTATCTGAAAGAGGCCACCCTTCATCGTGAGTCTCTGGTTTATCAACAGGCGAGACAAGCTGATACCATCGAGTTCTATAATAACTATATAAAAGAATACCCGGCCGGCCCTCATATAGTCGAAGTAAAGGCGTTAAAAGAAAAACGAACCTTTGAAAGGGCCAGGATCTCCAATAAGGTTGATGATTACAATGCCTATATTAAAGATTTTCCATTAGGCGAATACTTGCCCCAGGTGAAAAAGCTAAGGGAAAAAGCCTGGTTCGATACCGTGGTTGTTACTAATACCGTGGATGATTATAAAGGATATCTAAAAGAGTTTCCGGAAGGAAAATACAAAGCCAGCGTTAAATCATTATTGGATTCGCTATTGGATAAAAGCAGGCAGATGACGGCAAAAGACTGGGTAGAGAACGGTTTGGCCCTGAAAAGAGGTGGCGAAGCATCAAAAACAGAACTGCTTAGCTACTTCAACAACGCTATTCAACTTGATCCCCAGTATGCAAGGGCCTTTGGTAATAGAGGACTGGTTTACCTGGAAATGAAACAGTTTGATAAAGCTTTAAGGGATTTTAACCAATCGATTCGACTGGATGGAACCAACCCCAAAGGCTATGTATACCGGGGAGACACTTATAAGAAAATCGGAAAGAAAATAGAGATGTGTGTGGATTACCGCAAAGCTTGCGAATTGGATGTTTGTTCCGCCCTGCAAATGGTTCAGGCCGACAACCTGTGTTTGTAGTCGCAAGACCGGTAACTTGTTACCCATCATCCGGAACAATGTGAAGAAATTACCAAGATCCGGAATATTCCGGAAGCAGTTGTAGGATGGGTAACTTGTTACCCATCATCCGGATAGAAGTACAATATAAAACCAAGATCCAGAATATTCCGGAAGCAGTTGTAGGATGGATAACTTGTTACCCATCAACCGAATAAAAGTACAACATAAAACCAAGGTCCAGAATATTCCGGAAGCAGTTGTAGGATGGGTAACTTGTTACCCATCATCCGGAACAATGTGAAGAAATTACCAAGATCCAGAATATTCCGGAAGCAGTTGTAGGATGGATAACTTGTTACCCATCAACCGGATAGAAGTACAATATAAAACCAAGGCCCCGAAATGACCGAAATAGAAAACAAAGAAAAGTTCCTATTGCAACATTTTCACGAGTTTTACGTACGACTGGAAGAGTTGAAAACCATGGCCAAAACCGGCAACTGGGTCTTTTCTGATGAAGTAAAAAAAGAAGTACAACAAAGCAAGGACGATGATTCCAAACTGTCATCAAACCAGGTCCACCAGGAGTTGACTTCGATGTTTGAAAGACAGCAAATTACCGCTGGAAAATCTGGCGGGGAAATGGGTGACACATTATATAAAGATGCGCTCTTTATCATGGCAGCCATTGCAGATGAGGTCTTTTTGACCATGAGTTGGGCCGGCCAGGAGGCATGGAGCAGATTTCTGTTAGAAACAAAGTTTTTCGGCAGCAATGCCGGCGGAGATATCTTTTTTCTAAAACTGGATTCTCTTTTGAAAGAAAGAAATTCCGTTTACACAGAGATCGCTATCATGTCCCTCCTGGCTTTATCACTCGGGTTCAGGGGTAAATATCACGGTGTGAATGATGCCGGGGCTATAGAAAAATACAAAGACCGGTTATACCACTTCATCTTTCAAAACCCGCCCGACTTGAACAAAATGGAGAAAAAGCTGTTTCCCGACAGCTATATGCATACCCTGGAAAGAGATCCTAAAACCGTTATTCCCGGTCTGAAAAAATGGTATAGTTTCGTGGCCCTTTTAGCTGTTTCGCTGTTAGGCATCTCGCATGTCATCTGGATGCAAATGACCGGTGATATTTCCAAGACGGTCTCCCAAATACTGGGTGGTTGAAATGAAAATGGAAAGCAAAGCTTTTAAAATTACAGAAAACCACAAATCTAAAATCTACAATCCAAAATAGAAAAAATGTTTTCATCAAACGTAATATTCTGGCTCTTCATTTCGACCTCCGGATTAATCTTCCTGGTAGTCGGAGCTGTCGTATTTCAACTAAGGAAAGCGAGTAAAAAAGCCCTGGCTTCCGAGTCCTCAGAAGAGAAAATGCTTAAGGACAATCGTTTCGATTCATTCCTGAAAATGCGAGGATCGTTTCGTGAGGCTGCAAAATTTCTAAAGCGGAAAGTTACGGGTCGCAACTACCAGTACCAGATTCCCTGGTACCTTGTTATCGGAGAGTCCGGGTCCGGAAAGTCTACCATGCTTAAAAACGTGGGATTGGGAACTCCGATTTGTAAAAAAGAAGGTAACCCCGGGGAGGAGGACCAGGGAGTTCAATGGTGGTTTTTTGATAAAGGCGTGGCGATCGAACCAAAAGGCGAATTTGTTTTAAAAGACGACGGCAAGAGTTCTAACGAGAACGGCTGGCAGAACGTCATCACGCTGTTAAAAAGGTATCGTCCCAATCGCCCAATAGACGGTGTTATACTTACATTACCAATCGATGATTTAATCTGGGACCAGGGGAATAAGAACGATAAAAGAGAGACCCTCAATCAGAAGACAATCATCATCTATAATAAATTATGGGAGTTACAGGGCGAACTGGGAATTCACTTTCCGGTTTATGTTTTATTCACCAAATGTGATGCCATCAAAGGATTTTCCAGCTATTGCCATGAATTACCGGGCAATCTTCAGCGTAATATGGTGGGTT
The DNA here is from genome assembly GCA_028280735.1 of SAR324 cluster bacterium. Classification (GTDB taxonomy): domain Bacteria; phylum SAR324; class SAR324; order XYD2-FULL-50-16; family XYD2-FULL-50-16; genus JAHJTV01. The sequence goes on along the minus strand of JANQLH010000337.1, from coordinate 10,488 downwards.
GGAGTAATCCCAACTCTTTGGATGTTGCATACTCATCTAAATTAATGGATCAGGCTATCGATAACATACACGAGGGCCTTTTCAAAACCCAGATAGAGATTTTTGCTGCCAAACCAAATGTTGCCGATGGCAGTGACTTGTTTGAATTGCCGAACAGGTTCAAAAGTCTGTTAGATCCCATTAAAACAGCATTCGATAATATATTTAAAGAAAGCTCATTTCACCGCTCCTTCTTTTTCAGGGGTATTTACTTTTCAGGTAGCGATACGACTGGAGAGAACCAAGAGAAGAAACCGAAATTCCTCCGGGATCTGTTCGATAAAAAAATATTTCCTGAGAAAGGTCTGGCCAAGGTTGTCGATCAGGCAATGCTATCCAAACATCGTACCCTTCGCATTGTACAGGTAGCTTTTGTTCTCATGTTACTGATTGGAGGTGGCGGTCTGACCAATACCTATTTCAACCTGCGAAAAGAAAAGCAGGTGATGCTGCCCGTGCTGAATTTGATCAGCAGCAGTCTGGTCGATCTACAATACAAAAAAACCATTGACCGATCCCTGTTCGAGAAAAAAGGTCTAAGCCTGCTGAATGGTATGTCCGAGATCGATCCGTCCGGTCTGACCTCTGTCTTTATGCCGTCATCGTGGACTTCAACGCTTCAATCGCAACTGGTTTCCTGTATGACCATCGCCTATAAAAAAATCATCATGCGTATGATGTACATTGAGCTCAATAACAAGGTTCGGGCCATGGGCTTTGTCGAAAAGCAGATGAAAGACGATGAAGACAGTAATCAGGACAAAGTGTTTCGAATTGAAAAAACAGCTGAATTCAAACAACTGCTTGCCTTTATTAAATCACTGGAAGAGTTGGAGAAAAACATAGCCATTTACAACAATCAGCTGGTTACCGGTTCTGCTAACTCGCGTGAATTTCTGCAGGTTGTGGCCTACTTGTACAATATTGATTTAAAGGGAAGTTTCTCGGAAGAAGCCCTGGCCAAACTAAGAGGGAATCCCGTCGGAACCGAAATTCTTAAAGCAAACGTAAACGCCAAAATCTGGGAACTGACCAGGGACTTCTACGACCGGGTCTATGAGGAAAACCCGCTCAATTCCAAGCTGGTGCAACTAAAAGACAACCTGCGGACGATTCACCGGGATCATGAAGGGAATGATGAACAAAACATTGTGGTTCGTTTTCAGAATTTACTGGCTTCCCTTAATACAATAGAAAGAGAATTGTCAGAACCGGAATTTGCCTGGATGGTCAGCACCACTTTTGAGCTGGGTAACCGGTATGACCAGATACTGGAATCGGTACAAAATTCGGGTTTCCTGGGACAACCGGTTTTTGTCGAGATGAAACGTCGCGGTGAATTGGAACACAAGGAATTACAGTATAAAATGGTCACCCTTGAAACCAGGTTGACCGGACCTATTCTTCAACAGGAAAACGGCAAGGCAATTCTGAGATTTTCTCCAAAAATGACGACCCTGAAGAAAGCCTTGGATGACTTTTTTGCCATGAAGTTCGCGGATATCGAAAATGCCCGCACCAATCTGATCAAAGAACTGCCTCCAAGCACAAGGATTGTCTGGAATACCCAGCTTTTGGCCCAGGCTGTCAAGCTTTATGAGCCTTATAACCTGTTCTTGTCTGAAAAACTGAACGATTTTCCCATAGAACTCCAACCCATATTTGAACAGGTGGCCAGGGAAAGTCTGGAAACCAATATGACAGACCTGATTGGACGAGCCCAAAAACTGGAAACAATTCCCAAAATTGTCAATCCCTCATTTGCAAAAGAAGCTTTGCGGTCGGAAGTACTGAACTTTAAGGAGTCTTCAAAGCATATTTCCGAATTGCTGGGAATATTTGACCGACTTGAACTACACAAAACCAATCGCCTCATTTTCAGGGTGGTGGCTGTTCAGGGAAATAGAATTCTCGATGAGATCGACAGACTTTTGCAGGAGGACAATCTTTACATGGTGAAAGATAACGGGTTTGGCTGGTGGAACGGTCAAAAATCCCCCGTGTTTGCAGCCTATAATGTGAATGATGTGGAAGAATTGAAGTACTACTTTGCCATTCAGCGGGATCGGGTTCGATTTTTGACCAATGAGTACGCCATGCCGATCATTAGCCTTTTGGGTTACCAAAACAAAAACAGGGGATATGTGAACCTGCCACTCGTTAAAAAATGGGAGCGCATTATCGCTGCATTTGAAAGCTTCGAAAAAAAGAAACCCGGGAATTCGATTCTCATTCTCGAAGATTTCATCATGACCGGAATTAATGAAATAGCAGCTAAAAGCTGTACCAAAGAGATACCAAATCATGTTCTGCAGGCCCGTTCCAATGATTTCTTCTTGGCTCAACGAAACGATCTAAGAAAGAAGATCTATCAACGTTGCCAACGGCTGAGCTTCGAAAGAGAAATCAGGGAATTTTAGATTTAAAAATTAGATTTAAGATTTAAACAATTGTAAAAAAGCAAATATGAAATGTCGAAAAAATCAAACATAGTGATTCGCTTTCTCAGTGTTTTTGTACCCCTTTTGTTGGTCGTTGGTTTGCTATCAGGGATTGCGGTCTATACCTATACCTCCCAACCCGGATCTAAATCTCTCCTTTCAGCAGATTCGGAATATAGCAGGGAGTCACTGGAAAAAGCCGGACACCGGCTGGAAGAAAACCACAGGAAATGTATAGAGGATCAAACCAGACAAATCCGGCAATCAGTCCAAAACACGAACCTTTACCTGAGAAGAGGGGAGTGCCGCATCAATTTATTGCAATATGAAGATGCATTGGCTGATTTCAACCTGGCTCTGACAATCAAGCAAAACGATGTGCCTGCTCTACTGGCTAAAGCGGATTTGTACAACAAAATGCATCGCTTTGATGATGCGATGCAGCAACTTGCAGAAATCGAAAAGCTGGATTCATCAAACAGCGACTTTTTTAAAGTTCGCTGTGAAACCCATCTCTTAACAAACGATTTGGAAAATGCCTTTTCAGATTGTTCATCCGCACTTCGCTTAAATCCAAATAATCATCAGGCATCGAATTTAAGGGCTAAGATCCATTTTAAGCAAAAATCCTACGACAAAGCGATTAGAGACTTTCAACAGGCAATTGCCCTGGATCCAAATCAAACAGGATATCTTAACGACCTTGGACAAGTGTACCTGGAGCTGAAACAAGCTGATCAAGCCATGGAATGGTATCAAAAAGCCCTGGAATCCAATAAGTTCAGTTTTGCGGCTCAAAAGGGAATCGGTCGGTCTTGCCTGGATAAAAAACAATTTCAAAACGCGATCACCGCATTTAGCAGGGCCCTGATGATCAGCCCGGATAATAAGGAAATCTTTCGGTATCGCGGTCTGGCCTACAAGGAATTGAAAGATTATCAAAACTCACTGTCAGACCTCAACACGGTAATCATGCTGCAACCCGATGATAAGGAAACCCTGATTGATAGGGGAATTGTTTATTTAGGCCTTCAAAAATATCAGGCTGCTATCGAAGATTTCAACAAAGCACTGGAAGTAAAACCGGATTTTGGTCTGGCCCTTTACCAGAGAGCAAACGCCAACCGGGATTTTGAAAAGCTGCATGAAGCGATACTCGATTATAACAGGGCTCTGAACGCAGGTTTCAAAGAAGCCCGACTCTTCAATGACAGGGGAATAGCAAAACGTTTGTTAAAGGACTATGCAGGGGCAGAAGAAGACCATGCCAAAGCAATCCTTATGCAACCCGGAGAAGCCTCGGGCTACAATAACAGGGGGATTATCAGTTATCTGAACGGTTTGTTTAGAAAAGCTATTGCGGACTACAACCAGGCTGTCAAGCTGGCACCCGGGAATCCCGAATACTATAACAATCGAGGGTTGGCATACCTGAATCTAAGGGAATATCAAGCTGCTTTGGATAACTTTAATTCCGTTCATCGGCTTGATAAAGAGTTTCCATTTATCAATTACAATCTTGGGTTGGTGCACCTTAACCTTGAACATCACAAGAACGCGATAAGATTCCTGAAACTGGCCCTGGAAAAAAAGCCCTTTGCCTATGCCTATTACAATTTGGGTCGGTCTTATCAGGCTTTGGGACAATATAAACGGGCATTAAACGAGTACAATAACGTTATCTCACTAGATCCCAAGGATGCCGAAACCTATTATTATCGGGGATTTGTGCGTTTCATGCTGAAACAGTACAAGGATGCCGTATCTGACTACAATAAAGGGATTGAGATGAATCCGGATTATGTACGCCAGCACGGGGTTTATGCATACTATTACAGAGGGAGTGCTCATCTCGAGTTACACAACCACGAAGAGGCTTTATCCGACTATGACCTTTCCATCGATTTGTATCCCAACAAAGCAGATACCTATTTAAAGCGAGGCCTGTCACTGACTTACCTGGGCCTTTATGAGCGGGCTATCAAAGATTTCAACATTGCCCTGACCTTGGAACCAAAAATGTCTACAGCGATCTACAACAAGGGGATTGCGCTGTATCGTCTCGGGAGGTATGAAGATGCCGTATTGGAGTACAACCGGGCCCTGGAATTAAATGCTAAAGACCTGGCTATCTACAACAACCGGGCTGCGGCCTTCAGGGAAATGGGTAAGTTTCCGGAAGCGGAAGCGGATTACAAGCAGGTGATTAAACTTAATGCAAACTATGGGGCTGCCTATGCAGGCAGGGGATTTCTTTATCAGAAACAGGGATTAAGTGAGCAGGCACTGGAAGACTATAACAAAGCTGTATCGCTGGAAAACGAGAACGCCGACCTGTACATCACCAGGGGAAATTTTTATATGTTCCAAAACAAACTGGCTGAAGCATTGGTGGATTATGACAAAGCGTTGGCCCTGGATGAAAATAACTCCCGGGGATACATCCAAAGAGGATATTTGAAAATCCTTATGGACAACGGGGAAGAAGCGCTAACGGACTTGAACCGTGCTGTGGAGCTTGATGGCAAAAACACCAAGAGCTACTACACCAGGGCTACGGCTTACCTGGCGTTAAAAGAATACCAGAAAGCAATCACGGATTTCAGCAATGTTGTAAAGCTTAATCCGGGCTTCATAGAGGCTTTTTTTAAAAGGGGCCTCACCTATTACCAGGTAGGACAGTATGATAACGCAATTGACGACTTTACCAGCGTGGCCGGTTTAAACGAAAACTATTCCCCGGCGTATTTTAACCGGGGGTTGGCACGCTATCAACAAAACCAGTTTGAAAAAGCTATTGATGATTTTGACAGCGCCATATCCATAGACCAGGAGTTTGAAAGAGCCTATCTGCACAGGGGGCTGGCACTTGCTGCCTTGAAATCCCACAAACGGGCCATCATGGATTTCGATACGGCTATTTCTCTGGAGCCCGGCTATACGTTGGCTTATTATTATCGTGGATTGTCCTATTACGCCAGAAAAGAACACCGGGAGGCGATTGAAGAGTTTAAAAAGGCCAATCGACTAAACGAGAACTTTTCAAACTCATATTTCGAGTGCGGGCGGACTTATGCGGCACTTCTGGAATACGGCAAAGCTATTGAGCAATACAATCGATCCTTGGCAGTGGATTCCAATCACATTCGTTCTTTGTTCTTCCGCGGCAAGGCATACCAGACTCAGAATCGTTACAAAGAAGCTCTGGCGGATTTTGACAAGGTTGTAAAACTCGATGAAAGCTATGTCATGGCATACTACCATCGCGGAATGGTACAAACCAAACTCAAGCGATACGCCAATGCCATTGAAGAATACAATGCAGCTATTCAACTCGATCCCGAGTTTTCAGGGGCCTACTATAATAGAGGGGCTGTTCACAGTATTCAAAAACTGAATAAAAAGGCCATCAACGATTTTAACAAAGCCCTGGAACTGGATCCCGAGCAGGCCAATCAACCGGGAATATTTGCATTTTATCATCGCGGTATGGCTTATCTCGGTATCAAAAAATATGAATTATCAGTAGAGGATTTTGACAAAGCCCTGCTGATCGATCCGAATCATCCCGATACATTTTTTAACAGGGGAAACGCCTATTTTTATTTGAACGACTACAAAAAAGCCATCAGTGACTACAACAAGGCAATTCATCTAAACAGCGATTTCACCGAAGCATATAAGATGCGCAGTCAGGCTTACAAATTATTGACTCAAACATCAATGTACACCTTAAACAAATGAAAGATCATCTGAGAGGTTCGCTATTCGACCGCCTGGTAGATGAAGAACCCTATGTGACCCAGGTATCGCCGTCACTGAAGACTATGGACAGGGATGGGCTTAAGGATTCCATCCACCGGGAACTTTCCTGGCTGCTTAATACAACCTGTTCTTTTTCCAGGCAGCAAATGGAATCGATGGATCGCAACACCTTGACATACGGCATCCACGATTTTTCAAGTTTTTTCCCGGACAGTAGTGATAACCGAGTAAGACTTAGTCATGTCATCAAGGAGATCATAGAATCTTTCGAACCAAGATTGAGAAGTGTGGAAGTTGAAGTGAAAGAGATGAACACCCAAAAAGACCGATTCGCCCTGGCACTAGTCATCGAAGCCGAACTGATCATCAACAAAATCACCGAACCAATCACGTTCATCATGGCAATAGACTGAAATTTTAGACGTATGATTTATGATCTAAGATTTATTTGGTGATTTTAGAATTAGGATGTTTGATTTTGAATTAGACTGGAAGAGGTGAATAGGGAAAGTCTGACTGAAATTTTAGATGGTTGATTTATGATCTAAGATTTATTTGGTGATTTTAGAATTAGGATGTTTGATTTTCAATTAAACGGTAAAAGATGAATAGAGAAACTCTGCAATTGAGGACTAAGAAGTTTGCGCTGAATGTTATCAAGCTTACTGATTCATTACCGAAAACACGTTCTGGTAACACCATTGGAAATCAGCTAATGAGATCCGGAACATCAGTTGGGGCCAATTACCGATCTGCCTGCAGGGGCCGATCCAAAGCAGAATTCATCTCGAAATTGGGAATTGCGTTGGAAGAAGCCGATGAAAGCATTTACTGGCTTGAATTGCTAGTCGAAGGAAAAATCCTGAAAAGAGAACAAATAGAAAAACTGATTACAGAAGCCAACGAACTAACTTCAATTTTCTATGCCTCAATCAAAACGGCAAGAGGAAGGCAATAGAGAGTAATAATCAAAAATTTAACAGTCCTATATACCCAATAAATCATAATTCTAAGATCGCAATTCTAAAATACCTAAATAAATCATAAATCTAAAATACCTAAATAAATCTCAAATCTAAGATCATAAATCTAAAATACCCAAATAAATCTCAAATCTAAGATCATAAATCTAAAATACATAAGGATCAATCTAAGATCATAAATCTAAAATACATAAATAAATCTCAAATCTAAGATCATAAATCTAAAATACAAAGGATCAATCTAAGATCACAATTCTTAAATACCTAAATAAATCATACATCTAAGATCTAAAATCTAAAATGAACCTAGACTTCTTCAAACGTGAGAAAAGCTATTTGCGAAAAATAGCCCATGAATTTGCCCTTAAGTTTCCCAAAGTGGCTGGACATTTAAACCTGGGAGCTCATGACTCTGGTGACCCGCAAGTGGAGCGCCTGATTGAGTCGTTTGCTTTTCTTACCGGTAACATTCAGCAAACCATTGAAGGAGAGTTCCCGGAGGTGTCTACGGCGCTTTTGGGAATTCTCTATCCCAACCTGGTCAACCCGGTACCCTCGATGAGTATTGCCAGGTTTGATATTGTTCCGGGTGATGTGCCTCTCGGCACTGATGCGGTTATTCCTCGACACAGCAAATTGTTTGCTGAGACAACGTCCGAGTTGAACTGTATATTCCGCACGGCGTATCCGGTTGACCTGGTTCCCGTAGAGGTTGATTATGCAGGATTGGAATCGGTGGACCGGTTTTCCTTTTTGGATAAAATGGCCAATGTGGGAAGTGTGATCCGCATTCGTATCAAACCACTGGGAGATCTCCGGTTTGAGGATTTTGACTTAAGCAGCCTGCGACTTTACCTAAACGGAGATCCCATGATTGTCAGCGTGTTGTATGAAACCCTGTTCTGCAACACGGTTAAAATCGCTGTCCTTCCGGAAGGAGAGGAAGAACCGGTTTATTTACCCGAAGACTCCATCACCCCGGTGGGATTTCAGGAAGGTGAGGAAGTGATACCGCTGGGTGCCAACAGCCACCCTTCATATGGATTGATTCAGGAATATTTTTGTTTTCCGGAAAAGTATCACTTCATTGATATCAACAACATAGATTGTGGACAGTCAAAAAAGGAATTTGATCTGTTACTGGTGCTGGACAACAGCCCGAAGTTGGATGTTACGGAACACACCTTTGTCCCTAATTGTGCACCAATTATTAATTTGTTCCAAAGAAACTCGGGCACCATCGAATTGAATCACAAAAAACTTGAATATCACCTGGTTCCTGATCCCGATGAAGAGGACAGCCTGGAAGTTCATTCTGTTTTGAAAGTAACGAAGGCAACAGCAGATGATGACGAAGAAAAAGCTGTCGAACCATTTTACGCATTCGGGCATCGACTAACCGACAGTGATAGCCAGTGTTATTGGTATCTGAAAAGGAAAGAATCATGGCGTAAAGGGGTGCAGGGAACAGAGGTTTTTATGTCTTTTCGGGATTTGAACTATGGAGATAGCCAACCTCAAAGTGAGCGTGTGTATGTGCAAACGCTTTGTACAAATCGAAACCTTGCAGAAAAACTACCGGCAGGAGCCCTGCTTGAATTGGAGGATAAAGGGGTCATCCAGCAGGCTATCTGTTTAAAAAAGCCGACACCGGCAATTACGCCGCCACTGCGTGGCCCCACCTTGTGGCGTTTGATTTCCAATTTGACTTTGAACTACTTGTCATTATCGGAAAACGATCAGGCGCTGTCTGCCTGTAGATCCATTCTTAGAACCTATAATTTTACCGATAGTGCCACTATCGAACAACAAATTATGGGCTTGCGCTCTATGGTCTGTGAAAAAACTCTTCACCATTCGGGATTCGAAGGATGGCGGGGATTTTGTAAAGGACTGGCTGTAACTCTGACTGTGGATCCATCTTTTTTTGCAGGTAGTTCGGCTTATTTATTTGCTTCCGTTTTACGAAAATTTTTCTCCATGTACGTATCGGTTAACTCTTTTGTAGAAACCATTTTGATTCGAACCACACAGGAAGGAATATGGAAACGTTGGACACCGATGAAAGGAAAAAGGGCCACCCTTTAACCAATGCCGGAGTCAACGGCAGAGTTGACTATCGGTTCACCCAGCTGGTGAGTCTTTTGGAGGAAATGAATCCGGACTATGAGTCGGTTGGGGTAGGGTCTGATCCGGCAAAAGAGCTTATTCGATTTGAAGGCAGCTATGATTTCGGATTCCCGGCAGAGGACATTCAGCATATTAAAAAAGGTAAAAACGGTGAGAATAAGGTTCAAACCAAACTGAATTTTCTTTCCCTGGGAGGCGCATTTGGCCCTTTACCGGTGCCATATTCACAATTGGTACTGGAGAGATACAACCGGAAAGACCGAGGGATTGCAGGATTTTTGAACAATTTTCAGCACCGGTTGGCATCCCTGGTTTACAGGGTAAAGCGACACTACACTCCGGCCCTGGATGGGAAAAGCGTAGAAGATGAAAGCTTCGCAAGCCATGCATTGCAATTGCTGGGGTTTGGCAATCAGGAATCCAGAAACCGCCTGTCGATTTCCGACCGGGCGATTATGGGATTTAGCAGTGTTTTCCTGTCCGGTTCCAGGTCAAAAGACGGACTTGAAAGACTCCTGACTCGCTATTTTGAAACCGAAGTAAGGGTAAAACCATTTACGGGTCAATGGGATGATATCCCGACAAGATATCGAACGACTCTTGGTAAAAAAAGAGCGAACAATGCCTTGGGGTCAAGTTTTGTGTTGGGAAAAAAAGCCTGGACGGATCAAACAAAGTTCGTGGTAGAGATTCCATCCCTGGATTTAAACTGTTACGAGGAGTTTCTTCCAGGCGGATCGGCATTTAAAAGTACCAGGGATCTCATCCGCGTCTATGCCGGGGATGAGTACGATAACTCATTGCAGATTAGTCTGAAACCGGACCAGATACCCGGATCAAGCTTGGGCAAACTGAATAGTGAAAAGGAAAACAAACCGGCAAAAGTCATCGAACAACCCAAACTAGGTTGGAACTTTTACCTGAAGACAATAACTGAACCGGTTAACAAAGTACCTGAAGCAACCCTGGTATTAAACAACGAAATTTAAGGTGAACAAAATGGTAGGGCTGCCCCGGGAGCGGTATGGAAATTCATATGAGAGTCCTTTCCAGAGCTCCGTAGGAGCGGTATTTAGTAGCCAGTGATTTTAATCACTGGTCTCAAGGCCTCACCATACAAAAAGTCCCGA
>JANQLH010000330.1 GCA_028280735.1 SAR324 cluster bacterium | reverse complement strand
GGCCCGCCAAGATCGATGATATCGCCATCTGCAAATCGAGAATCAGGGAGTCGCAACGGTTCCAGATTGAGTACTTCCTTGACCCTTTTTATCCAGTGTATTGAGTATTCTTCCGACCCGGTAAATCGCAGCGCTAATTTGGAAAAATCGGTCACATACTCGGGTGTTTCAGCCGGCATCATGATATGCCGGTCTTTCAACAGATTCCACCGGAGCATATGATCGGGATGACTATGGGAAATGAGGAGAAAATCGATTCTTTTGAACGAATCGATTTCTTTAATCATTTCTTCTCCCATTCCGGCATCAATTAACAGAGTTTGCCTGCCGGTTATCAAGAAACCGTTGCAATAGGGATATTTACCTTTTCCCGGGGCCTTAATCCAGAATAGATCTTTTGCCAGGGGAACAATGTTATCGGTAAGTGCCATTTTTAATCATAGCTGATGGTTGGAAAATCTCCTTGTTGTAGGTTGCAGCCAAGTTTTCCAACCTGTTGACAAGATCCTGGGGTTCGATGCCTTTTGCAACAGCGATCAGACCTAACTTGTTACCCGTCGCATTGGTAATGGCAATATCGATATCTTCCAATTTGCAAGCGCCTTGCTCCACGATTTTCGTGGCTTCATTGATATTTACCGCCATGATGTCCATGGGATCAAATTTGTTAGTCGTTTTTCCCATGTCAATTTCCGGCCTGCCGGAGGACCAGTCAAACAATCCCCTGCCGGTCTTTTTACCCAAATCACCCGACTTGACTTTGGCTTCAATGGTAGGCCCGCACGCAAAATCCGGGTGGATTGCTTCGGCAAAATACGCAGCTGCATGGAAATTAATGTCAAGTCCCGTATAATCCATCAATTCATAAGGCCCCATGGGCATTCCCAAGGATCGCATGGTCGCATCGATTTCCCCTGGTTCCGCCACATTGTTATCCAGGTAGCAGTTCAATAATACACCGGCCGGAGCCTGTGCCCTGTTCACGATAAACCCGGGAATGTCTTTTTCCACTCGCACAGCCACTTTATTGTTTTTAAGCACAAAGTCATACCCGATCTTCATGGTTTCGTCTGAGGTCCGCTCTGCCCTAATCACCTCCACCAGCTTCATCAGGATAGCCGGATTAAAATAGTGCAGTCCCAGTATTTTATCCGGTCTTGAGGTTGCGGCAGCAATCTCCGTTATTTTCATCGTGGACGTATTCGATGCAATTATCGTATGGGCTTGTGCTGCTTGATCGATCTTTTCAAATGTCGCTTTTTTCAGATCCAATATTTCAGGTATTGCTTCAATCACCAGGTCTGTATTGGCTACCGATTCTTCAAGACTGACAAACTGCTTTAGCAAGCCGTCTTTAATCTGATCAAACCGTGCCTGTTCAACCTTACCTTTGGCAACCAGTTTCTCCAGGCTTTGATAAATTCGTTGGACTCCCTTGTCAACGAACTCCTGCTTGATGTCCTGAAGATTCACATGAAACCCTGCAATCAAGGCGACCTCGGCAATTCCGTGCCCCATATCGCCGGCTCCAATAACTGTTATCGTTTTGATATCATCGATATTCATTTATTCTCCTTTTTTTAACGTTTCCTCGATTTCTTTCAAGGCGACTTTGTGGTACATGTAAAACAGGAACAACCCCATTAGTTCACTGAGTTGTATGCCTTTTTCCATCACGCTTTTTATCGAGCTCTTTTCAAGAGAACGTTTCATCCATGGTTCAACTTCCTGATGCAGGGATTCAAAAATCGTGTCCTTGAAGCGTTTCAATATCTCGGGATCAACCCCATCCTTCGGTCCAAATCCCAGTGCATCCATGGCTGTCACCAACTTCCCCAGTTGAACATCCAAGCTGCTGTAAAAAGTCTTTCCCTGTTGTTTCAAGGGTGTGATGATCTGCCAGCCGACCAAAATGTCCAACCACTTTTGGCCTAATCCCGTTTGTTCCAAAAAAGCATCCGTACCTTCCAGGTCGCTCTCTCCCAAAATCAGATCCACCGGTCTCATGTGTTGACTAATTAATTTCAACGCCATCCAGTTCGCTTTACCGGTACCCACTTTTTTGTTCAAAATCTGCTTAATTACCGACAAGGGCAGGAAATGATTATCCTGCAACCCCTTGATAATTTTAATCTGCTCGACATGTTGATTAGTGTAACAAGCTACGTTTTTATCTGTTTTACGAGGTTTTTTTAAAAGCTTCTCGCGCAGGTAAAAGTGAATCGTCTCCTTGGATACGCCTGTCTTTTGGACGAGTTCGCTGATCTTCATAAGAAAGCTGATAAAAATGGATTCGTGATTTAGGGATAAAAGTTAGCTTTTTTTAATGGAATGACGTCTGCTTTGTCAAACAATTCGGCAAACATCAAATAGTGGAGAAATAGTTCATCAATTCATCATTTTAACCGTCGCAAGGGATAGTTAACCGGTTAATATCGTTGAGCAGAACTACGCATCTTAATTCTGTAAATATTAAATGAACATTACCAGGCAACTATGATGATGCTCAGTTTCTATTTTCTTTATGGGATTTCTCTCGAAAAAAAACGGCTACACTAAATCCAGTTGGTTTATGATTACCTTTTAACCGGAGTCTCAATTATGTGGTTTGTCATGGAACTACCCGCTTTTGCCAGGGTTTTGATTGTTTTTGGTATCATTTTAATTGCCATCCGAAAAAAAGTTGCCTTGGGAAACGCGTTCCTGCTGGGAAGTGTCGTGTTGGGTTTGTTTTTTGGTTTAGCTCCAATCCCCATGGCAAAAACCATGTATCAATCCATTATTGATCCCCAAACGCTTTCACTTGCGATCATTGTTTCGTTGATTTTAATACTCAGCAACAGCCTGGAGAAAGCAGGGCAAATGCAACGCTTATTGCAGAATTTCAGGGGCCTGATCAAGAACCCTCGCATAAATATCGTTGTCTTCCCAGCCCTGATTGGGCTCCTTCCCATGCCCGGGGGTGCCATCTTTTCAGCGCCCATGGTAAAAGACCTGGGCGCAGGAATCAACATATCCAAATCAAAACTAAGTTATATCAACTATTGGTTCCGGCATATCTGGGAATACTGCTGGCCTTTATATCCCGGTATTCTCCTGATTACCATTCTTGCCAATATTAACATTGTCATTTTTGTCTTTTTTACCCTTCCCATTACCCTGGTTGCAATATTATTGGGATACTGGCCTCTGAAAAAAAGCTCGGATTGGAATCATTCGGAAAACGAAGGTACCGGGCAACAATCAATTGGCCCCTTTTTTAGCGAATTAACGCCCATTATTTTGGTTATTGTTCCCGGACTTGCCCTTGGTATGCTTCTTTCGTATTTTCTGCCTCAACTCTCCATTGCCAAGGAACTGGGATTGCACATATCGCTTTGCTTAGGGATAGTCTGGGTGTGGATCAGCAACACATTCGACTGGAAAAAAATTCTCAGGTTGTTGAGCAGTTTTGAGATTTTAAAAATGATCTACCTGGTGGCCACTATTCTCATATTCAAAGGGTTGCTGGAGCACAGTCACGCAGCGGAAGAGATAAGCAAAGAACTGATTGAATTCAAAGTACCGTTGTTGTTCATTACCATGTTCCTGCCTTTCCTAATCGGCATCATATCAGGTTATACGCTGGCGTTTATGGGTGTCTCTGCTCCAATCCTGATTCCTTTAATCGAGTCATATGGAGAATCTGCATTTATCTATCCTTATGCGATGTTGATCATGGCTTCGGGATTTGCGGGAGTGCTGCTGTCACCGCTACATCTTTGCTATATTCTTTCCAATCAATACTTTGGGACCAATGTCTCATCCGTTTACAAGCACTTGCTGATTCCAACTTTTGGGATTATCGGCTTCAGTATCATCTATTTTTTAATCACTTATCGCTTCTTTCTTTGAACGGCAAGACCGCTCGAATCGAAAAAATACCATTGTACCATCCGGCCTTACAGACTGAGTCGTAATAGAAAAATCTATGATTTTTCCAAGTTTAATCGACGTTTGGTCACACTTGCCACCCCGGACTTGCAGACTGTGTCGTAATGAAAAAATCTATGATTTTTCCATGAACCGTAGGATGGGTAACGTAGTTACCCATCGGGTGGGATGTGATCAAAAGCCATATAT
>JANQLH010000327.1 GCA_028280735.1 SAR324 cluster bacterium | reverse complement strand
ATATATGGCTTTTGATCACATCCCACCCGATGGGTAACTACGTTACCCATCCTACGGTTCATGGAAAAATCATAGATTTTTTCATTACGACACAGTCTGTTGATCCGGGGTCCATTAATTATTTCAATCAGTTGCAAATGGATTCCAGGTCATGGGATGCGAAGCCTGCAGCATCGATCGGAATAACAAAGCTTCAAAATCATAGCATGGTATACAACTTGTTTAATTGTGACACAGTCTGTTAGTTCAGCTTGAGGATGAGTGTGCTGTCAGCAGCCGGCTTAAAGCATCTCATAGACAAGCAAAATCCGGCCGAGAGCTGATCGCTGAATACCGAAAATACTGAACGTCGAAGCGTCAAGCTGCTTTTAAACTTTTATTGGCATGGTTTAATCTGGTTTTCGTTCAGACACGACCTAATCGATGTTTTCTATAATCATGGAAACAGCTTCTGCTCCACCAAGACAAAGTGAAGCCATACCGTAGCGAACGTCTTTCAGTTTCATGGCATGAATCAACGTCGTAAGGACTCTTGCTCCCGAACACCCTATGGGGTGACCGATAGCGATGGCTCCTCCGTTGATGTTTACCCGCTTTGTATCGATTCCCAGCACTTTGATGATAGCCAGGGAAGAAGCTGCGAATGCTTCGTTGATCTCATGCAATCCGATATCATCAAGATTGAGTCCGGCTTTGTTTAACACCTTGGGAATGGAATTGATGGGAGCTACCAAAACATCCGGTAGTTCGATTCCTGCAGCAGCCTGGGTAACCACTTTTGCCATGGGCTTCAATCCCAGTGCAACCGCCTTATCCTTCGACATCATCATAACACAAGAGGCCCCATCACTTATTTTAGAGGCATTGCCGGCTGTCACCCTGCCATCCTTGTTGAATGCCGGTTTAAGTTTGCTTAAACTCTTCAAGTCAGCTTTTCGTGGACCTTCATCAGTATCGAATTGAAAAGGTTCACCTTTGCGTGGTTTAACGGTAATTGGCATGATTTCCTGATCGAACAGGCCCTTCACACGGGCATCAACCGCCTTTTCATTTGACTCCAGAGCGTACTCGTCCATCTCTTCCCTGGTGACATCGAATTTTTTTGCAACCAGATCGGCCGTATGGCCCATATGGTAGTCATTAACCACATCCCAAAGGCCATCGTGCACCATAGTGTCAACCATGCTGCCATGTCCCATTCTATAACCGGTCCTGGCTTTATCCAGATAATAAGGAATATTGGACATGCTTTCCATTCCTCCGGCTACAATCACATCGGCATCGCCACATTTAATCGCCTGGTCGGCCAGCATTGCTGTCTTTAAACCTGAACCACAAACCTTATTGACGGTAATGGCACCTCCTTCCATTGGTAAGGCTGCCTTAATCATTGCTTGACGGGCGGGGTTCTGCCCCAGACCCGTGGGAACCACATTCCCCATGATAACTTCATCAACGTTTTCCTTATCGATTCCGGCACGCTTCACCGATTCTTCTATTGCCAAACCTCCCAGTTCGGTAGCCGTAAAGCTTGATAGTCCCCCCTGAAAATTCCCCACGGCCGTTCTTACAGCACTCACTATCACAACATCTTTCATCTCATCGCCCTTTTATTGGATTCTGCGGACGTTTCAACATAAGTATATCCCGATATAGTCCGCAATTTCTGGTATGCATGAGTGATTAAATCACAATGCGAGCTTTTAGGTTCTTGATGTCTTTCACTGGATAATTTATAGCCCATGGAGCTTTCAGTCAAATGATAAGACTTTTGACGGAAACACTAAAACAGAGGCCTGCGGACGGTTTCTCCCCGGTTGATCATCCGGTTACTGACCATGTTATGGATGATTTCAACAGGATAGTCCAACAATTAGCAGTATTTATGCGGTGTTTTGATCGACTGATATCAGGATTCATTTTTGCATAGCAGATTTGAATCAAATGAACTATTCTTTCAACGGTTAAACAATTAATCGACAGGAAATTTAGTCTGACGATCCTTTGGAAGCACATCTAAAAACGGTTAAGCTATGAAAAAGCTGGTAATTCCCACAATAAAGAGTAATGAACCCGATTCTAAAGATGAACGATCCGACAAAATGATATTCACAGGGGAGTATGATACTTGTGGAGGTGATGTCTATTGTTCGGGAAGGAGGGTTGTGGAGAACTGGTGCAACGCCTTGTCCGTCAAAAAGGGTCATCGTGGAATGGACGACAGATGCATCATGACGATGATTAAGGTGCAGATAGATGCGTTGAATACACTTTTAGGGATCCAAAAAGACTCCCGCGACAGACAGAAAATTCGGGCTGAGGACGTTGACACTATACTGGAGGAGGTTCGACAGGAAAACAGGATATGCATTGGTAATAACGAACCTGAACTCAACAGAAGAGAGGCGTTTAACTTGGTAACCGATTTACTGCTTGAACAGCTGCACGTTACCAAAGCTCTGAATAACCGGTTTTTTGGAATGATGTTCGACAGACCGGAAGCTAAATCGTTTAAAGATTTGGATCCCCAATTAATTCAAAAAATCAAAACGGCAATGTCGCGATCGGCTAATCTACTATTCAAGAACGAGTCAGACGGGTAGTCCCTGTTCCCATAACCGGCCGTTAGGCGGCTTTTGGAGCATGGACGCTCATAATGACGTCTTTGAAAGCCGCTGACAGTTCTCGTTCCTTCGCAACCTCGGCTGTGGCCGCGTGACTGGTCTCCACACAATTGGTATTAACCCAGGCTTCCAAATCAACCGTTGATAAATTAATGTTTTTGTCTTTGAAAAAACGCCCCAGGATTTTGTGAATGGGAACAAATTTTATCAGTTTTTGATAGGAACTCATAAAACCTTCGGCCTGTTTTTCAAGAGCAGGGATGTCAAAGGTATCAACATACAAGGTGTCAAGGCTATCCCGATAAAGAGCGGATACTCGTCCATACTTTTGTAAATTCAGAAAAATCATAACAGAAATTATCTTCCGCTTTTTATTGATACAATCCAGGTAACCCACTTTAATGGGAGAATTAATCTTCAGGATTTTCTTCATGATCCTTTCTATCTGATCAGGACGTACGAAGGCCAATTGATTGTCAAAGCGCGTGCCGGTGTTTGCATGAGTGCGGTCGTATTCAACTGCCGTCAATGTTTCCTTTAGGGTGCCCGTGGAATAGATACCATAATAACCATTGATCACACAGTAGGTCAGTCCGTACAAGAACTGGGTATCCTTGATCAGGGTGACTTCCTCCGGCAGGAGACTGAGTATCGATTTTTCAAAGCGTTTTCCGACTTTGGATTCCCGTTGCAATGATTTGAAAAACCAGCCCTTCTTTTGCTCAAATCCGACCTGAACCCTACCCCTTGGAATCTGCAGATGATTTAAAATGGAGCGGGGGACCATATTGTTGGAAGGTGTAAAATTCTTGGCGTAAAAATGATGCCAGACTTCAAATTCTTTCGTGCTTTTTTCATCCACATGATACCTGGAAGCTTTTGAATGGACACGCTTGATACAGCCCTGAAAGATTTTTCGCAGACTATTCTCAAAGACATTAACCGTTTCCACATCCCCAATAAAAGTTGCATGCAATTTGGTTCGTTGTGAGGAGTTTTCCGGAAAGGCAAGTTCCAGAAATCTGCACAGAACCTGCTCGCGGTGCTTTTCAAAGTTACGCTGATCGCCGGGTTTTGTGAAAACGTCGGATAATCTCACATGAAGGGCGAATGCGAGGTCAATATTTTCGGAGATTTCAATCAGATCCCTGTTTTGAACGCCTGACACCAGCCCCGGTACGCCGAAGGCAATTTTGAGGGCTTTATAGCGTAACCACCACGGATCAAAGGACAAGTGCGGAAACTCTTTTTCCAGTTTGACAACACTTTGAGGAGAGAACACCTGGTTGGCAGCCATCATGTCTTCGATGTTATCCGGGGAATACGCCATTTCATCGAGCATTTGCGGGTCTTTAATCAACTGGATAATGGTCTTGTTTAGCTTTGTCTCCAGTAGGGTTTCGTAGCGTAGAAGATTCAATGTGGCCTTGGGCAGATTGCCGTAAGATGCCTTGAAAGCTTCCCAGTATACTGCGGTGTAATGCTCTGCAACATAGGAAGGTTGCAGATCCGGTGTATGACCTTGGTTAATAATGCGGTTGGTAATATCGTTAAAGATATCCACAACTCCAAATCGCAAGTACTCTGTTAGTTTGCCGAATGTCTTATCGTTGTTGTTGATATCGTTGGGAAACAGAAAGTGGCTGGGTATGTTCGGGGTAAAATAGATCCCGGGCATTAAAGTCTCATAGTTGAGAATCAGCTCATAAGCGCCACCTGAAGACTCCTTTGATTCAATAGTTGATCCGAAATGACCTTTTCTGAATTCATGCAGTGAAAAAGGAAAGAGATAAACCTCTGAATCGGGAAATTTCTTTTGGATATATTCCTGTATTTTCAGGATTCTTTTCTTTAAAAAGGTTTCCTGAATTCGAACATCGTCGCTTAGTCCCGTCCGTGCATTAAGTTGCATCAGATTGATCACTTCCCGAACCATACCCGAACGCCATTTGTTATCCTTGGATTGACCAATGGCATGCAGTATTTCATTCGGTTTTCTGAAGAAATAGGCAAAGAGGATAGGGTATTTGGAGGCCAGCCTTTTTTTAAAGAATGTTTTAACCTTGTCGATGTTTTCTTTTTTTACCTTGGATTTATCGATCTGCTTCTTCTCGAAATAGCGATCCACCAAACCGTTACATTCCTTACCCAGGGCTTTTTTTATAGTGTCATCGGTCCAGTAGCCGGAATCGATCAGAAAGGGTTCTAAATCGTATTGTATTTCAAGGTCAAGGTCGGAGGCTCCGTTTTTGTGCCCGATAGTGCCGATTGAACCGATACTGTAAACCCCGTCGATTGGTAAATGCCGTCCATTCTTTTCCGGGATTGGTTTTCTCCCGAATTCTTTTAAAATGTACTCTTCGTACTCCAGCTTGAACATGGGAGAAAGGTTTTCGATTCCTCTAATGCCGTACGGAGCTTCCTTGATATAAAGATCCACCTTGGCCTCCCCTTCCGGGACAAGCGTGTTACCGGTCAATTTCTTTATTTGGAAGGTGTGCTCCTTCATCCATTTTTCATTGTTGTTCAAGAGATAAAAGATCTCGAAAAGTGCCAACTTCATCGATTTGTCAAATGAATCGAAGGCTAATTTCATTCTTGAATCATTATACTCTTTGAAAAACTCAGCTCCTTTTTCCGCTCTCGATTTCAATCGCTCTGTGAGTTCTTTTTTGAGATAGATCCCTTCACGAAATATATCACAAAGGCTGGAGCTTGTTTTCTTCTTGCGACTGCTGATGACCGTCTTTTGCGGCTTGTCTTTTCCGGAAAATAATCTTTTTAAACTCATGGAACCTCAGGGGCGAGTACAAAACTCGATTTTAACGTCTGATCAAACAGTTCATGTCCTTTGTTTATACTGCTTCGGGATTCTTTTGTCATCTGTTTTCTAAATTGCGTGCCTGAGTGGCTCTAAGAACATAAATTGATCCGGTTTCTGAACGGTGTATGATTACTCTAATTGCCTATTTACCGTATTGCTGCAATGATTTTACAATGATATCAATCAACTTGCATAGTCAATTTGTGAAATTTCATTTTTTATCGTAAATATTGAATTGATCGCTGAAAATATCCCTTGCTGCGATCAGCAACGAAATGGAAATCGATGTTAAAAAGAGAGGAGATTACCAGGGAAAGGGTTGATCGGTTGGTTGCTGTCGCCCAACACTCCGGACCATTTCAGGTATTAACCCATGAAGAACGAGAAAAAAACCGGGAAGCTTTTTTACGTCGTTTCCCGGTTAATGAAGAATTATGGGTTTTTGGCTACGGCTCCCTGATTTGGAATCCCGCTTTTCATTTTGAGGAAAAGCAGAAAGCCAAAATTTATGGTTTTCACCGTAAGTTTTGTCTTCACCTGACTATTGGCAGAGGAAGCCCCGAGAAACCCGGATTGATGCTGGCTCTCGATCATGGCGGCTCTTGTAAAGGTATTGCTTTCAAAATTGCTGCTGACAAGGTGGAAAGCGAAACCGAAATCCTGTGGATGCGTGAAATGATATCAGGGGCGTACCAGCCGCAACGTTTGACCATATACACTGAAAAAGGACCTGTTTGCGGGTTTACCTTTACAGTAAACCAGGCACACGAAAGGTACCTGGGAGGATTGGATTTGAAGGCTACTGCCAAGGCCATTTCCGAGGGAGAAGGTCAGCTTGGCAGCTGTAAGGACTATCTTTTCAACACGGTAAACGGATTGTTGGAGCTGGGAGTTCATGATAGTTATCTGAAACGATTACAGAAGATTCTTAAGGCATCCTAGCATTTAGCGATGAAATCAAGTAGAATAAGCCTTTATTGGGCGATAACAGGGTAAACTATGGCGTACGAGTGTATTTCGGATAAGCTGTTTTTAATAGATTTGGACCAAAAGGTCACAGGCTTCCGTAAATTCATCAGCTCCTGGTTGTACAAAAGTACCTCTATTTCATTTTTAGTGGACCCCGGGCCGTCATCTTCCATCAATCGTCTACTGGAAACACTTGAAACGCTTGATGTGAAATACCTTGATTACATACTCCTGACTCACATTCATATTGATCATGCCGGTGGAGCAGGAGCGCTTCTTAAAAAATTTCCCGATGCCATGGTAATATGCCATCCCAAAGGGATTGATCATCTGGTCGAGCAAAAAAAACTATGGGAAGGCAGTTTAAAGGTTTTGGGTGATATTGCACGAGCTTACGGTGAAGTCATACCCATTCCCCCGGAGAGGATCGTCAGCAAAGAATTATTAGAGACGGACGAAGGCCGGATTATAACCATCCCGACCCCCGGGCATGCGATTCATCATCAGTGTTTTGGGTTTAAAGATTGGCTTTTTGCGGGTGAGGTTGCCGGTGTGCGCCATCTTTCCGATCATGGTGTTTATGCCAGACCGGCCACACCTCCTGTTTTCAAACTGGAAACCTCATTGTCATCACTTGATCGAGTCATCGGATTGAATCCGAAAACACTTTGCCTGGGGCATTATGGATTGGTGGAAAACCCCGAATCTTTCTTGCGCCAGGCCAGGGAGCAGCTGATTTTGTGGGTTGAAACCGCAAAGTTGGAGATGAAGACCGGGACTGGGGATCTGATACCAAGGATTATGCAAAAATTAATATTGGCCGACAAACCAACGGCAGCATTCAACCAACTGGAAAAAGACATTCAGCAGAGGGAAGAATATTTTATCGGTAACAGTATCAAGGGTATGTTGCATTATCTGCAAAAACAAACCTGAATATGAAACCGCTTGAACGCGGGTCTGGGAAACAATTGAGTTTGGTATATGATCTCATTAAAGGAGTATATCACTGGTGAGGTTGTTCACTCTAATCCCCGGTGGAGGATTTCCAAGGGCATGAGGTTGAGAGACAACAAACCGGTCTTTATTAAAACTCTATCCGTTGATAATCCTGCCAATTCGGATTTAAAGAGATTTCAGCATGATTACGAAATAGGCAGCTCCCTGGATCACGAGAATATCTTGTCTTATCTCGATTTGGTCCCCTGTGCCGGCGGATTTGCCATTATAACCGAGGATTTTAGTTTCCAGGCATTGGGTTTTCTATTAAAGCAAAATGCGTTTTCTTTTGAGTCTTTTTTTTCATTTGCCAAACAAGTTGCCGGTGCCTTGGATTGTATTCACAGGCAAAAGATCATCCACAGCGATATCAATCCTTCATCGATTCTTTTTAATCCTTCTAAAAATCTTACCAAAATAGTCGATTTCAGTCTGGCATACCAGCTTAACTGGGAGATTGATTTTGAATCTTCACCTTACGATATCAGCGGCAGCCTGTCCTTTATTTCTCCCGAGCAGACAGGAAGAATCAACAGACCGGTGGATATACGTTCCGATTTTTATTCGCTGGGTGTTACCTTTTATTACTTGTTAACCGGGAAGCTGCCTTTTGAGCAATCCGATCCAGCCGGCTTGATTCACGCACATATCGCTCAATACCCGGTAACGCCCGCAAAGTTGAACGACTCGATCCCCGATGCTTTATCCGATGTAGTGATGAAACTGATGTCCAAAGATGTAGAGGATAGGTATCAAAGTGCATCCGGATTGATTGTCGATCTTGAAAGAATTGAAAACTGCTATAAATCGTCGGCGCGGATTGCAGCATTCGAATTGGCCGAATATGATCATTCGCCTCGGTTACGCTTATCAAACAAAATCTATGGTCGTGACGCAAATCTGGCTGAAGTTGTAAATGCATTTGAGACCCTGGACCAGAACAAAATCCATATCCATTTTATATCTGGTGCGCCGGGGATAGGAAAAACCCAGTTTCTTAGGGAATTGAGAAGGATTCTGTCTTTAAGGCGCGCAAGGATAATTTCCGGCAATTATGAGTCACATCGATCCGGAGTTCCTTTTCTTGGGATCATACAGGCACTGCGAAGGGGAATTAAAACGATTTTGACTGAACCGGATCAAAATCTTGAAATCTGGCGCAGACGATTTCTCAATGCATTGGGTAAAAATGTCCAGGCGGTATCAGATTTGATTCCCGAAATCATACCTGTGGTGGGCAAGGAAAACGTTCCTGATCAATCGGATCATGAAGAAAGCAAAAATCGATTTTCTTTTGCTTTGTTGGAATTAGTAAAAACTCTGTGTCAGCATTCTGCCCCGTTGGTTTTGATAATTGACAACCTGCATCTGGCAGATGCCGCTTCTTTCAGATTGCTGGAAATCATTTTGACCGATTCCTCTCTCTCCCATTTAATGTTTGTGACTGCATATGGCTCTGAGTCATCCGGATCAGGTAAAGGTGTTGAAGAGTTTATCGGCAAGCTGGGTAATGAAAACAGCACGGTTCATCATACCTCTCTGGAAGGTCTCACTGTTCGTCAAATCAGCGACTTTGTTAACGATAGTTTTCGCTGCGGGTTTGAAAAAGCTCATGGACTTGCTGCTGTCATCACGCCTAAAACAGCAGGCAATCCGCATTACATTGCCAGATTCCTGATGCAGATGTACCAGGAAAACCGGATTGTTTGGAAAGTGGATAACAACGGGAAACAGGCATGGAACTTTGATTTGAATGCAATTAGTAAACAGGGGGCAACAGATAATGTTATCGATTTTCTCGAATCCAAGTTGGCCGATCTTGATCAGGATGACAAAAAAATGTTGGCAGCGGCATCCGGCGTAGGGATGGATTTTACCATTGACACTCTAAGCGAGCTCTTGGACAGGAAAGAAAAGGAACTAAGCAGGGCATTGAATCATCTTGTCAGGGAAGGAATTCTATTGGCCATTGATCCCGGTGCAGAGAATTACGGGATGTCTTACCGATTTGCCCACCCTCGATTAAAAACCGCTGTTGATGTATTTGAAGATGAGAAATCCAGGCAGCAAATCCATTATAAAATTGGAAAGCATTTGTGGAAATGCCATTACGGGAGTTTTAACGCTGAATCCTTGTTTCAAACGCTTCAACATCTAAATGAAGGTCAAGCCCTGATAACATCAAAGGAAGAACTTTCCCGGTTAATGCGTTTGAATTTTCAAGCAGGCGTGAAGGCGAAACAGGCAAACGTGCATGAGTCAGCAGTCGTGTTTTTCGAAATCGGAATCGCTCTGTTTGGCAGGCTTGATTCAACTGTCGAAAACGAGATGCTGTTTTCGCTGCAAATCGAACTTGCCGATGCTTACTATATGCTGGGTTTTTTTGAAAAGATGGAGCGGATCATTGAGTCGTTAAACGAGCGGGAACTAACTCCACAACGCAAAGTGCTGGTAAGCGAACTGCAAATCAATGCTTTTATGGCTCGTAACATGATGGCCCAAGCATTGGATCTCAGTTTGGAGTCTTTAAAAGAGATTGGGTTCAGTTTCCCTGCCAATCCTGGTAAAACAAGGTTGGCCAAAGAACTGCTGCATACCAGGTGGGCGCTGGCACGCGTTAACCTAAAAGATCTGAAATCGCTTCCGGAAATCAAAGACAGGCATAAAATCCTGGTCCTGCGCCTGGTGAGAAAATCTCTTATGCCGGCTTATGTCGCTAATCCTAATCTTTTTGTGCTGATCATTCTGAAAATGATGCGTCAGACGTTAAAGTGGGGAGTATCTGAGGAGTGCATCTTTTTTTCTTACTATGGCTCAATTGTGTGTGGCGTTCATCAGGATTTCGATTTGGGGTATCGATTCGGCAGTTTGGGTATTCAAATGAACCACAGGTTTCCAAACTGCAAAAACAGGGCTCCTAATACTCATGTTTTTGAGGTGTTAGTTCGCTTTTGGAAAGAACCCTTGAAGAATTCCATGCCCGGATTGCTGGAGGCTTACAAACAAGGAGTAGAAACCGGTAATATGGAAATTGCCGTCAATAGTCTCTATTCATACAGTATGGCGGCTTTTTGGGGAGCAGAGTTTTTAGAGGACGTGGAAAAGAACATAGAGAAACACTTCCAGCGCATTCGCCGGCATCAGCACAAGGCAGCCATCCTAATATGCTCGTTTCAACGTCAGATGGTCTTGAACTTACTGGGGAAGTCCGGTGATCCATGCAAACTGGATAATCCCTGTTTCAGGGAGGAGGAAGTTGTCGCAAAATATAATACAACCAATGACATAAACGGCTTGAGTCATTACTACGCTTGTAAAGTTTTTTTATGCTATCTTTTTGGCAGGTACAACGATGTCATTTATAGCGTGAAACGCTTTAAACCTAGAATTGAAAAAAGCGTAGGCTTTCTCACGCATGTATTAATCAACTTTTATTACGCCCTTTCTGTCCTTGCCACTCTTAAAACCCAGCCGGAGAAGGAAAAGAAGAGTTTTATCAAGGAGCTGAAAAGCATCCTGGCCCTGTTTAAAAAGATGTCCTCTGCTTGTCCGATAAACTATTTGAACAAGTATTATCTAATTAAAGCAGAACTAAGTAGGGTCAGAGTTGCTGGTGATGCGCCTGACTTATATCGATTAGCGATAGATTTGTCGGGAGAAAGCGGTTTGGTTCATGAGCAGGCTATCGCAAACGAGAGATTTGCCGGATATTGGGCACAACGAAATGAACCCAAAATCGCCGAACTATTCCTGGTTGAAGCTCACAGTCTATATAGCAGGTGGGGGGCGTTAGCAAAGACAAACGAATTGGAACAAGCCTGGCCGGAGTTTTTAAAACAAGAAACCGGTATCTATGCTACCAAGCTGAATACTCCCGATTTCCCCCAGTTAACCTCCACTCGGCAATTGGATTTCCAAGCAATTTTGGAGGCCATTCGCAAGGTCTCGGGAGAAATCATTACCAAGCGCCTCTTATCCAACATATTAAAACTCGTTATGGAGCACTCTGGAGCAGAAACAGGCTTTCTCATCACAAAAAAAGACAAGGAACTGGTAATAGAGGAAGCGGCAACTTCCAGAAAAGACGGCATTGAATCAGTCTTTGAACCAATATCGAACTCCGGTAAAACAAGATTTTGTGAGGCAATTGCCAGTTTTGTGTTTAGGAGCAATGAAACCATTTTGTTTGATAATGCCTCCAGGCACAGTCCCTTCGCCAGTGATGATTACATCAAGAGAAATCAAATCAAATCACTTCTTTGCGTACCGTTCCAATTAAGAAACTACACCTATGGCGTCATTTACCTGGAAAACAACCTGTCGGAATCTGTTTTCACAAGAAACAGGGAGGAGTTTGTAAGAACGATATTAGCCCAGGCATCAGTTTCAATGGAAAACGCCAGCTTGTATGAAAAAACAATATCCACGCAGAAAAAATTGATTAAAAGCGAGGAAAAATACAAGATTTTGGTGGAAAACACCGGCGCGCTGGTGATGCACCTTTCCCTGGGAAGTGTAGTACTATTTATCAATTCTTCAGGAGCAGAGTTTTTTGGATCGGAAACGTTTGAACTGATTGGCAAGGATGTAAGCGAACTCTCAGGGTTTTTTCACAATAATTTAAAAGAAAGGATTAGAAGCCTGGTACATGCGGGAAAAGGCGCGACGTTTGAAGATTATATTGATCTGCCTGCCGGAGAATTTTGGTTTATATCCAATTACCAACCGGTTAAGGATGATCATGGCAGTACAATCGCCATACAGGTGACGGCCCAAAACATTACAGAATACAAAGCCGCTGAAGAAGAACTTAAACGACTGTCTACAATCCTGGAGGCCACCAGTGATTTTGTCGGAATATTTTTACCGGATATGAACGTTCAATATATAAATTCTGCCGGAAAGCGAATGATTGGTCTGGACGATGCCGTCAACCTTGTCAACCTCGAGTTTGAGAAGTTTCATCCAAAGTGGGCGATGCAAATCGTTAGAAATGAAGGGATTCCGGGTGCCATCAATAACGGAACCTGGAGTGGAGAAACAGCGCTATTAAACGCCGATGGTACAGAGATACCAACATCCCAAGTGATAATGGCCCATATTTCGACAGCGGGAAAACTACAGTTTATCTCAACCATAGCCAGGGACATCTCCGAGCAAAAAGAAAACCAGGCAAGACTGACCCAATATAAGGAGACCCTGGAAGAAATGGTTTCAAAAAGAACATCGGAATTGAAACTGGTGCAAGGGCAGTTAATAGAAAAGGCGCATAAAGCCGGCGTGGCTGACATAGCATCCGGAACCTTGCACAACGTCGGTAACCTGCTTAATAGTATTAAAACGTCAGCCAGTGCAATCGACGAGGTGGTGGTGCATTCCGACCTTACCGGATTTGTGCAGGCAAACAGTTTATTAAGGCAAAACCTGAACAACCTTGCGGAATTCGTTGCTGAAGGGGCTAAAGGCGGAACACTTATGCAATACTATTTAAAGCTTGAAGAAAGCATGCTGGCTGAAAACAAGACAATTCAGGCCGAAATCAAACGTTTAAATGAAAAGATTGACATCATATCTGATGTGATAGCCGCCCAGCAAACCTACGCAGGTAATGATTCAACTGCTGAAGAGTATTCCCTTGTTACTATTGTGGAAGATGCGTTGACCCTGGAGGCAGGACTAATAGACAGATATGGAATTTCGGTGGCTCGTCAATACGACGACATACCAATGATTCCTATCCAAAAAACCAAATTAATCCATGTATTAATCAATCTCATTAATAATGCCAGGGATGCCATGCTTCATCTGCCGAACGACAGCAGGGTGTTGACCTTCACAATAAAGAAGGAGAATGATTTTGCGTATTTGTTAACCCGGGATTCCGGCAAAGGTATCCCCAGGGAAAACCTGAATAAGATATTTACCCACGGATTTACAACCAAAAAAGAGGGTCATGGATTTGGCCTTCATAGCAGCGCTAGTTTTATCAGGGAAATGAACGGGAAAATCTGGGTTGAAAGTGAAGGTGAAGGCAAAGGTACTACCTTTATTATTCAGTTACCAATCGTAAATATGGAATCTACCAAATAGAGGGGCGTCTACTGTACTGTTTGGTGGGGTATTGACAGCGGAGGTGCACAATGTCTCCGCTGTTTGATTTTCATCCTGTCGACTACTTCTTCTTCTTGCCTTTTTTCTTGTCAACAGTCTCTCTCAGAGCTTTTCCAGGTCTGAACTTTGGAACTGTTTTAGCAGGAATCTTTAAAGGTTTACCTGTTTGAGGATGGCGGCCAGTTCGAGCAGCTCTCTTTGCGGTTGTAAAGGAGCCGAAGCCGATCAAGGTGACATCGTTACCCTTGGACAATGCATCCTTAATATTTTGAATAATTGCGTTTACGGCCTTTCCAGCCGCGGCTTTAGAGATGTCTGCACTCTTAGCTATCTGTGCAGCGAGATCTGCTTTGGTTACCACTTTTGCCATATTATATCTCCTGATATATTGTAGTTTCAGAATGATTGAGTAGATTTCGTTCATATCTTTATACCTCTATAAAATTTTGTCAAGGCCTAAAAGCGAAATAAATTCTACAGAAGGAAAGGTTTACACGCGATCTACAGCGCGGCCTTTCATAAGTTCAGTAATTACCGTAACTTATACTACCTCTGCCCATCCCGCCCAACAAACAGGAGAAGCAAAAAAAAAATCAGTTTTTTCATTTTCCGCTCAAATTCATGGAAACTAAGCGTTACATTGGGAACAAAATTGTCGAGTTTGTGACTCCGGTTCAGCATTTTTCGGAAACGACCGATAAGAATATTTTTTGATAAAACATGTAGGAAAACTGGCCCATTTTTCAAAATGAATGACATTTAATATCTGATTTTTCCTCTAGTACCAGATTTAGGTTTGATGATTTTTGTATAACTTGTTTTATGGGAATTTGAATTGAATGCATTCTTGGAACAAAACTTGATTTACTTATCCGCTCAATCAATATATTACTTATGGGCATGTGTATGACAACAGACTGTGAGAATCAATGGAGTAGGCAGATGAGCAAAACACGGGCAATCATCCCCCTTTTATTTGTTTTTTTTGCATTTGACGTGCAGGCAGTACCTGAGTGCATCCCCCGAAAGGACCTTCGAGACAAACATGTCGTTTTCTACCTGGCTTATAACAATACCTTGAGAGGCTGCGTGGTAGATGCCGGTTTTTACACCCAGCGTAAAAAAAAGGGCAGGGGAAAACTAACCAGGAGACTGATCATCGAAATTTGCGAAGGTGAGCCACGTACATCTCCAAGAGAGGGGAAATCATTCGAAGTTTGCTCCTCTCGTTCCAAACCAAAGAAGCAAACGGAAGAAGACCCCGACTAATTCCAATTACTAGAACAATGAAGATTTTCTCGGTGACAGAATATGGAGCTGTCAAATGTGTCGAAGTCGGTTATTCTCCTTTTGGTCGACCTTTAATGACGACAAGGTTTTACTTGTCGGATGATATCCTGTTTGATACCGGTCTTAGCCATTGCCGGCAAGAAATCATTTCCTGGCTTGCAGGCCGGGCCATCAGTCGCATATATCTCACGCATCACCATGAAGACCACAGTGGCAATGCTGCAGCAATCAAGCACATTCTTAAAGTGCCCGTTTATGGGAATGCCATAACGGCTGAGAAATTAACCAAGCTCCTGCCTATTTTTCCGTACCAGCGATTAATATGGGGCCAAATGACCCCTCTAAACGTAGACGTGAATAACCATGACTATGTAGAGTCTGACAACTACAGGTTTCAGGTAATCCATACTCCCGGACACAGCAGGGACCACACCGTATATCTGGAGTCAAATAACGGGTGGCTGATATCGGGAGATCTCTTTTTGTCGGAGAGAATCAAGTATTTTCGAGCAGATGAAATTCTGAAAGACCAAATAACATCACTTGAAAAAATATTAAAACTGGATTTTGAAACCTTGTTTTGTGCTCACAATCCAAAATTGGAGGACGGGAAGCGTCATTTGGCGAAAAAACTGGATTTTTTAAAAAGCCTGGTGGAACAGGTTGAAATCTATTGGTTGAAAGGATTAAACGCCAGGCAGATTATGAAGGAAATAGGAATCAGGGAAGAAAAGCTGATTTGGCTGATGTGTACAGGGAACGTCAAGGCTGAACACATGGTTAATTCAGCGATAAAGCTATTGGAAGATAGATCTTCAGATTAGTTTTAAAGCTTGCCGGGGAAAGAATGCCGCTTCAAATCCGATGAAACCGGGGGTCATGTACTCTGTTACCTGTTCCCTGGTTTCAGTGCGAATTTTCGTTGTTGACCGGACACTGGATTTTAAACATTCCTGCTCATGTTAAAAATAGGTCTGATCAGTTTTTTGCCTTTCAAGTGCGTGACCAGTAATCCCATGACCACAAACACCAAACCTGTCAACAGCCTCGTTGTAATTGGCTCATCCAGTATAAGACTGCTTAAAAGCACACCTGAGATCGGCATTACGAAAACAAACGAATGCAAGGTTACAGCACCATATTTTGCTAGCATGGAGTTCCAGACAACATACCCAAATGCTGCTACAAAGCACTGGTAGAAAAAGGCCAGAACGATACCACTATTGATTGAGCGAACCATCTCGTCATCCAGGTAGAGGGATGTGAGAAATGAGATAGGAATGGCGGCAATCATGGGATAAACAGCTATTTGAATAGGCTTATAATCTCCGATCACGCGCTTTGTATAAACAGCATTGCAAGCCCAACCAAAGGCCCCTGCCAGAGTTAGCAAATCCCCGGTCCTCAATTCACGGCTGAGCACGGAGTGATCCAGAAAAACAAAAACCATCCCGGTAAATGCGAGAATGATTCCCAGGGTTTTTTTAACGTTGATGCTATCACCGGGTATAAAAAAATGAGCAAGAAACAGGACAAAAAACGGTTGCAGGTTGGTAATTAACGCACTTCGCGCTACAGTGGTTTTGTTCAGGCCGCTGTAGATTAATAACAGTTGAATGGCAAAAGCGACCGAAATGATGATGATTGGCGGCCACTTCTCTCTAGGAACTGAAAGTTGGTGACCTGTCATTCTGGCCCAGATGATCAGGCAAAACGAGGCAACCAAAAAGCGTAAACCGGCAATAAAATATATGCCGAATCCTGTAAATGTAACCTTTACGGCAATGGCATTGGAGCCGAACATTATACATAATCCCAGCGCCGCAAAGGCACCCGGGATATCAAGATTGGAGCTTCGATTGATGGTGGCATCCATATTAGTTTATTGATTGAAAGAAAAGGTTTTAGTCCGGAGGCGGTCAAATCTTGATTCAGAGACGCTTGCTATACATCTGCCGATGCTTGTTTTCCGGATTTCCTTTTGCGAATTCGGTAAACTTGCAATAACTTGAGTTTAGGTAAATAGAATCATATTTGTCGATTGCTATGTCGAGTACTGCGCCGGTCACCGGCAACAAAATGCGTGGATTGTTACGATCGATATCAACGACAAGTGTAAAATTGGATATTGAAGTATGTTGGAACTAATTGGAAAATTTGGATTTGTAAACGATGTTCTGAAGCCTATTGATTGGATAAAACAACATTTCAATTTTAAAGGACGGCCCGTCTATGAAGTGATTAGCTTGATCAATGCCATACCATTGTTTTTGGATGACCATTTGGAAAGGCTTGCCCAGTCATGCAGAATTGTGGGACTGGATATGGAGTTGGAAATATCTCATATCGAACAACGAATTCTGATCCTGGCGGAAAAATGTACCAGATCGAACGGGAACCTAAAGATTATTTTTGGTGAATTGGAATCGATCGGGAAATCTTTGCTGATCGTTTTTATCCCCCATTATTTGCCGTCAACCGCACAATACAAAAACGGCGTTCCCGTGACCCTGCTTCCTATGGAAAGACCTAATCCAAACGCCAAGCTGATAAAGGAAAAACCCGGGGAATTAAACAGTCTCATTGATTATGTATCAGGTTACTATGAGGTCCTGATGGTCAATTCAAGGGGATATATAACCGAGGGAAGTCGCAGCAACGTTTTTTTTATTAAGG
This sequence comes from SAR324 cluster bacterium, assembly GCA_028280735.1. GTDB lineage: Bacteria > SAR324 > SAR324 > XYD2-FULL-50-16 > XYD2-FULL-50-16 > JAHJTV01. The sequence continues at coordinate 7,549 of JANQLH010000327.1, read as the reverse complement.
ATTCGGTATTTTACACATCGCCCTCAAAGGCTGTATTGCCGGGGATTACCAGGAAGAAGGTGCTGGAATTAATCGAGGATCAGGGATTGGAAGTAAGATTTCAGCTGATTCATAAAAACAGATTAAGTAATTTTGAATCCCTCTTTCTTACCGGGACATCTCCGGGTGTTCTACCGGTAAAGTCGGTCAATGATTATTTGTACAACGTTCATCATCCGGCATTACATAAAGTTATGTCCGAATACGGGAGGATGGTCCATGCTTCTTGTGGCGGTGGGGCAGCTTCCGGGTGAGAAAGTTGAACAGTTTGCAACAAAATTCTCAAAGCCGATGACAATTGGTGGGGGCTTGATTACAATAGAACGGAATCCAGGCAGTTGAAAAGTAATACTATCCGGCTGAAAGGGTCTGCAGAAAGATCTCGGCCGGGGACATGAGAAAAAAGGGGGACTATGTATATTAATGGAAAATGGGAAAACGCAGAATCCGGTAAAACATTTGACTCCATCAATCCTGCCAGTGGTAAAACAATTGCGGAAGTTCCTGATGGAGATGATAGAGATACAACCAGATCGATCGATGCCGCTGATGCGGCTTTTAAAAACTGGTCTAAAACCACAGTCTACCAAAGATCGGAATACCTGGGCAAAATGTATCAGCTGATGATCGAAAACAAGGATAAACTGGCTCATACCATGACTGAGGAGCAGGGAAAGCCTTTGAAAGCTGCTCGCAATGAAGTTCAGTATGCGGCCGATTTTTTGCTTTGGTATTCGGAAGAGGTCAAACGAGTGTATGGTCGCACTATACCGGCCCCAAGGCCTGACCAGCGATTTGTGTTGAATTACAACCCTGTAGGAGTCGTTGCTGCGATTACACCCTGGAACTATCCGATTTCAATGATTACCCGCAAAGTTGCTCCCGCCTTGGCTGCGGGTTGTACTGTTGTGTTGAAGCCTGCCGAAGCGACACCTCTTTGTGCTGTTGAGACCTTTAAATTATTTGCTGAGGCACAGTTACCGCCGGGCGTAGTCAACCTGGTAACGGCAAAACATCCCGGACCCATCGGGGAAACTTTTCTTGAAGACAAGCGTATCCGGAAACTCACTTTTACCGGATCTACGGATGTCGGTAAAATGCTGGCGCAACAGGCAGCCGTTCAAATGAAACGGACATCGTTTGAATTGGGTGGTCATGCCCCGTTTATTGTTTGTAAAGATGCTGATCCGGTCAAAGCTGTCAAAGGCGTGGTGCTGGTGAAATTTTTGAATACAGGCCAGGCTTGTATCAGTCCAAACAGGCTTTATGTCCATAAAAGTCAAATGGATGCGTTCGTAAATGAATTTGCCTCAAGGGTAGAACGAATGAAGGCTGGTAGTGGTTTCGAAGAAGGGGTCAGCATCGGCCCCCTGGTAAATGAAAACGCTTTGTTAAAGGTTGAACGTCAGGTTGCCGACGCTTTGGACAATGGTGCTGAATTGGTGACAGGAGGAAAACGATTGGTGAACGATGGATTGGAAAACGGCCATTTTTTCGCACCAACAATTCTCAAGGGAGTTACATCAGAAATGCTGATTTACCGGGAAGAAACATTCGGTCCTGTAGCACCAATCATTGAGTATGGAGATGAGGATGATTTGCTAATGATGGCCAACGATACCCATTATGGATTGGCGGCTTACGTTTATACCGATAAATTGACAACGGCCATGACACTGTTCGAGGGGCTTAATTTCGGTATTATTGGAATTAATGACATCAATCCTACAGCAGTCGCGGCACCCTTTGGAGGGATGAAGGAAAGTGGATTGGGTCGGGAAGGCGGCCCGGAGGGCATCCTGGAATATCTGGATATCAAGGTGGGAGGTTTTTCCCTAAGATAAACCATACTTTTTAACGTGAAACCGGCAAAAAAGTGAAAAAAAATCCGAGAATTACTTATCAGAAAAACGGACCTTATATTGTCCTCGATGTTGAGCATTTGTTTGATTCGGACGGCACCCAACTGAAAACAAAACAGGAACGCAAGCTTTGTCGCTGCGGTGGATCCAACTATAAACCATTTTGTGACGGCAGCCACATTGACCTCGAATTTAAGGGAGATTACACAAACCCTGACCAATTGAAGAAAGCTGAGCCTGGTGTCGTTCAGGAAATTACCGGAGATCCTCCACCTCAACCGGTGATATTTATTGAGAAGAACGGCCCCTATAAAGTTCAGGGCGATATAGAAATAGAAGCCGCTATGATAGGGGAGCGATCTGATACCCAACAGCGCACACTGTGCCGTTGCGGTGGCTCAGGAATTAAGCCTTATTGCGATGGGACTCATCAAAAAATCGGCTTTCGGGATGATCATTTGTCGGCAATCATTCATGTTGATACTGTCAAAGAGGAGTTAACCCGGGTGACAATTGGAAAAAAAGAGCTAGTCGTTGTCAACCGGGAAACCGGATTATCCGTATTCAGCGGGGTTTGCCTTCATGCAGAAGCGTTGTTGGCGGAGGGGTTTATCGAGGAAAATTATCTTACCTGTGGCCGACATCGCTGGCGATATGATCTGGAAACCGGTAACTTGGACGGTGACCCTTCCATGAAGCTGAAAAAGTTAAAGGTAGAAATCGAGGAAGGGTGGGTGCTGATCGAAAAAGCCGAATTGAATGAGCTGGCTGATCTGGTGGACGATTGATCGGTTTCTCGGGCTTGTTGTATTCGGGAACCAAGCTGGTGGAATGGTATTGACTATTTCATCAGTGATGCCAACAAGGTATCTACATCCGCCTGTGAAGTACCTCCCAATTGTTCTGCAAATGCTTCTTCGGATACCTGCTTTCTGCCAAAAATCTCTCCTAGTTCTTTCATTATTTCCAGGAAATGTTGATCCGTCAGATGATCTTCACTATACAGCTGCAAGGCTTCATTCATCGCAGAATACACGGTTTTCTTGATTGGGGAACTGTCGTCAATATTGCGAATCAGGTTTTCCCAGATCTCCATCTGCATCTCTTTGACATTCTGGTATTTTTCGTTTACTTCCTCAAACTCTGCCAAAGAGGATTGAATGACGTCCTTGGTTTGTTCGTGTGATTTCTCCAACTCATCTTTTTGCTTTTTGATTTTTAATTGATCTTCAAAGTGTTCAAAACGTTTTTCGAAGTATTCAATGATATTGGAGATGATACCAACGGCACGATCCTTCTCATCCTCCTCGGTGGGTGAATTACGAATCAAAAATCCTACATGACCCGATTTGGAAGAAACTGCCGTGAAGTTCCTTTTGCTGAGTATGGTTTTTTGCTCGGTGGCCTGGGACAAAAGATACTTGTCTGCCAGGCAAAGCTTTTCTTCATATCCCCGGTCGGAAAATCCTATTTCATCGCCTTCATCATATTTCACTAAAATGCTGCAGCGCAGTATATCCTTTTCATCGGCCAGTGCGGCTTCTTTAGCGGAAGCACTGGGGAATTGGAATTTTTTCAGTGCATTCACTACCAGTTGAACAAGGTCGATAGGAGTCTGACAGTCCGGGGAAAAGCTTTCCAAAGAAAACTCGTTCAAGACCTCCAGAATTTTCAGGTCCAACAATTGTTTTTTAAAAAAATGCCTGGTTGATTTCTGATATTCCCGAATGGCATGCTTTTCTTCATTGGTGCGTTCATATTCCTCCACGGCGGAATCCACCATGGCAAGCAGCACCGTTTCATCATAAGGTTTGGTAAGGTATTGATAAGCTCCCTGTCTTAAGCCTTGAACAATGTCGGAACTGTTGGCCTTGGCCGTTTGCATGATAACCGGAATGTGCCGAAAACGCGAATTTGCTTTTATGATTTTAAGCAAATCAATACCAGTTAACTCGGGCATCATCCAATCCAGAATAATTGCTTGAATGGGAGACGAGGTTTCTGCCTCTGTTTCTTTTAATCTTTCCAATGCCTGATTGCCATTTTCAGCCAAATCCACTTCATATTTTTCTGAAAGAAACTCATCCAGCAAATTCAGGCTTTGCGGGTCGTCTTCAACAACCAGGATCTTCTTCTTTATCATTCTGCTTTCCGGGATATCGGTTACAACTAGAGCTAACGTTACAATAATGCTTTTATTATAGTTCCTTCGGCCTCAGAAAGCAATCTTTTACCAATATCCGGACTTTATAAAAGCAGATGAACAATCGACAAAAATCACAGGTATATCAAGATAAAAACGATGGGTATTATTATTCCGGCTGCAGTCAACCAACCACCACGTCCCTTGATCCCTTTTTTTCCCTTAAGGACAAATAATCCTGTGATGGCTACGACTCCCAAGGCCACAGCGTAGATATCCGCTATGATCGTCCAAAGACCTTTGACACGGTTTAGATGCAGGTGATTGAATTCATAAAGGAGAAACCGTTTTTTTACTTTCTCCTGGGTAACCTGCCCGTTTTTAAGATTGACCGTAATCGTGTTTCCGGATTGAAAGATTCGAAGAGTTTGCGGGTCGGGTTGAAAGCTGTTGCGATACTCCAGGGGCAACTCCAGTTGTGAAAGAATAGCACGGATTTCTCCGGGTTGAAGCAGAACGGATTGAGAGTGAACCGGCTCGATGGTACTGTGCGACACCTCAACACTGAAGGAAGGATTCCAATCACTCATATGATTAACTGCGATTCCGGAGATTACGTAAATCAGCGTTAATCCCACACACAGGTAACCGATGTCACGATGCAGGATATTATTCCATTTTCTCCATTTCATCTTCAATTTCCCTATTCTTTTATTACTGCCCCGGTTCCCCTGATACGATAATGGGTCTCTCCGCTTGTGACTGACCCTGGATCAAACGTTTCACCATGCTTTTCAGCATGATGACGTCTCCATTGAATAATCTGTTCTTTTGTAAACTCCAGTTTTTCCAAAACCCCTTCAACCAGGGCCTCTTTGCCTTTGGCATCCAGTGGGAAAACAATTTCACCGTCTGCCACTTTGATCCGGATTTTTTCAAACGGGGCATCACTGGCTATATCCATCCAACAGCCACGGTGGGAACAGACATTGACAACCACTCCCTTAACCAGAACCGTCTTGCCTATAAAGTCCCCGGGGTTGGCCATGATGTGGGAAACTTTGGTGATTTTGGATAAGGTCAAGGGTTTTCCGTAGCTTGTACCTTTTTTTTCGAAAGCATGGGTATGGGTGGTGGATAAAACGTGAATCGCTGCCAGCAAAACCAATATGTATCGCATGGGAACCTTTTAACCGGGGATAGATTGTAATTAGTGTCTGAACGAAAACCAGTTTAAACCCTACCAACAAAAGCTTTAAAAGCAGCTTGATACTCCGAAGTTCAGTGTTTTCAGCGATCAGCTCTCAGCCAGTATTTGTTTGAATTCTCAATGCTTTATGCTGAAAACTGACGGTTGATAGCACATTAATTATCGAGCTGAATTCCGGTATCCAGCAGAAGGCTGGATAAGGGTTTAGCGATTTTCCATTCAGACATAAATTAATGAATAGGCCTATTTAGTATATGCGGGGCAGGGCTAAACTTCAACCAACGGTTGGTGAACGGGTGCACCAAAAAGTTCCGGAATTTCCGGCAGCCGTTCTTTATTGATGTTTTGTGTCGTCCCAACGGGACTTGAATACCTTGGGTCTGAATACCAGAGGTTTTAACCACTGGTCTCAAGGCCTTACCAAATAAAAAGTCCCGGAGGGACGACATGGAAATTCAAATGATTAAGTTTTAGTGAACGGGATTGCTTGGAAAATTGTCCTGAATATCGGGTAGATGTCTCATAACTGCCTGTTTTGGGTAATCGTTTTTTTCGATACAGATTGATTCTGTTGAATTAAAATTAGGTCGAAGGTAGAGGGTTTTTCAAATTACACAGGTACAGGCCCGATTCATTGTGGCCATAAAAGGAGTTTGCCATGTTTATTGTTCTGACGAAAACATTTTATGATAAAGGTGTTAAGGATCAGTACTTGGATTTATGCAGGAGATCCATGGAGCTGTTCAAAGCTCAACCAGGGTTGATTGGAATACGCATGCTCATTTCTCACGATGACACGCATACCGCTACCTATTTTAAGTGGGAAGCCAAGAGGAATCACGAAGAATGTACGGCAAATCCCGACTGGAGTGAAATCAACAAAGAATTTGAAGCTCTGATGAGAGCAGGTAAAATTCGATTTGAACTGAACACCTATGATGTGTTGGATTATTGAAACCTCCCACTATCGGGAAAAAACTGCCAAAGCTTCCGTATGATGGGAATGACAATACATATCGTATCCTGTCACAGACAACAGGTTGAAGCGGTATGTTTCCATCAGCGATTTCGCATCTCGTGCCAGTGAGGCGGGATTACAGCTGACATACAATAATTTTGAAGCTCGGGAAGTGCCGATTCGTTTGAGTGGAACAGATCCAAGTCCTTTTCTGGGAGGGTCGACCATAACCGTGTTGCATTGAGGCAGTTTAAAACCTTTTTCCAGGTTTGTGACATTAAACCGGGTATTCGCCAGGTTATTTTGTTTTGCATTCTCAATTGCCGACCGGATCGATCGTTTGCTTAAGTCAAATCCTTCCAATGTTGCGGCTTTTATGGCCAGGGGTAATGAAAAGGTTCCGGCACCGCAATATAGCTCGCAGATATTGTCGTCAGCAGACACTTTCTTTTCAAGTGCACGGCAAATGGCTGATGTGATGAAAGGGTTGGCCTGGGCAAATCCATCACTACGCAAGACTATCGAACCAAAACCATAGTTTTCAGCAACCCGCTCAGAATGCCCCGGAAGAGGAACCAAGCGGTTCTTTTCCGTGACACAAACAGCTATCTCTCCATTATCCGAGGATTCAAGTAAGGAGAATTCGCAATTATTGCGGCCCAGGTTTTTTAGACCGATCAATTGATTTTTAATACCCTTGCTTAAAATAAGACATTCATCAATGGGCACAACATGATGGCTTTGTCTGGCTGAAAAACCAATGATTCCGTTCTTCAGTTTAACCGTTGTGCGATGACGATAATGTTCGGTCCGGGGTGAGTGAATAAAATCAGGAGTAATATCCAATCCGTGATTGGTGAAAACTTCGGTCAGCAGTTTCAGTTTGAGCTTAACTTGATTGGTGTAGGTCAAATGCATCATGGAGCAACCGCCACATTCCCGGTAATGGGGGCAGGGAGCCTGAATGCGATCTTTCCCGGGAGAAACCACTTCTTTTAGAGAGGCAAGGATATGTTTCTTTTTTTCCTTTACAATTATCGCCTCAACCACATCCCCAACAGTGGTGCAGGGAACAAACACGGCCTTGTTATTAAAGTATCCAAGCCCATCCCCTGGTGGTACTATTTTTTCGATTTCAAGTTGAATTTTCATCCTATAGCCAGTGTCTGAACGAAAACCAGTTTAAACCACACCAATTATAGCTTTAAAGGCAGCTTGCTGCTTTGACGTTCAGTGTTTTCAGCATTCAGCTCTCAAGCAGTTTTTATTTGAATTTTCAATGCCTTATGCTCAAGGCTGACAGCACGTTAATCTTCAAGCTGAATTCCGGTATCGGG
>JANQLH010000315.1 GCA_028280735.1 SAR324 cluster bacterium | reverse complement strand
TTTCTCCAGTGTTGAACTCATCGCATCGTCAGTCGCTTTCAAGTTCCTCCAGGAGTTAATCGCTGCGACGTTGTGGTTGATTCTTAAGCCCATAGCTTTCCCTTAATTGAGATTGGAAATCACGCAAATACACTAAATAAAGCTCTTTTACTCCTATGTCGGAATAATAGCGAAAAACTTTAATAATATTTTCCAATCAGCACTAAACTGATTTCTTATCTCCCTATCGGAATCTCACGAAAAAGCTTTAATAAAAAACTGAAATACACTTTTGATTTTATCTCCTTTCAATTTACTTCAAGGCATTAGCTTATTATTCTCAGGCATTTGCCTGATCCAGATGCAGAGTCCACTTTTCAAATCAATCCTTTTTTATCGTAAAAATCAGATTTAATAAGCTCTTGAAAAGAAATATATAATTGTGATCCTTTGCAGCATGTCGCACGAGATTCGTAAGGCGGGAGCCGGGATAAAAATATGAAAGAAAAGAGCTGCTGTTTGTGATGGGGTGGTTCGTTTCAGACTCAGATTTAGCTGTTTAGAAATAATGAGGAATCAATAACTTCAATGGAGCTTCAATCTCTGTTTCGGGGGGATTTTTTCAAGAGGGATTTTTAAATCATGGTCAGGATTAGCTTATCTGACCGAACTGTTTCAATTGTATCTTAAAATCTTACCTGGCTTAAATTCAATCTACTGTATTGCAAAAACGTCAGCATTTACTGTCAAATGAAAAAATAGAGAATCATGCTCTGGTCAGGTATTTGTTTGGGAGAATAAATGCCTGACCAAGAATAGGACCAGACGACCCAGTAGATTAAGTTGAGAGTACTGGTTTTTCCGGAAGGAATTCGGAGTCTTTTTTTATAAGTTGTTCATCTTCACCATGTTTAATAGACTCCTAAGATGGTTTTTCTCTAATGATCAGACGGAAAGCTACTATATTACAACTTCATAATCACGAAAGAAGGTATTTCGTTATCATTATTCACTATTGACAATAGATTCACCCTCTTTACGGGCAGAAACTCCCCAGAGAACCGAAAAATAGGCCCCAAACAAGGTCCTACTGTAGAATATGCTCCTTAAAGCCCTGATAAATAGATTCTTATTGGAGTTAACCTTTGTTATCAGCAAACGAACTTTTCTTGCAAAACTATTATCGTCAAGGTTTTTCAATTTAAACAATGGGAGACGGAATTTGCTGTAATGAGTCCAATCTTCGGGATAATTCGTATATAATAATCGGTTTGACTCTTTCAATCTTTCATATATTTTCGTTCCAGGATATGGTGTCATTGCCCAAACACTCGGTATATCTATTTTTAACGCCTGCATGGTGTTATAGATGTTTTCATAACTATCTTCATTGTCTTCATCATTTCCGATGATAAAGCTTCCTAAAACAAGAATTCCATGTTTATGAATTCTTTTAACAAAATTTCTGTCTTCAATATACTTTATGTTAATTCTTTTTGACATGTTCCCGGTTAGTACGTCTTTTGACATCGATTCAATTCCCAAAAGAACTGCCATGCAGCCGGCTTTTTTGGCGATTTTCATTGCTCTGGCATCATCTGAAAAGTTCAGTGATACCTGAGTTGACCAAACTTTTTTTATTTTTCGGTCAATAATGCCCTGGCACAATTGAATGAACCTTTCAGTATCTTTTTTATTGATACCATACATGTTATCATCGCCAATAAATATGTACTTATTAGGATTTTGTTCAAGTTCATCCAAAACTTCATTGATAGGTCGCTTTCTGTAAGTTCTTCCATTAAAGGTTGTCACTGCACAAAACTCGCAGTTAAAGGGACAACCTCTTGTTGTTTGCAAGATCCCCATTTTGTATTTCTTGTTAAACTTTTCAACCGCAGGGAAAGGAAGATTCTTCAAATCATGAAATGTTTCCGAATGATATACTTTTTTTAATTCACCCTTTTCAAAATCTTTAAGTAATTCAGGCCAAAGATTTTCTGCTTCTCCTTTAACCACAACATCAGCATATTGTAGCGCTTCTTCCTCATTCATAGTTGGATGAATTCCTCCCATCACAACGGGAATTTTCTTTTCCCTGAATAAAGCTGCGATCTTGTATCCGGTAAGGGCTTGGCAAGTCATGGCTGAAATGCCGACCAGATCACACTCTTCATATTCAGTTTTGTCAAATTCAGCGTCTCGAATGACTACTTCGTAATGATCCGGAGTGCAAGAAGCAATTATACCCAGTCCCAAAGGTGGGAAAAGTCCCATTTTTCCATCTTCAAAAAAAGGTTTGGGATTCCATAAAACAATTTTCTTTTTTTTCATGCTGTTCATTCCTTAATAGGCTCAATGTTTGGATATGTTACCCAGCTACCTGTTGCGAAATGGCTCAATTTTAATGTTTCGGAGTTCATTCAAAAAAAGAAAAGCGTTCCCGTTGCGTGTATTTGGAGGACGCTTTTAATGGCTTGTTCCTTTTACACTAGTTTATTGATGAAGGTTTAATTATTTGTTTTTATTAGGTTTTTGACAGTGATAGGTCAAATAGGGGATATTTCATCAAGGGCAAAGTAGCCATCATATCCTTTCATGTAAATAGCGGCTCGATGACCGAACAGAATTGTAGCTTCTGTTCTTGTTTCAAATGGTTTGTCGTAACCTTCACAGCTCACCCTGGTGCCAATTGGATAGGTTTTATTCCAATGTTCAATTCTTTTGTGGATTTCTTCGATCTCCTTTCTATACGCTATTCGACCTGGATTTTGATCCTCAGCCATACTGAGATCTGCAAAGACGGTCTCAATACTTTTCATTGATTCGGCTTCCTTTTCTTTATCCAAATCCGACTGAAGATCAGATTCGGCTTTTCTCTCATCCTCTTCCTCTATATATTGATTGCCCCAAGCCTTTGATTCAGAAATTTGTTTTAATTCAACACCGGCTTCTTTCGTCAGTGGAGTGTTTTCTGTCTTGATTTTATCGATTAACTTGGTCAAAACATTCCCAACACCTAATTCTTCAAACTCCATCTCTCCTCGGCTCATCAAATAGTGTATACTTTCCAACCATTTCACCGAAGATCTGAGTTGATTCGCTAAGTTGGTCGCTATATTCGCATGTTGGTATGGTCGGGCATCTACATTACAGATCACCGGGATGGTGAGTTCTGAAAAATCGAATTCCATTAAAAAAGCCTCGAACTCTTCTTTTGCTTTCTGCATATATCGAGAATGAAATGCAGCACTGACATTTAGCGGTAAATATGTCGCACCGGCTTGTTCAAAACAGGATTGTGCCCGTTCAATATCACCTTTTAACCCTGAAACAACAATCTGAGATTGGGCATTTACATTAGCAATGTCCATCCCGGTCAGATCGTTATCCTGCAAAACTCTTTTAGTAATCTCCTCGTTCAAACCAAGTACAGCGACCATTGCACCTCCTGATGCCTGGTTCATCAACTCTCCTCTTTTCTTCACAAGTCGTAAGCCGGTTTCAAAACCGAAACCTCCTGAAGCTAACAAAGCATTGTATTCTCCAAGGCTGTGACCAATCACGAAATCTGGTTTTTTACGAAACTCCTTCAGTTTTTTGTAATACGAGAAAGCATTGACTACATACAATGCCGGCTGTGTGTGTTGAGTCAGGTGAAGCTTATTGTTTGGATTTTCAAGGCAAAGTTCCCTGATTGAGTATCCGAGAATCTCATCTGCTTTGTCGGTCAGGTCTTTAAACTCGTCAAAAAGAGAGTCACCCATTCCTTTGATTTGGGAACCTTGACCCGGGAACATATAAACTTTCATCTTTTTCTCCTTTTTTTAATCGGTTTATGAACCAGCCCCTGATATTGTTTTATGCAGCCGGGGAAATACTCTATTGACATCACAAGGTACCGGGATTGATCCACCTATCTGCAAACAGGGAGGCTATCCGTATCCTTGTCCCGAATCTCTGATGGTTGAATTTACGAGACTCATTGAATGGAATCAGGATGACATATCGCCATCAAATAGAAGGAAAATTTGCAAATTTGGAAGGTTATGCCCCCTGGCACCGCAATAAAAAAAACCATGTAATTAATGTGGTTTGACCACATAAAACTGCAGTCCGCCTATTGATTATGTTCAATCTGTAACGTTCCATCGGCTGACCGGCTATCAAAAACCGGCAACGGATTAACTATTCCATCTTCAATCTCCTCACCGGCAGACAACGTCAATGAATGCTCAACATAGTACATGGAGGCAAACGGCTTAGGGGAAATATCAAGGTTTTTTATCGATTGCGCCATCGCATGATCACCGAGTTTTAAAAATGAGTCTTTGGGACGATGAGAGATGCGCTTTACACCCTTTTGGGGAATGACGGTTTTGATGAGTTTATCATCTTTCACAGTGTATGTGATCAGAGGCATCTTTTCGTTTGAGAATTTGCCTTTCCTGGAAACTTGAATATCAAGAACATGTTGGTCATTATCATGTAAGACACACTTCTGATATTCGGGTGTAATGATGAATTTCATGTCAGCAATGAATTTATTATAACCCCATTGATCTATTCCGATATCATGGGCGACCATCTTTGTTACCGGGTGATAAGGTACAACAGAACCAATTTCCGTAGTTCGGCCGGGGATCAAAGCATCCAACAACAAATTGATCAAGGAAGGCTTTTTCCCATAAGTAATCATTATGCCACCTGCAATTTCCCCGTAAGAACCTATTGTTGTCTCAATATAATTGTAAGCAAAAATCGCGAATACCGCTCTGCCGTTCGGAAGAACCAAAGGATGCAAGTTTTGAGAGGGCAACAACAACCTGGCTTTACTTTTATCTATCGAAAAAAAAAGGCCAAAGCCGTCATCTCGATAATACTGTATGGGGAATTCAATATTGTTATTTACTGTTGCCGATTCCGTAGCGGACTGAGCAATTTTTAACAATTTGTTCATGTTATACTCCTTTACCTTGGGATTTTCCAAGCAGCATTGATGCTTGTCCTAAATAGCAAACTCCCCTTTGCCTACAGTTAGGGCAGCTAAATGTGTATAAGAAAAAAAAGTTAATTATTATCACTAAAGAAATAATAACTATGGATTGGATTTCTTTTCTCATTATTAGTACAAAATAAGTTGGAGCAAAGTTTAAAATTGATATTGCAGACCAGCCGAATATATTTTCAAATCGACCCCACGACTTTTTTCTTTTAAATGGAAATATCGATTTTGACACACAACCGCAAATCTTAACATCATCGTGATGATAAGTGCATGATGAACAGAGCAAAAAAGCATTTAAGAGATAGCCTCCCAAAAAGCCGATAAGTATCACTATCAGCCATTGGGAGTAACCCACCAAGAGAAAACTTGCGACAGGAAATATCATCCATCCGCTTATACTTATGATTGTGTGTTTCAATGGCGAATTATAGCGATATGGAAGATCCATCACATCACTCTTTTTAATAGTTTCTTCGCAACCCTTACAATTACATTTACTCAATACATCTAGATTCGGTTTTCCCATTTTAAAATCTCCTTTTTAATTACTTCCCAAACAATACCAATAAATGTTCATGAACATCTTCAATTTCAGGTGGGCATCCTTTGACATAAGGCAAATCATATTCTTTCGCATGTTCGCATGCACAATCTCCCAGATATAACACTTTCTCGTTAGATGGTATTACGGGAAAGGACTGGCCGAGAATCACGTTTTTCTTTATCGCTTTGTTACCAGCTACAAATTCATTGACAATACTATTAAGGTTTTGAGCAAAAGTATCATCGAAGCATGAGGTGCAATGTGAGCAAACAGCTTTATCAAAATGAACCGTCAGATTTAACTCCGGAACAGTAATGGGAGACTGAGGTTTTTTAAATGGATTGAAGCAATCCCATATGTTTTCACCCTCGACCATATAATCACAGACGACAGGGATATGTTCAATTTCGTTTACATCAAATCCCATGATGGTGGCAGCAACATTGTCGATCGCCCATATGTCTTTTGATGCTATGAGAAGATTTGCAGTCTTTTTTTGTCCGCCCGCCACCGGACCATTTCCTTCCAGCGCATCTATTCCATCTATGATGTTTAAATCCGGCTTGACCACAGATGACAAGGAATGGATGGCTGAATGAAGGTTAAGTTTTTGATGAAACTTTTTTTTTGTTTTCAGGTTTAAAACACCTTTCTGGTTTTTTAGACACAATGTTACTGTTGTCTGAGTGTGGGTCTTCATTTTTGCAACGTTTATATATTCACATGAATGTATAAACTCCGGTAATCTTATGTTCCCATATTTCCATTCGTGGTCCACGCGAGATACTTTATCAAGATTTACCAGCTTAACCTGATAGCGGTGCTCAAATTCTCGGTAACCTGCTATCCCGAAGATCTCTTCCATTTCTTTCGGGCGGATACTACCTTCACCGATAATAATCTCCTTTTCAGGAAAAAAGTTTCTAAAAAAGACGATCAGTGCTTCTATTAATTCAGGAGAAGTAATAATACCCGAATCAGGAGCATATTTTCCACAAATATTCGGTTTAATGAAAATTCGTGATTTTTGCGGCGTATAGTTAATTAATTCAAAAAGCCTTTGAATATTTAAATAAGCTTCTTGGTAGTTTCCTTTAACTATTCCCACTTTAGGTCGATTTTTCTGCATTTTTATTTTTAATTTTTAGGCAGATTATTGACGTTTCTAATGCCGCGGAATTGCTTCAGGGCTTTTTTTATCATTTGATTCCAGATGAATGGAAAATATTTATGTATCGATAAAACAAAGCCACCAAAAACTGGGGGAATGACGATTAAGGCTTTATTTTTTGAAACGCCTTTCAATATTTGCAAAGCAGTTTTTGTAACATCTGCTAACGGATATTTTACCAATGCCTGAAAATCTTCTCGTTTCGCATTTAAGATCGAAAACGTCTGAAAAATCTCCGTATTTACGGCAAACGGGCAAACGACGCTGACTCGAACTCCATATTCAGCAGCTTCAAGCCATAAAGCTTTCGAAAGAGCGATAACAGCACTTTTCGATACACAAAAAGGTGCTTCCACGGGAAATTGGGCAAATCCAGCAGTAGAACCAAAATTGATTATATGGCCGAAACCTTGTTTGAGCATTATCTTGTACGCATGCATTGTACCGTGAAGCGTTCCGTATAAATTGACATCAAGGGTTGTATGCCAGTGGTTCATCTCCATATCACAAATCTCACCGATTAGCGCAATCCCGGCACAATTAAAGATCATGTCGAGACGTTTTTTTTCCAAATAGACCCTTTCTATCAATTGCTTGAAATCATCTTCTTTGGAAACATCCAGCATCACAGCTTCTGCATCTCCTCCATCATCATTAATGGAAGATGCGACTGTTTCCGCGCCTGCTTTATTTATGTCGCAGATGATTATTTTTGCTCCTCTTATTCCCAATTCTTTACTTAAGGCGCATCCAATACCTGAAGCACCACCGGTTATAATAATCACATTGTCTTTAAAAGTATTTTTCATAGAAATTCCTAATTTAGCCTGGTCCAATTCACAAATCAGGGCTTCTCTCGAAAGAGAAGGCCGGCAGTAAAAAAAATCACCTCTCATCGTTTGAGGTTATAGTCCGTAACGTTGAGTTCTAAATCCCTTTTCGTTTTTTTCTATATGATTGATAGATAATACTGCTCAGGGCTTCAAGAATAAGCATTGGCGAAAAAGCGAGATGAAATCAAAAAACCGGACATTTTAGATTCAAAGAATCACTCATTTATTTAAGGTAGCTGACGATAGCTTGTATTGATTCTTCAAACCCCATAAAACAGCCCAATTTGGGACTAGTTTTATTAAAACTAGTCCCAGCCGAAACTGTAATCCAATTTTCCAATGAACTTTGTTACTATGAGAGGCTTTCCAAACGGTCTTGGCTACAACATAGGGTGACATGCCCGGCTTTTTAAACATCTTAATTTTTTTTGTCGATTTATGATTCCTGATCATGGGAGTATCGACCAGGTCTGGCATGATATCACAAACAGAAATGTCATATTGTGACCACTCAATGTTTAGTACATCCGTGAATCCCCTAACCCAGAATTTCGATGCAGTGTAACTCGCCAAGTCGGGCATTCCAAATGCAGCTACACCGGATGACATATTTACAATTGTTGATCCTGGTGTATTTTTTAAATAAGAAAACGCCTCATAGCAACAATTTAAAACACCAAATACATTTACTGAGGTTAAATTCTCATGGGTTTGATAAGGAATGGTTTCGAAGGATCCTGCCTGACAACAGCCTGCGCAGTTAAATAACACATCAATGCGATTTCCGGTGTGTGATGCAAAATGAGCTAAAGCTTCCCTGACACTTTCGACATTTGTTACATCCAATTGTTTATAACAGGAATTTGAAGGGCCTGTTTTTTCATAAACAGCAGCTAATAAGCTCATATTGCGATCGTATAATCCGACAAACCAACCTTTTTTAACGAAAAACTTTGCAGTAGCTTCTCCAATACCTGAAGCAGCTCCGGTGATAAAAATACATTTTTTATTTTCCATAACGATTTTGTTTCCTGATTATTAACTATGGGCAGCCAGTTCTATAAACTGAATCATGAATAACTCGCTGATCTGTTTCTGAATACTAGTAATACCCGTAGGGGTGGCATAGAAGTCGTCAGCGATTTAATCCGCCGGAACTTGAATCCCTGTTTTTTTATGAATCCTGTGTGGACGACACCAATTGCGATCCAAATTTGGATAGAGTCAGGATTGCTTCAAAGTCAAAAATTGTAGCAACTCTTCATTAAACCTTTGGTGTTGAGTGATAAAAGGGAGATGGCCCGATTGATCGAATTCAACATACTTTGAATCGGGAATCCCTTTGTGTACGAGTTTAACCTGGGATAGAGGGAAAGCAATATCCCACTTTCCAGCCGTGACCAGGGTTGGGATTTCAATACTTTTAAGAAACTGTGTGGAGTCAAATCTAAAGAGATTCTCGACATAATTCATCACATGAATATTATCTATTGGACAGTAGCCATCTTTTACAAATTCGATGAATACATTTGAAAGAGGTTTTCTATTCGGAGAGTGCTTAAAACAATTTCGGAACTCTACGACGTATGTATCCATTGGATTCATGGAGTAGTCGGTCAAATCTTTAGCATTGATCCCCCGGAGTCTTGCATCTGTCGGTGTTGTGCAAACCAATGCTAACGATTTCGTTTTTTCCGGATATTTCGCCGCAAACAATTGTGCTATATTTCCCCCCATACACCACCCAATCAGGTGAGATGAATCGATAGCGTAATAATTTAGAATTTTAATTAAGTCATCAGTAATATCATCAAAACCAAAGCTTCCGTTTTTAGAACTGCTTTTTCCGTGACCCGGCAATTGAGGGAATATACAACGATATTGATTCCCTAACGCCAGTATCTGGTTTTTCCATATCTTCCAGGTGAATGCTAATCCCGTTAAGAAAATGATCGGTTGACCATCTCCGAAGGTAACCACTTCATAATCTCTATCAGCAGATATAGAGATAAAATCTACTTCTGCCTCGAATTCATCTAACTGCAACCAGTTTTCTTTTAACTGATTGATTAGTTCTCGAGATTTTGGTTGATCAAGCGTAGCGGCTACTTTTGGCACAGGAGGAAGGAAAGATTCATTGTTAGAACCCGGATTGCCATTATTTTTTTTAGAAAAGGATTTAACAACTGTGTGGCTATCTTTTTGATTTTTTTTGTGTGTTTCAACGGTGACCGGCAACTCTTTTTTCTTTTCCATGATAAAGCTTGCCAATCTTTTAATTGTGTTAATATCTACTATTTCTTTTGGGCTTAAAATATCGCCAAACTTCTCTTTAAGACCGATAAAAACTCTTGAGATCAGAATAGAATCAAGACCATACTCCTGTAGATTTGTGTCAATATCCAGATCTACCGGATCAACCGTTAAAACACTTGAAAATATGCTAATGAGTGAGGAAACGGTATCATCCAATTGGTTTACGGAATCCAAGTTATCTTCAATCACTGCTTTGCCGATATCCGTTTCCGATTCTTGCCAGGCTAACACCAGCATTTCGCTAAATATCGGTTCAACCTGGTACCCTGCTTTTTCAAAAATCGTTGCCCAGTCAAGGTCACTTTGAGAAAGGTTTATCTTGCTTTGGTACAATAGCCGATTATCAAGCAATCCAAAAGTGAAGGTATTAATGTCCGCTATAAAAGACGGGTGTTCGCCGGCGACAATCATACCTCCTTTATCAAGGATCTTTTTTACAGATTCAAGTGAGTCTTCCAGCTTTTTGTGATCCTTCAGTTCGGTATGGATGATGGCAATATCTGCTTTAAGCGTTGAATTGTTTTTTATGAGATCATCCTTATTCCCGGATGGGTGAAAAATAATCGAATCTGGTTCATCGTTTCCTTCTGGCAGATTATTTAAAATCGCCATCTCAAAAGACTCTTTGTATTGTTCACTCCCTTCAATATAGTGGTATACTGCTGTTTGATGATTCTTATTCAAAGCCGATAGAACTGACTGGCTAATTAAGTTCCCGGCACATCCAAGATCGACAATCACCACCTCTTTTTTTTCTACTAATGTCGTCAAGTTTTTTGAAATTAGTTGAAAGATAGGGTCATCCGCTTGATCAACATTTTGATAATCAGATGCACGAATCTTGTGAATCCACTCAATTACCGGCTTCGACTTAAATAGATTGGCTATTGAACCATCTTTCCTGAATATTGTCGGCAGATTTTCGATACAGTGTTTCAATAGTGTGAAATTAGGAGTGTAATCCGGTAATGCGCGAGATAGTAACTCGAATCTTGAATCAATATTTTGCATGCGGATGCGCGTTTCCTCAGAATCGCCGTTTTCGGACAATACAATCATGTCTCCTTGTGATTCAATGAATTCACATTTTTTTAAACAATTAAGTGCAGAATTTAATATTAATGGGTTTTGATTGGAGCCATTATAAATTTTGTCATATAAATCCTCGAATTTTATTTTGTGATCGATATGCCTAAATAAATTCATTTCCTGGAAGACCTTTAAGATTGGTATCCCATACAAATCAGCATAGGCAGGTGAATTCTGCTTTTTTAGTTTATCAGCCTCCTCTTTTGGTGTTTTGATAATTCGGTGCCGTGTTTTGTTGTTTATATTCTCTGGAGAATAAGTATTGGTCTCGATCTTTTGCCGCACTATGCCGTCACTGCGAGTCGCTATTATTTGCTGTCCAAACTTGTGTGCTTTCTCGGCAGGGAAAAAGACAGGATCAAAGCCCTCTTCTTCCAATACTTCTTTCCAGATTCCGGAATCCAGTCCTGGGCTTCCATCTAAACGAAACGAAGCATCTTCCTCCAACCACCAATTTTCCAGCAGACCTATTGTCAGGTGTAAAATGAGTGACCACTCACTAATCTCATTCAGTAGAAGAATCCCCTGATTTTTCAAAACAGCTTTCGTAGTTCGCAAGCATTCTTTGATATTTGATGTTGTATGGAAGACATTGTTCGCAATTACAACATCGTAGCAACCTTTAGCAATTGATTGGTCTGCTATGGATTTGGAAACATCAAATACTGCGGTTGTCAGAGCTGGAAAGTCGGGTAGGTGATTCTTTTCAGCATCTTCCAGGATCGATTTGGATCTGGCGGTATAACAATATTCTTCAATCAAATTTGAGTGTTTCAGCAGAATGGGCAGTAATTTTGAGGCTGTGTATCCATTACCGGCAGCCAATTCAAGGATTCGGATTTTACTTTTCCTATCGGTTTGTGTGTGTTGCTCAATTAATCCAACCAAGGTATCAGCCAGTATGCCGATAAAATGATCAGCAAGCGGATTTATGGTGTAGATGGCATCAAATAGTTTTTTGGAAAGTTCAGGAAACAAATCAAGGGTTGCCAGTTGCCTCTTGCTCACAATTTTTGGCAGGGTTTTTAAACAATTCTCTATCAAAGAGATTAGCGTTTTTTGATCAGAATTGATGAACCATTGGGATTTTCGTTTTTCCCACTCATTCCAAGCGACAGAAAAGTCTTTTTTTTCTTGAGCAACAAAAGTGTCACGGTTGAAGAACTTATGCTTTTGCAGATAGTCAAGTCCAGCGCTAAGCCATCGATCATAAGGCTTGATTGGTTGATTAAAAGACGAATGTTGAAAGTCTGAATATTTCTCTCCGGATGGGTTTGCAGAGATAAGAGCTGCAGCGAACAACGTCGCCAATGATGAGTTAATCTCCTCTATCTGTTGTCTGTTTTCAGAGAATTGCTTTTCCAAAGCGTTTTGATTGGTCGCTGTTGCACTAAGCTGGTGAAGCACGGATTCAGAAAGCTTTGGATAACAGATAACTTTTTCTTTAATGTTGAGAATACTCAGTGCTTCAGATTTTGAAACCTTCATCAATGCCATCTGATTAATTTCAGAATTGATAAAAGTCTGTAGGCTCTGCATGGCTTCTTCCGGTTCGATTGACCCAATGCCGACCTGCTCCATTCTCTTTTTATAAAAATCGTCTGCCGCTACTCCTGTACTACCCCAGTACCCCCAATTCATGATTTTCACGGGATACAAGTATTTCCTATCCAGCATTTGGGCAAAACTATCAATGAAAGTACAACCTGCAGAATAGTTGGATTGCCCCGGCGCCTTGGCATAAGACTGAAAGGAGGAAAAGAAAAGCATGAACTCCAGTTCCTGGTTGCCAAACACAAGATCCATATTAACACCTACATCCACTTTAGCCGACAAACTCGCCCTAAAGGCAGCTTCCTCCATTTGGTTAAGGCTTTTATCGTGGAGTACGATAGTAGAATGCACGACACCGTTAATTATTGGGTGTACGGATTTTATATCTTCAAATGCACTTTTCAGGGAATCCAGCTTGGTAGCATCTGCAGAAAAATAGAGAGGTTCTCTGTCAAACATACTGATGTGTTTGATTTTTTTGCTGATTCCCTCATCTTTTTCTCGCCTGCCAATCCAAATAATGTGCGCTTTATAATTTTGAATCATATATCGGCTCCAAACTTCTCCGATACCCCCGGCACCTCCAATGACAACATAGACCCCATTTTCTTTGTATGTGATCCCAGCTGGATTCAAGGTTTTAATAGAGGCCAATTCCTGCTTAAACCAGCTATTGTTGCGATAAACAAGACCATTGCCATATTGGTCGTAGGGTAGAGAAAGGCATTCGTTAACCGACACAGAATCCAAAGCTTCTATATCCAGTAATCGGAGTTTCCAATGGGCAAATTCTTTCGCCAGACTCCCAACTAGCCCTGAGATTCCTGCATGAGTAGGGATAATCGGATCTTGTTTTTTAACGGCCTGTGTCTTACCTGTTATAATTGTCCATTGAATAGCTTCGGTTCCATACCCGAGATTCAAAAGTGCTTTGATGATTCTAAAAACTTGAAGAACTCCTTGTTCTTGTTGGTCAATAGGATTACCTCCTATATCTTGAGAAAGATCGGGAGCTATCCAAATCAGATCATCAAAAGAGTGATTGCTCAACTGATCTTGAATTGATTTTATTGTTGTTTGTGAAGAAAGTTCCAGAAAACCGGTATTAAACTCTGATTTCCGAAACCAATCCTTGTGAGCTTGATATGTTCCCATCACCAGGATTTTCGAGCTTGATGAAACTGCATCACTATTATGATATTCAGGATTGACCGAACTCCAGATTGGAATCATAGACACAAGTTCCATCGACTTTTCTTTATGGAGTGATGTTGTTTTCGTTTTTTGTCGGTGGGTATTATCCTGATAGGGCAGATCGTTTCTTGCCGCATTGGATTTTGTGGTTGAAACGACGGCCTTTTGATTAACTTGTGGAATCCAGCACCTCTTTTTCGCGAAAGGATAAGTTGGCAAACTGATACGCTTGGGCTTTGCATCCGTATATAGATTGTTCCAATCCATGTTCCAACCTTTTGTCCAGAGATCCGTCAATCTTGCAAACTTCTTGCGTGATATCCATTTTTTTACTATTTCCTCAAATTCCTCATCCGCAGCAAACACCGCCAGGGCTTCTTTATTTCGTTTGATATCGCCCTGAAAACACCCTTCAATGTTTTGATTGCCCGAAAGAAATTCAGACAATTTGATTTCTAATTCATCAATGGTATTGACAATCAAACCCAACCTTACTTCCATTGCCTCCCTTCCTGTCTGCAAGGTAAAGGATAGATCAGCCAGATCCGGTTTCGGAAGCATCGGGCCATTATTATCTGCACGCTGTAGAGAGCGATCCTGAGAGTGTTCTTTCAGGAAACTCAACAATTTCTTTGCGTACTCCAAAAGCTGTTCTTCTGTTTTTGCCGACAAAGGTACGATAACCGGCAATTTGGATATTAAAATGGCTTCTGTTGATGCCTTTTCAAGCTCCTGGTACTCTTTAACAATTAGATGCGCGTTACTGCCGCCGGCCCCAAAAGATGAAATCCCGGCTATTCGAGGAATTTGCCGGCCATCGACGATAGGACATTCCCAGTCTCTGAGCTGCTGGTTAACTTCAAAAGGGATGCTTTTAAAGTCAATGTTTGGATTCAATGTTGATGAATGCAGGGAAGGTACAATTTGCCCGTATTTCATCTGCAGGAGAACCTTGGTCAATCCGCTGATTCCGGCAGCTCCCTCACAATGTCCGATATTGGATTTAACCGAACCAATGCTGCAGTTTCTACTCTCTTTGGAGTCCATTTCAAATGCCTGGCTGAGAGCGGCGATTTCAATAGGATCTCCCAATTTGGTGCCAGTCCCGTGTGCTTCTACATAACTGATCCATCGAGGATCGATTTTGGATTCCATCAATGCTCTTTTTATTGCGGCACGTTGAGCCTTAGGATTTGGGACACTATAACCATTGGTTTTCCCGCCATGATTGATTGCACTTCCCTGTATGATTCCGTATATGTGGTCTCCATCTTGGACCGCATTTTCCAAACGTTTTAAGACAACCGCTCCGACACCTTCACCCGGGATATAGCCACCCCCTCCTTCACCAAAGCTTTTACAGTGTCCTTCAGAAGAAATAAACTGACCTGCACTAAGCATCAAATACTTATTCGGGTGAATAGTAATGTTAACTCCACCGGCAATTGCTAAATCAGTTCTACCGAGTTTTAAATCCTGGCAAGCCAGATGAATCCCCGTTAAAGATGAGGAACACATAGTATCAACCGTCATGCTGGGTCCATGTAGATTTAAAACATATGAAACTCTATTTGCAATACTGGCAAGAGTTCCCGCAAATCCCATTCGATTACCTTTTAGGCTTTCTTCGGCTCCAAACAATTGATACTCTCCATACATCACACCGACGTAAACTCCCACCTGCCCTGCCAAATCATTGTCTTGGGATATTTGTAATCCTTTTCTGTTGTATCCGGCATCTTCAATGGCTATCCATGCGTGCTCCAGAAATAAACGCTCTTGAGGATCCAATATGTTGGCTTCACTAGGTGAAATATTAAAAAACAACGGATCGAACTCGTCTATTCCCTCAATAAAGCCTCCCCGATTACTATAATGAAAACCTAGTTTGCTACGATCCTCGCTGAAATAATCTTCCCAATCCCAACGCTCTTTCGGAACTTCCGTGACGCAGTCTTTACCGTACTTTAAGTTATTCCAAAATGCTTCAATATCAGCCGATTGAGGGTATCGCCCGCTGAGCCCGATAATAGCGATTTCCCAAGGCCCTGCTTGAATGTTGGTTGTTGCGTGCGATTGAGAGCTTAGAAATCGTCCCTTCCTGCTTTTATTAGCTATCGAATTTAGTGTATGACTGGAAGGGCCAGAGGTTTTTACTTTTTTCAATTCATCCGGCTTTTGTTGAAAAAGCTCTGCCAAAACCGATCGATGTGACTTTGCAAAATAAGCAGCCAGTTCCGTAATGTTTTGATGTTCAAAAAATAAGGTTTTCGATAAAGGACCAAATGTTTTTTCTAATTGATTAGTAAAAGTCATAACAAGAACAGAATTGATTCCATAAGTTTCAAATGACGATTGAGCGTCGATTCTGTCGGTTGATAGTTTTATCAAAGGAGACAGTTGATTCTTCAAATATTGCTCAACTTGTTCTTCCAGGGCTTTATCTTCTAACTTGGGAACCTCAGTTTCCTCTGTTATGAAATCCTCCGAGTCAATACTTGTTTCCAAGAGTGGCAACCTCATTTGCTCAAGTGATCCTTCCATTGCCAGAATCTGAGGGTGATCAAAATGTAGACTTTGGTAGAAAGCCTGAATACCCGCCTCTGTTTTCATCGGAATCAAGCCGGTACTTTCTTGCATTATTTTTTCCGTTACCTCATCCACCTTCATGCCGCCTTCTTTCCAGAGTGACCAGTTAATGGAAAGGGTGCGTCCCTTGCGTTGTCGCCTATCCACCAGGCGATTTCGGTAATCGGCATATCGGTCCATAAACGCATTGGCAGTCGCATAATCCGACTGACCGGGATTTCCGCCAATTCCCGCCACCGACGAAAATAAAACAAAAAAGTCCAGTTTCAGA